>BTQM01000001.1:0-41583 GCA_036985875.1 Patescibacteria group bacterium
CCGAGCCGAGGAACTAATATGTAGGCATATTTCCTCTTTTGCTGTTATAATGGAGAATATTAACAGTGTATTGTTTTAAATAGGGTATTATTATGAAAAAAATAAAGGTTGCCATAAACGGACTTGGCAGGATCGGTCGTACATTCTTTAAAATCGCCCACCCGAGAGATGAGGTTGAGATTGTTGCGGTGAACGACCTGGGCGATATTGAAAATCTTGCGTATCTCCTCAAGTACGATACCGCTTACGGCAGAAGTGGTCTTGATATTGATGTGAAAAAAGAAGCGGGTAAAGAATACCTTCGCGTGGATGGGCACGATATCCTTTTCCTTCAGCAAAAAGATCCATCACTTTTGCCATGGGGGGATCTGGACATTGATATTGTTGTTGAGTCAACAGGCTTTTTCTCAGAGTACGGCAAAGCAAAGGCACATCTGGACGCGGGAGCAAAACGCGTTGTTCTTTCAGCGCCCGTGAAGGGCGAGCCGGTGGAGGGGATCGCGGGCGGTACGGTTTTGGTAGGCGTCAATGAGGAGAAGCTCAAAGGGTATCAGATCTCTTCCAACGCCTCCTGCACCACTAACGCCGCGGGCTCCTTGATCAAGATATTGGATGAGACGGTGGGGATAGAAAAAGCGCTTCTTAATACTGCGCACGGGTACACCGCGACCCAGGCGCTTGTGGATTCTCCAAGCAAGCGGGATTTCAGAAGGGGGCGAGCGGCTGCGCAAAATATCATTCCCGCCACGACCGGCGCCGCGATCGCGGTTACGAAAGCAATACCCGAGCTTGAAGGGAGGTTTGACGGTATCGCCCTTCGGGTGCCGTTGATCACCGGCTCTATTGCCGACATCACTTTTATCGCGAAGCGCGACACGACCGCGGAGGAGGTCAACGAGATATTGAAGAAAGCGGCAAAGGAAGGAAGATGGAAGAAGGTGTTCTCTGTGACGGAAGAGCCGATCGTTTCCTCTGACATCATCGGCAGTCCTTATGCCGCGATAGCCGATCTTTCTTTCACGCGCGTAGTGGGTGGAAACTTGGTGAAAGTGCTTTCGTGGTATGATAACGAAACGGGGTACTCGAATGCAATGCTAGAGCATGTTATTACAAGCGGCAGATTTTTAAACTGAAAAATTATGAAAGTCTACGTTGGTGCAGATCACGCGGGGTTTGAGTTGAAGCAGAAGCTAGTCGCGTATCTCAAGGAGGGCGGTCATCAGGTGGTGGACGAGGGGGCGCACGAGCTTAACGAGGGGGATGATTACCCCGACTTTATTGCGCTTGTGGCAAAGGCTGTCTCTCTTGATACCGACGCAGTAGGCGTCATTTTGGGAGGTTCCGGGCAAGGTGAAGCAATCGTCGCGAACAGATTTCCCGGCGTTAGAGCCTCCGTCTATTACGGTGGCCCCAAAGACATTATCACACTGTCTCGCGAGCACAATGATGCGAACATTCTATCCCTGGGAGCAAGATTTATAGGCGAAAAGGAGGCGAAAGAAACGGTGGGCTTGTGGCTGAGGACGCCGTTTTCCGGAGAAGAGCGGCACAAGAGGCGCATCAAGAAAATTGACGATATAGAGACGTATGCACGTTAGTTGTACGCCATTTTGCTTACTCAATAAAATAAATCTATACTTATGAATGAGTTTAAAGAGACACAGCCAACAGAAAATCTTTTTTTAAAGAAAGCTGATTGTCAGGAACTTATTGATCGGCGCAAGATAGCGCCAGAAGATTTTCAGATCATTGAAGATCTATCTCATTATCCCACCGAGTTTTTTGTCGCGGAATTACACAATTTTTTCAGCTCCAACCAAGAAAAAAGCGCTCAAGCCATAAAAGACCGGATCAAGCAGGTAAATGAAACGCTTGAAAAATATCCGGACGCCACTATCACCGCCACGGCATCCTTAAAAGAAGCAATACCACTTCTTGTATTATTTCTTGAGTTTACTGAAAAATATGGCTGGATGGCAGCCGGACATTTGAATAGTCTGCTTGAAAATAGATAATAGCAAAATGGAGATTATCCCCGCAATAATGCCAAAAAGTTTTAAGGAGCTTGAGGAAAAAGCAAGTTTACTTGCCGGTCTTGTGGATGTGGTGCAGATTGACGTGATGGACGGGCGATTCGTTCCCGAAAAAACATGGCCGTATGCTGGAGAAGATGTGTCTTTGAAAGAGCTTGCGGGGGGTAAAAGGCACTTTCCGGAAAGTGCGCGCCTGTCCTATGAGATCGATCTCATGGTCAGTCAGCCGGAGGAGTCTATGGGATCATGGATATGGGCGGGAGCGCGTCGAATCATTTTTCATATTGAATCTATCGGCGATATGGATCTATTTTGGGAGAAAATAAGCCATATAGATCCCCCGGCTGATTTTCTTAAGGCGTTGGGAGTGGAGAAAAGTGATGTTGAGTTGGGTCTTGCTCTTAATATTGAAACACCAAACGAGGCGCTTTTCCCTCATATTGAGAAGGTTGATTTTGTACAGTGCATGGGTATCGCACGCATCGGCTATCAAGGAGAGCCTTTTGACGAGAGAGTTTTGCACAAGTTGCGCGATTTGCGAAAACACTACCCAGAGCTTATACTGAGTGTTGATGGTGGAGTGAATCTGGAGACCGCGCCGCGCCTTATAGAAGCGGGGGCGAATCGTCTGGTGTCGGGATCGGCGATTCTTGAAAGCAAAGACATCAAAAAGAGAATCAAGGAATTCCAAAGTATATGACATATGTCGCACTCACACGATGACCCTATTATCACAAAGCTATGCTTTGTCCATGGGGCAGGCAAATTTGAAAGGTCACAATTTATTATATTATGGTACATCTGCACGAAGATAAACTAAAGGAGCTCGAGATAAAAGCGAATAAGATTCGTCAGTCTATTATTGAGATGCTCCTTGAGGCGGGTTCTGGGCATACTGCGGGGCCGCTCGGAATGGCTGATATTTTCACGGCGTTTTATTTCCATATATTAAATCACGACTCCAAAAATCCAGATTGGGAGGAGCGCGATCGCCTTATTCTATCGAATGGTCATATTGTGCCAGTACGCTACGCAACCATGGCGTATGCGGGATATTTCCCACTGGAGGAGTTGAAGACGCTTCGCAAGCTTGGAACGCGTTTGCAGGGACATCCCGAGCGAGAGAAGCTTCCCGGTGTGGAAAGCACCTCTGGTCCACTTGGCTCTGGTCTAGGGCAGGCGGCAGGTATTGCCTATGGCGCGCGTATGGATGACAAGAAGTTTCGCACCTATTGTTTACTATCCGACGGGGAACATGACTCCGGAAATATCTGGGAGTCGGCTATGTTTGCGGCAAACAACAAGTTGAGCAATCTTACCGGCGTGATCGATCGCAATAACATTCAGATAGACGGGATGACCGAGGATGTGATGCCCCTGGATTCTCTGCGCGACAAATACGAAGCATTCGATTGGCATGTAATCGACGTTGACGGACACAATATTGGGGAATTCGTGAATGCGGTGGAGGAGGCGAAAGCGATCCATGAAAAGCCAACCATGATCATCGCACACACCATTCCAGGTAAGGGAATAAAAGAAATAGAGTTTGATTATCTGTGGCACGGAAAGCCGCCGCAGAAACAGGAGGCGGAAAAGTTTTTGAAAGAATTGCGAACATTGGGCGGAAAGATCAGGAGCGAGCACGAATGAATCAGCCCGTAATTTATAATGTAACACAAAGGACACAAGGCAATATGACAAATCAGGATCCAAAATTAAGTTCCAAGATATTTGACGAAGACATTGAAAAAGAGCCGATACGTGATGGTTTTGGGAAGGGTTTGGTTGAGGCGGGCGAACGTGATCCGCGCGTTGTTGCGCTGTCTGCAGACTTGACAGAGTCAACGAGGACGCATTGGTTCAAGGAAAAGTTCCCGGAGCGCTATATTGAAATAGGGGTTGCCGAACAAAATCTTGCGACCGTTGCGTCTGGCCTTGCCAATTATGGGAAAATTCCCTTTATTACTTCTTATGCTGTTTTCAGTCCGGGAAGGAACAATGAGCAGATCAGGACGACGATCTCACTTAACAATGTTCCCGTAAAAGTTGTGGGAGCTCATGCGGGAATTTCTGTTGGTCCAGATGGAGCGACACACCAGGCGCTGGAAGATATCGCGCTTATGAGAGTGCAGCCCAACATGACCGTGCTTGTGCCCTGCGACAGCGAAGAAGCGCAGAAGGCAACTATCGCGGCAGCACAGCACGATGGTCCCGTGTATATTCGTCTTGCACGCGAAAAGACACCAAAGTTTACGACACAGGAAACATCATTTGAAATAGGTAAGGCGCAGATATTTTTCACTCCGCAAGAAGACGTTGCGATCAAAGCGGGGATCATTGCCTGCGGTCCCTTGCTGCATAATGCGCTCATGGCGGCAAAAGCGTTTGAATACGGAGGAATAGGAGTGGAGGTAATGAACCTCTCCACTATAAAGCCCATAGACAAAAAAGCGATAGTGGCGTTTGCAAAAAAGGTTGGTGCAGTGGTTACCGTGGAAGAACACCAAGTCGCAGGAGGGATGGGCAGTGCCGTGGCGGAGGTGTTGTCCGGCGAATATCCTGTACCAATGGAGTTTGTGGGTGTGCAGGATATGTTCGGACAGTCCGGCACGCCCGAAGAGCTTATAGAGCACTACGGCATGGGATCGTCCTCCATCCAAAAAGCCGTAGAAAAAGTCATCAAAAGAATGGGGTAGTGCTCTCGCTCTCGTGAGTTCTCACTTAAACAATTTTTTGTTTTAACAAAAAACACGCTTGCAGTGGTATAAGCGAATTGTAGACACATTCCAAGATGCTTTAGAGATTAGAGAAATAAGATGGATGAAATAAAGCACAAACTCCATAAAGTATTTTACGGCAAGAGCTATATAAGCATCTTGTTCAATAATACATTATTGGCCGTG
Source organism: Patescibacteria group bacterium (assembly GCA_036985875.1). Taxonomy (GTDB): domain Bacteria; phylum Patescibacteriota; class Minisyncoccia; order Phycocordibacterales; family UBA1539; genus BTQM01. The sequence goes on from BTQM01000001.1 coordinate 4,940, forward strand.
AACGCCGCTCTTATTTTTTTGGTGCTCATCGCCGCCTTTTTCCCAGAAAATAAAGTGATTATTGCCATAGAGATTTTCTTGGGCGTACTATTTTTGAGTGAGTATATGCTCCGATTGTGGGTGGCGCCCAAGAGGGTCGCGTATATATTCAGGTGGATGAGCATACTTGACGCCATCGTCATCTTTTCTCTGTTTGCTCCAGCGTTTATTGGGAATTTGGGATTTTTACGGCTTGTCAGGTCACTGCAGATGTTGCGACTCTACAAAATATCCAGAAATTTATACCATCATGAAGGAAATAAGTTTATTATACGCAACAAAGAGATCATCATCGGCGTCCTTAATTTGGTGATATTTCTGCTTTTGATGACATCGCTCGTGTTCGTGTTTCAGGTGCGGGTCAACACGGAGATCAGCACGTATTTGGACGCGATGTATTTTACCATTAGCACGCTTACGACAACGGGGTTTGGCGACATCACGCCTGAGGGTGCGGTAGGCAAGTTCTTGACGATACTTATTATGGTATTCGGTATTACGTTATTTGTAAGATTGGCAAAGAGCATGTTCCACAGGCCTCGTATTGATTATGTGTGTCGAAATTGTAAATTAGGGCGGCATGATCTTGACGCGATTCACTGCAAACATTGTGGCGCAACGATCAAAAACGACGCATATAAATATCTTGATTAGCTTAAAGCTTAATACATGGCGGCTTTGCCGCCATGTATGGGAAGCATCAAAGCTAATTTAATCTAAACTCATGGAAATAAATACTGCAGAATTTGTAAAAGGGATCCTCGGCACGGATGAGATCACGGAGGACGGGGTGCCGCAGATCGCGTTTGTCGGGAGGTCCAATGTCGGAAAATCAAGTGTGATAAACTCCTTGCTTGGGCGAAAGAATCTGGTGAAGTCGAGCTCCGTTCCGGGAAAAACACGGGAAATCAATTTTTTTCTTGTTCACTATAACGACGGCGAAGCTAGTAAAGAAATATATTTTGTTGATCTTCCGGGGTACGGCTTTGCGAAGCTTCCCGCGAAAGTCCGCGAGAAGCTCAGGAAACTCATGTACTGGTATCTTGCGGATCTGTACACGCGCCCGCGCGCGGTCGTGCTGATCGTTGACGTTAGGGTTGGGCCCTCCGCGCTGGACAGGGAGATGCTTGAACTGCTAAAGGAGCATGGGCACAGAGTGGTCGTTGTGGCAAACAAGGCGGATAAACTAAAGAAAAGCGAGCGGGAACGCCGCCTCATGCGAGTGGAGGAAGGGCTTGGGTGCCGGGATATCATCTTGTATTCCGCAAAAACAAAAGTGGGGAGAGAAAAACTTTTGAAAGAGGTATTGGGATGATTTTTTCTTATGAAACGCCGCGAGGTATCAAGCAGGGCAATTTGTGCATGTGCGGGAATTTGATATAATACGCCCATGATTTTGCTCTACATCGTCCTCGCGACAATAGCAGAAATGATTGTTGCGCTGGCAGGGATTTTTTTTGTGTTTCTTGGGTCCGAGAAGCTTAAAAGGTACCTGCCGTACTTTATCAGTTTTTCTGTCGGTACGTTTCTTGCAGTGGTGTTTCTGAATATTTTGCCGGAAGCGATGAAGTATTCTTCGCCGGATACGATCCTTTCCTATACCCTAGCGGGATTTTTGTTCTTTCTTCTTCTGTCGCGGTTTCTTCATTGGTATCACCATCATGAAAAGCGTGAGTGTAGCCCCGAAGACGGAAGCTCGAAATGTGTTCGCGTGGATGATACGCGTGTCAGCATCAAGGCAAGTGGATATCTGGTCTTGGCGGGTGACTTCATACACAATTTTATAGACGGTATCATTATTGCGCTTGCGTTTCTCGCTGATGTTAATATCGGCATCGTTACTACCATAGCCGTGTTATTTCACGAATTTCCACAGGAGGTGGCAGATTTTTTCATATTGATCAATGCGGGATTCTCCAAGAAAAAAGCGCTGCTCTTCAATTTCCTTGTTTCCTCCACGACGCTTGTCGGAGCTGTGATCACTTATTTCCTTGCTGTGAACATAGACAAGTTTATCGGCCCGGCACTTGGTCTTGTGGCGGGGAATTTTCTCTACATTGCCGCCTCTGACTTGATTCCTGAATTGCAAGCGAGACATGGAGCGGGTACTGGCAGCACGATCAGGCAATTCTCTCTTATTCTTCTTGGGGTTTTCATAATGTATACGATCATAATTCTCATGCCGGAATAGAAAGTGGCGCGCTAGCACACCAAAAAGGTGTAATAATGCGCGTATTAACATGAACCCACACCACCCTTTCAGAAAGGATGGTGTGCTGTTGCCTGCGGCTATTTACTTAATCTCTGCTTTATGGCAGTCTGAAGAGCAGAGTAGAACTTCTTTGAAATAACTGAATACTGAAAAAGGGGGGGGTAGAAATGAAATTGTTCAGCTTACTCGGTTTACTTCTTATTTTTACATTCGTCAGTATAGGTATGGGTCCTTTGACGCTGTACAATGCTGGAAAACACGACACTAAAGAGGTGCAAGTCGGAGAGTTTGGTGCTTACGCAGACCATATATTGCATGTTGCGGTAGCGTCGAAACGAAAAGGCAGATCTAAGGGGTACCGTGTCGGCGCTGGCGTGGCGATAGGAGAGCGTCTCTTTGTGACTGCGTGGCATGTTGTTGCCAGCGGTGGCGACATTATTGTTACAAACAGTAAGGGTAAAAAATTCAGAGGGAAGGTGGTAGCGTATGACCCTACAGTAGACATGGCGCTCGTGTGGACATCCGAGAAACTATCTCCCGTAGCATCTTTGCGAAAAGGCGATTTGAAGATCGGCGAATCCATTTTTGTCATCGGCCACCATCTCGGGGTGCTTCGTTGGACATTCGCGTTTGGGAGAGTGATGCATCCGGGGAGAGATCTGTTTTCCAGCAAAGTGTCAGACATAAACGCGCCGCTTATCCAGCTTGATATGCATATTGCCCCTGGTGCCAGTGGTGGTGGACTATTCGACGCCGCCGGTAATCTTGTGGGAATAGTTGTTCAACTGTTTGATGGAGTGGGAATTGGTCTCGCAGTTCCGATAGAAGTCGTTTGCAGGTTTAAGCTGCGCGAAACGATCGAACTGTGTGCGAAAGGAAAGGTCTTGAAGAAGACTTCTAGTACGGATGAAAAGGAGTTGCGATGAGCCGGAGAAAGCGTAAGCTCGAAGAACTTACGACACATCATCGCCGACCGAAGTCTCTCGGAGGGACACGCACACCCCGAAATATCTCAAGGGTGAAGTGGAAATATCATGATGCGTGGAATATGTTGTCTGAAAATGGAACTCCGGAGAGGGTAGCAGAGATCCTCAATGATGCATTAGCGCATCTCGACAAGCTAAAACCAAAACGTCGCGAGGCTTTCTGTTTGTTGTTCGGCAACGTAAGCATTCAGGGAATTGCGGATATTGTTAACGAAACATGGTTAGATCCCGATTATGAATTACTTCTGGATGCTGATGATGTACTTATTGCCGCAAAAAAGAAATAGCTTCCTCTTACACATTAAAGTCCCGCATTGCGCGGGACTTTTCCTTTTTATGCGGCGCGACAACATATCTTAAATATTCGGTGTATATGGTTTTCTCCTTGGTTACTGATTGGAGGACAAAGAAAAATGCGATATAATATCTTATGATATCTGATTGCTGTGTGGACGAAGAGATTTTCGATGAGAGAATATGCGTAAAAAAAATATACAGATAATTATTGTTGTGTCTGTCACCCTGTTAATATTGGTATGGGGATTTGTAAAGTTTAAGGGTGAGGAAATTCCACATGACTTTATTGTTGTGGAAAAGAGCGAGCTTGTTCTGGAGGTGAGTGTTACGGGACGCGTAAAGCCCGCAGAAAGCGTTTCGCTTTCGTTTGAAAAAGGAGGAAAGATATCGCGCGTTGCCGCCGGTGTAGGCGAGCGGGTAAAAGCGGGGGATACGTTGGTGGTTCTTGAGAACGGTGAACTTTTGGCGGAGCTTTCAGAAGCACAGGCGGGAGTGGAGAGCGCGAAAGCGGCACTCAGCCAATATCAAGCGTCTCTTGAAACCCAGAAAGCAAAGTTTGCTGAACTTAAGCGTGGCACCAGACCCGAAGAAATACGTGTACAGGAGGTAAAAGTAGAAAACGCAGAAACTTCCCTAGCGAATGCAAGGAAGAACCTCGTGGACAAACTGCAGGACTCTTATACAAGATCAGACGATGCTATACGAAACAAGGTTGATAAATTTTTCAACAATCCACGCAGCGCTGATCCACAGATATCGTTTACGATCACGGACTCCAAGCTGGAAATCGATATTGAGGGGGAGAGATTCCAGCTGGAGAATATTCTTGTACAGTGGAAGACCTCTCTTGATGAACTTGCAGTGGCAAGCGATCTTGAGCTCTACACAGAGCAGGCAAAGCAAAACCTTGTTCTTACGAAATCATTACTGGACAAAGCTTCCCTTGCGGTGGGCGGTGCTTCTCCGAGTACGAACATAACCCAAACGACCATTGACGGCTGGGCGACGAATGTGTCAACCGGCAGAACCAACATCGCCTTGGCCGTAGGCAACCTTACTGCCGCTGAGGAGAAACTCCAAACTGCGGCATCCACCCTTGCGCTTGCCGAGCAGGAGCTTGTGCTCAAGGAGGCGGGTACTCCCGTTGAACAAATAGCAGCGCAGGAAGCGGCAGTCAAGCAATCGGAAGCGAATATTGATTCACAAGCTGCTCGGATAAAACAGACAGAGGCCCGTGTTGTGGCAGTCCGGGCGCAGATCGCCAAGACAATTCTCCGTTCCCCGATAAACGGAATTATTACCGCGCAAGACGCAAAGTCAGGCGAGATTATTTCTGCGGGAGTGTTACTAGTTTCTCTTATCTCAGATGTGCGTTTTGAAATTGAGGCAAACGTGCCTGAAGCGGATATCGCGGACATTGAGGTTGATGACAGCGCGCGTGTTACACTTGATGCTTACGGTGGCGATGTTCTGTTTGAGACAAAGGTGACTGTTATATATCCAGCCGAAACAATTGTTGAGGGAGTGGCAACGTATAAAATCATACTTGAATTTAGTAAAGAGGACGAGCGTATAAAATCTGGCATGACGGCGAATATTGATATTTTAAGCGAGACGCGCGAGAATGTTATTGCCGTTCCTGGACGTGCGGTGTTTTCAAGAAACGGAGAAAAATTTGTAAGAATCATATCAGGCGGGATCATTGAGGAAAGAGAAGTATCGGTTGGCATACGAGGCTCTGACGGAGATGTGGAGATCGTACGGGGGATAAGTGAGGGGGAGAAGGTCATTGTCTTTTTCCGCGAGGATTAACTTAGGCAGGTTCCTAAATCTGAATAGTTATGCATTTGATCGAGGTGGACAACGTGAAGAAGGAGTATCCGGACGGAACCCGTGCGCTTCGCGGGGTTTCTTTTTCTGTCAGAAAAGGTGAATTTGTCGCGGTAACCGGTAATTCCGGTTCGGGAAAATCTACGCTTCTGCATATACTGGGGTTTTTGGACAGACAGACGGCGGGCACGTATCGGTTTGAAGGAAAGACCATTGACGACTATTCAAGAGAAGAGATCGCCCATGTGAGAAACAAAAGAATGGGATTTGTGTTCCAGTCTTTCAATCTGCTTGCTCGCACCAGCGTTTTAGAAAACGTCAAATTACCCCTTTTATATTCTAGTGTGGAAGAATCACTGAGGGACGAGCTTGCACGTCGTGCCATAGAAGCAGTTGGTCTCTCGCATAGAGTGAGACACGAATCTGCTCAGCTCTCCGGTGGCGAGAAACAGCGCGTGGCGATCGCACGGGCACTGGTGAACAAACCCAACCTTATTTTCGCAGACGAGCCGACGGGCAATCTTGATTCGGCATCAGGACAGAAAGTCATGGAGATCCTCCAGACGCTCAACGAAGCGGGCCACACCATTATGTTGATCACGCATGAAACGTATACTGCCGAACATGCCGAGCGGATCATCCGCATTCTTGACGGAAAAATTGAAAGCGATACGATGGTGTCTCGCCGCAACCACGCACGAAGAAGTTTTATTAAATAACCTTGAATTAGGAAATAGTTTCTACTGCGGTTCCCGCTACGAACCCATTTCCTAATTCAAGGTAAATGATTTTCATATTCCCACCATGACATTGAAAGACACATTCAACATCGCCTTTGATGGGCTCAAAACGAACAAGTCGCGTTCTGCCCTGACGATCCTTGGCATCGTCATTGGAATTACCGCCATTATGCTGATCGTCTCCATCGGGCACGGAGCGGAGAAGCTCATCCTAGAGCAGCTCGGCGGAATGGGAGCAGATCTGATCGTGGTACGCCCTGGCAAGGAGCCCAAAGGTCCGTCGGATATTGCGGATACTCTTTTCGCGGACTCTTTAAAGAACTCTGACGTCGTAGCGCTTGGCAAAAAGAGCAATGTCCCCGATATTGTGGAGATCGTCCCCGCCGTTATCGTCTCCGGCAATGTCTCTCGTGGGGGCGAGACGTTTCGTCCTGCCATGTTCGGGTGGTCGGCGGAGTTCATGTCAGAGGTTTTTGACATATATCCGGAGGAAGGCGTGCCGTTTAGCGAGAGCGATATCCGCGGGAAAGCAAGCGTTGCCGTTATCGGATCAAAGGTCAAGAAAGAGCTTTTCGGCTCCTCTTCCGCCTTGGGCGAGAATATCAGGATCAAGAACAGGAATTTCCGCGTCGTAGGCGTTTTTCCGCAAAGAGGTCAGGTTTCCTTTCTTAATGTTGATGAGATCGTAGTGATTCCTTATACCACGGCGCAGTCGTATCTTTTGGGGATTGATTATTACCATGAGGTGATGGTGCGCGTGGGAAGCCCCGATGTTGTCGCGCGGGCGGTCAGGGACATAGAGCTTACGTTGCGAGAAACGCATAATATTACCGATCCAAACAAAGACGATTTTTTTGTCGTAACCCAAAAAGGACTGGTGGAACAGGTGGGGGCAATCCTCTCGGTGCTTACGCTGTTTCTCTCCTCTGTTGTTGCGATATCGCTTGTTGTGGGAGGTATCGGCGTTATGAACATCATGCTCGTTTCTGTGACGGAAAGGACAAAAGAGATCGGATTGCGCAAGGCGCTGGGTGCGACCGAACGCGACATTCTCACGCAGTTCCTCATAGAATCAATGCTCCTTACCGGCATCGGGGGGGCGGTGGGGATTCTTTTGGGCACCCTCTTTTCGTTCGCGACATCTTTTGTGCTGACCAACATTTTCGGACTCTCCTGGGTGTTTACGTTCCCGCTTTTTGCAGCATTGCTGGGGATTGGCGTTTCCGTAGCGGTAGGTCTCCTCTTTGGTATCTATCCCGCCCGACAAGCATCGCTGAAAAGCCCGATGGAGGCGCTGCGGTATGAGTAATGGAGCTATTGGTGACGCAACAGCCGATCTCGCAGCATTCTTATTGGGAAATTTTATGTCCGCATGGTTTCTCACTATATGGATATTGCTCCCCTCTATGATCGTAGTATAATAACTATTACACATATCATTTTTGAACTGTCTCACTGCCCTGTTATGTCTGGCATATTCGTTTATTCGCAGTTAACATTATTATTATGAAGAAAATACATCTTTTCTCTTTTATTGTGGCAGTAGTTGTTATTGGAGGCCTTTTCTATGTTCTGTTGGGTCAGAGGCAAGGGGATGACGGAGCATTACGGCAGTATACCGTAGGGATCGTAAATCCTGGCGGTGACACATTCACAAAATTTTTTAACGGATTTACGGAAGGCATGAGAAACATTGAACGTGACATGAACCTCAGCATCAAAATCGTACGTAAAAACTATGAAGGGAACAAGGAAACGCGTATAAAGATGGTGACGGAAGTAGTTGGACTCAACCCTGACATATTTGTCACCATTTCAGGCCAACCCACCCTTCAAGCGCTTAGTGAAACGCTGGAGAGCCAGATACCCGTCTTGACCGCGCTTGGCGATCCGGTTGAACATGGCTATATTGATTCCCTACAGAGCTCGGGGACCAACTTGACGGGGGTTGCCCAGCAAAATATTGAACTTACTCCCAAGCGATTTGAGCTGTTGAAAGAGATGATACCAGACGTAAGAAGAGTGGCGGTGTTTTACGACACAACTTGCGGTCCCACACGAAAAGCACGTCCGATCGCCAATGCCTTTGCTCCTAAGCTGGGTCTTGAGCTCGTTGAGTTTCCGCTTACGGTGCCGACGCGCGAAGAGCTGGAGCAGGCGCTCCAGCTTGTGAACAAGGATGATTTTGACGCGCTCATGTTCTATCCCCATGGCACGCTCTTTTCCAAATCAGACATATTTTTAGCAAAAGCGAAAAAAGAAGGGTTACCCATAATTATGCCCGATGAAGGATCTATTTCCTTTGGCGCAATCGCTTCGTATGGTCCGAATTACTATGAAATGGGCAAGCGTCTGGCGCGGATTGCTGGAAAGGTCTTGAGTGGAATATTGCCCCGAGACATTCCTTTTGAGCAGCCGAACAGAATTGACTTTGTCATTAGTCTCCAGAATGCGCAAAAACTCGGTGTTGAATTGCCGGAAACAATCCTTGGGAGAGCAAGCAAGATTGTAGACTAACCGTGCGAAGAAGGGTGATCGCAATATGCCGTGCTATAGGCGGCATGCAAATATATGAAAAATCTTCGACAGCTCGCTTTCTTTTTGTCCATAGGCGCAATGATCGTACTAGTGAACCTCATTTGGTTTTTGCCGGTTGCCAGATCATTGAGAAGTAACGTAAGTGCCCTTGAGGCTGAGATCGTGGGAGGGGCTGTATTTGCCACAGACCATTTCATGGAAGAGAGGATTATTGAGCTTAACACTTTCGCTAGTTTTTTTGAGCGGGATATGAATGATCCCAGAAACGAGTTTTATCTGGAGCGTATTTTGAAAAGCGAATATTTTACGAAGGCGTCTTTAATAAATAGAAAAGGGGATGAACTTTTCAGGCGGGACAAATTCAAGGTAATCTCAGAAAAAGACATCAAGAGCTTCTCTGGCGAGCATGTGTTTGAAGGTACGCTCACTACAGAGCGCCCCTTCATCGGTCGTGTAATAATCTCTGAACTCTTTGAGCCGTTCGTGGATATCGGGATACCTGTTTTTGAATATGGCACGGAAGGCAACATACGCGGGGTGCTCATGATGACGTTTGACATAAAATCCATCTTCGACATTATTGCTGGCGTGTCTTCTAGCGTAGGTGGAAGAGCATATATTGTTGACAAAGACGGGCTACTCATCGTACATCCTGACACCTCTTTGGTTCTAAAAAATCTCAACTATACATCCCGTGCAATTGTTGCCGATGTCCTTGACAGAAAAAGAACCATTGTCTCCGACGACGATATATATACGTATATTAACGAAGACGGGATCAAGGTACTAGCTGTGGGGGGGTACATAGAAGATACCGGTTGGGCTGTTATATTTGAGGAACCGCGAAAAGAAGCACTGAGTAATCTGAGAGTTGTGCAGATATCCACCCTCCTTGCGATCCTTATTGTAATGTTTTTGCTTTTTGTATTGATACGAAACAGTACTCGGCTTGTTGAAGCGAGGCGCTTCCTTCAGGGCGCATTGAACGAGTCAAACAAGCTTGCTACGATAGCAGAAAAAAGTTTTGAGGGGGTCGTCGTTGTTGATCCTGCCCAAAATTATACATTTACATATGTTAATCCCATGTGGGAAGCGATGACGGGATGGTCCAAGGATGAAGTAGTAGGGAAAGAAACTCCCAGGATTCTAAAAAGCGGCAAGCATGATCAGGCGTTTTATAAAAAAATGTGGAATACTATTCTTGAAGGGAAGATATTCGTCGGTGATCTTGTCAACAAGAGAAAGGACGGCACCCTATATGACACTGACATTGCAATTTTCCCGATTAAAGATGGACACGGGAAAACAATTTTCTTTGCCGAAATAAGTCGTGACATCACGGAGAAAAAGAAAATAGAAAGAAAACTGCAAACTCGTACCGACGAAGTGGAACGGTTCAATAAGTTGATGGTAGGAAGGGAGCTCAAGATGATAGAACTTAAAAAGGAAATTGAAGCGCTCAAAAAGGAAATATCCACCAAGAAAGATTGAGCTCTTCCGAATAATTTCCCGTCGCCTTTTTCGCTATTGTGCTTGCACAATAAAAACCCGCCCCGCTAGAAGCAGAACGGGCTCCCTATCTCATTGCCTTTCGTGGAGGGTAACAACACCTTCTTTGCTGATAGTGCCGAAATGGCAGGGGATATCAATATCAGCCCAACAGCCGATATTGCAATAGTGAATTCCATCGATAGTCTTCTCCATCCCGTGATGGGAATGCCCAGAGAACACATAGTCCTTACCTTTCTTCAACGCGTACTCCACAGATCCCTGGGCAATCTCTTCTGACGCCCGCTGCCACGACCAATGGAAACAGCGTCGTACCATTCCGCTGAGTCGCCCCTGCTTCCTGTCCATCTTCTGTAGCATGAGATACATATACGACACCATGTCGTTAAGTCTTCTGTTGTTAATCAAAAACTTGTCGAATTGATGTCCGTGGATAGCAAGGTAGCGCACCCCGTTTATTTCCCATGTGTGAGCTTTCTTTTCTATTTTGGCACCGAGAAGACATGACATCATCTTTACCACTAGCGGATGGTCATGGTTTCCTCTTACCCAGATTATTTCCACGCCTTGTTCGGAAAGCGTCTGGATGTAGGACATAAGCTTCCATTGGTCCTCGTCCAACCCCTCGAAGTTGAGGTCATCAAAGATGTCTCCAAGGAGAATAAGTTTTTTGTACCTATATTCCTCAAGTACCCCCAAAAGCTCTGCCGCGCGGCATACCACCGATCCAATATGGACGTCTGATACCAATAGAACCTCCAGAATCTCACATAGGATCTGGGCGGTTTTGGGCTTCACTATGTCTTTTTTCACCGAATCCTCCTGCGTTTTCTACGAACGAATTCCTGTTCTCTACGCTAACATATCGGACTGTATTTTTCAAACGTATATCCGCACCTCGCGTGCGGATAGTAAACCAAGCTTTCTCTGTTGACCGCTGTTTCCTTCCCATTTATACTTGATACAGTCGTGTTTTTTTGGAGGAGAACTGTAATGAACAGCGAACATCTGTTGTCCGCGGAAGAACTGATAAACCATGTTGATCTATACAGAAAAAGACCTCACGCGCTCATCCTCTTTAAACACTTAGTGCGCATTCGCTTTCTTGCCGGCTGGGACGTATCCAATATTCCGAAAGAGGGGCTTCATGACGATACGGCGGTTTCCCTTGCTGGGTACGACATAGACAAGCTCGTCTCCGATGCCGGAGAGCGCCTTCGCGGAGGACTCATCCCCGAGAGATGGGAAGTGCTGCTTGAGGAGTCCCTCGTGTGCGGGACCATGGGCAACGTCATTCAGTTTGAAAAATAGTGCGATGCGCTGAAAACACACCTTGCAATTTGAGGTGGTGCCGCATACAACCCGTTCCGCTTTTAGTGCGGAACGGGCTTTCTTTTTCGTAGGTTATAGGCATCGTGTTTTGCAAGTCTTCTTTAACTTGTACTACGGTACAAGTTAAAGAAGACCCAAGGAATTTTATCAGTCTTGTGTTTTTGGGGATGCCGTTGAATTTGGGCTATATCGGGGGTATAATTTTTAGAGCATATGAAAGACAAAGCACACACAACAGGACGCACCGAGAGGGGATTATTGGTTCTTATTGTAGGGCCCTCATGCGTGGGTAAAACAACGATTACGGAGCGGCTCAAGGAGAAGTATCCCAATGCAGGTGAGCTTATCTCCACCACTACGCGCCCGCCGAGAGAAGGGGAGAAAGAAGGTGTCCACTATGAATTTACGACAGGGGAGGATTTTCTCGCCAGAGAACGTGTGGGCGGATTCTACGAAACGGCAAAATATTGCGGCCATCATTATGGCACCTCGCGAGCGCAGGTTGAAACACTTTTGAAGCGCTACCCCGTCGTTTTCGGAGTGCTCAACGTACAGGGATGCCGTGCGGTGAAAAGTCGAATGCCGGACACCTTGGTGGTGTTCATTGTTCCCGGCGCGCTTCGCGAGATCGAGGTCCGCTTACGCGCGCGGAGAAGCGCCACGGAAGAAGAGGTGCGGAAGCGTTTGGATGAAGCGCGGGAGGAGATGGGGTGTGCACACGAGTTCGGTATTCCCATCAAAAATGTTGATGGAGAGCTTGAGAATGCCCTTGCGGCGGTGGCAAATCGCATCAATGAGCGTTTTACCACCACTACAGCACCGCCCTTAAGCCCTTGACCTTTTGGGATTTTTATGGTAAACATATAGACAGAGATTAAGGTCGTTGACATACTTAAAATCAATGCATTGAAACAACGGAGGATATGACATGTGGAATGACTGGAGATGGTGGCTTGGACTTAAACCCAGGTGCGCCTTACAGCCGGCGGATGGATTCTCAATTACCGCAATTATTCCCGCTTATAACGAGGAAGCGTCAATAGAAGAGACGGTACGAAGCCTTCAGGGGCAGAGTATCGCACTTGACGAGATCATTGTGGTTGACGATTGTTCAACTGATGGTACCGGTAGGGTAGCGCGTAGTTTGGGAGTTACCGTAATAAAGACCCCGAGAAATCAGGGCACGAAAGCACGGGCGCAAAATTTCGCGCTCAATCATGTGACAAGCGATTTGTTTGTCACCGTTGATGCGGATACTATTGTTGCACCTGACGCGATCGAGAGGTCACTGCCTTACTTTAATGACGAGCGCACGTGTTCCGTATGCGGGTTCATTATCCCTCAAAAGATCACTACTCTGTGGGAGCGTGCCAGATTTATTGAATATCTTTTTGGTTTGATGTTCTTTAAGTCTGCACAAAACAACATAGGCACGGTTCTTGTATCGTCCGGCTGTTTTGCTTTGTTCCGTACGGAGCAGGTAAAGCGCTTTGGCGGTTTTGATCCACGTACGTTCGCGGAAGACATGGATCTTACATGGACATTGCTAGGGGAGGGATCCCGCGTCTACTACGCACCGGATGTGTATTGTTATCCGATTGATCCCCCCACGCGTACGATCTATGTGAATCAGCTTGATAGGTGGTATCGTGGGTTTTTGCAAAGCATAGCAGTGCGCCACTTCCGGCTTGGCAAAAACAAAAAGCTCGGAGTGCTTGTCTACTTCTACCTGCTTGATTTCGGGGTTGCGCCGATTGCCACTCCGCTTCTCGTATGGTTTTTCACAGGAAGCGTTACTTTTGCTTTATCTGCGGCGGTAATTCTCGGAATCGCGATCGTTGCGATCTCGTGTGTCGTAAAAGGGTTGCAACTGGGAATGCTTGTGAAGGCTCTTACTTCGCTTCCCGCATACTTTCTTGTGCGCCCGGTCAACATGTTCGTTTTTTGGCGGGCGATCTGGAGAGAGTGGATCAAGCGTGATAAGCTTGCCGTCTGGAATAAAGGACATTAACGAAAGGAGGTAACATGAATACTATTGTATCGTTAAAACGAAAGATGGCAGTATGCGCTTTAGTGCTCATACTGCTTTCCCTTGGCGGGAATATCGGCGTAGCTGAAGGAAGAGAAGGTGCAAAGGTGTCGTTTACGTTTGATGATGCGCCCAAGTCGGTATTTGATAACGCCTACCCTCTCCTTGAAGCACGTGGATTTCCCGCAACAATCTATCTGACGACGAAGTATATCGGTGCTATGCCGTGGTACGTCACTTGGGAACAAGTGGGTATCCTAGGCAAGCGAGGGTGGGAGATCGGATCTCACACCCATACGCATCCGCACATGATGGAGCTTACAGCAACAGAGATCGCGAAAGAACTTGACGAGTCGATCAAGGAGCTGCGTAAGAGGGGTTTTGCTCCGCGTTCGTTTTCATCACCGTACGGTGAGTTTGATGGGCGGGTGATTGGCGCAATGAAGGCGCGGTTTGGAAATCACCGAAGAGCATGGGGAGGCACCAACGGGTTGAACGATCCTGTTTCGGTAAATCCCTATGATATCTCGGCCTTTGAGCTTAAGCACACGACTACGTTTAAAGAGGTCAAAAAGCTCATTGACAGAGCGGTAAAGGAGGAATCCTGGCTCGTCTTTATTACTCATGCAGTATTGCGGGGTGAGCCGAGTGAATATCAACTTTACGTTGATATTGATGTTTTCCGGCGCATTGTGGACTATGTGCACAAGAAGGGTGTGAAAGTAGTAACCGTCTCCGATGCTATGGCAAAACCCACGCGAATCAGAGTGAGGGTGCCAACAGACAAGTTGGAGAAGTGGTAGTAGGAGAGTTTTTTCTCATAACGTTTTACAACAGAGGAGTAAAAGATATGAAGCGAAAGACGATAGTTAACAACATCATTGCGTTTATAGCACTCTACTGCATTTCACTCGTAGCTATCGCAGGAGAGACAGATTTTGGTAAAAAATCTGGACCTCTTGCCTATCCGTGGAATATGTGGACGGAAACAACTTACGATTTCCATGGAAAGCGCAGAGAAGGCCTCAAGTTTGATGGTTATGTTGAGCAGGGTGTTGATTGGCGCCGATTCGGATCGTGGACACTCAATACGTTTGTCGGGGCACGCTTTACGCTCTCGGACCGGAGGGATCAGTACTGGAACAATAAGTACGGACCATGGTTTGGCGTAAAGATCAGGAGGAATGTGTCTTTGAGCGACGGAAGTTGGGGTGTTATGTCCATCGGTATCCGTTCCGAGCATTATCGGTACCGTGGCAACGGTTCTCTCGAGAGTGACAACCGCGGAGTTGTGTATATCCAGTGGTCTGCCGGCGGCAACTTGAAAAAGGGGAGGTAAGCGCATGTATACTCCCACAGGTGGATGTTGCAGCGCGCTCATCCATATCCTTTTCAAACATCCGATATTGATTGTCGTATTTGGCATCTCTGTCGGCGTCGGTACTCTCTATGGTGAAATACCGGACAACGATACATGTACTGTGGTCGTTGCGGAACTGCAAAAGAAAGCGGTACAACTGGAAGGCGATCCGAATCTTAAGCGATTGATGCGGAAAGCGGAAATTACCTTTCAGTCTCTCCAAAGAGAAGCGAATGTTGACATGCGGCTGAAGACGCCCGCGTTTCGTCGCGTACTCGAGAAGACACTTGGTAAGATTACCAGATGCGCTGCAGAAAAAAGCGTGTATGTCTTTGGGAATATGGAGAAACGTGAACAGATCGCATACTTTTACTTTCTGGACTTGCTGCATCGCTTAGGATCGGTGGAGAAAGCAGCTGTTGAGTATCGTAGAATAAGTGGATACCCAGTCGCATCTTCATCGCATCGTAGATCAGAGTGATGCGACAACATCACATAAGCCCCGAACGCCAATGGCGTTCGGGGCTTTTTTTTATCATACTATATAATAATGTAGCTAGAATATCTGAAAGTTCCACTTCGCTTAACTCTCACATACCTCTTGTCCTATGTCTGCCTGTGCGTTGCACGCAGACAGGTCGCCAATAAAAAAGGGGTTCTTCCGCTTGCGCTTCAGAACCCCTTGTCTCTATCGTCGACAACACCTTCTATTTTGCTGCTTACGTGCGCGACAGCTTAGCATCTTGGGATATTTCCCGCGCTTCCTGGCACGACAAGCTCTATTTGCATCACCCGCTCTTCGCCTGAGGAATTGACTTTATCAATCCAGCCCTTAGGCAAATGCTCGACCAGACCAAGTAGTGTCTCACGATCAAGGGCGTATTCATCGTCAAATAGGATATTCCCGCGTGTGGCTTCTTCTAAAAACAATCTCACTAATGCCGTCATGGAGACCCAGAGCACATCGCGGCGGATAAAGCACGATCCCGCATTTGAGGCGAATATTTGCTTTTGGCTTTCAGTAAGAAGATATGTTAACCGAAGGCTCGCCAGAAGATGTTTGTCGTGTTCACACAACTCCATATATCGCTTAACAAAGAAAAAAGATGCTCCTGCGAATGCCTGGACATATTGCGCAGGCCACTTTATGAAAGCTGTTCTTGCGTCGGCGTCCAGCAGGTGCTGGCAGTCTTTTTTCAGCCAATCTGCCAAAAACAGCATATTGTGTTTTGCTGCGGATAATCGTGTCTCGATCTCCTCTCTTGAAAAGCACGAGGTTTGTTCGTTCATGTTCGTCTCCTTCAGTTAAATGACAAGGAACGTTCAATGTTTTATATTACCTCTCTCAAACCTAACACGCATATCGGATATTGTCAACCTTGCTGAACCTAGGCTTCATGGGTTACATTATCTTCTCTCGTCTTATGCTTTGCTTTTGTGGAGAAGAAAGGTTGTTGTTGAGCTTGTTGCTGCGTTCTCATATACAGCAACTTAATTTACTGATGTCTTTGACAAACGCAAGGGCAGCGTACTTTATTGCCTCGGAGAGCGTGGGGAACACCGGAGTTGAGTGAATGACATCATCAATGGTGTTTTTGTTCTTTATAAGCGTTGCTGCCTGTGCGATAAGGTCACTCGCATTCGGCGCCAAAATGTGGATTCCAAGAATACGTTTCGTCTTCGGGTCAATTGACATCTTGATAAGTCCTTCTGTGCGGCGGATAACCTGTGCTTTGGGAATAACCGTAAATGGGACCGTGCGGCATGCGCAGGTTCCCGTTTCCTTCACTTGCCTTGCTTCGGTCCAGCCGACGCTCGCAAATTGCGGATCGGTAAAAATAGCGTATGGCACCGTATCGTAATCAATACTGTCCTTTGTTCCCCCAAGGGCATTTTTCGAAGCAAGCGTACCCTCATGTCCGGCGGTTGTTTCAAGGCGCAAGGGTGCGTTCGATACGTCGCCGACCGCAAAGATATGCGCCTTGTTGGTCCGGAAAAACTTGTTCACGATTATTGCCTTGCGCTTGTCGATCTTAATGCCCGATTTTTCCAAGGCGAGGTCTTTTGTGTTCGGCGTCTTGCCGACGGCCAAAAGTATTTCATCCGCGGAAATTTCGCCGGTTTTACCATCGTGCTCATAAGTAACAATTTTCTTATCGTCTTTTCTGCTTGCCTTTATTACTTTCGCATTCGTAAAAATCGTAATGCCCTCATCTTCCATGATTTTTCTAAGCTTAGCCATAAGTTCTGGCTCTCCGGGACGGAAGATGGTTTGTCCGAATTCCAAGACCGTTACCTTTGTTCCAAAGCGCGCGTACATCTGGGCAAATTCAAGCCCGACGGGTCCGGCGCCGACTACAATGAGTTCTTTCGGTTGCCGCGTGAGCTTAAGCGCTTCAATGTGTGTAACATAACCGGTTTCTCTAATGCCCTCAATAGGAGGCACATTGGCAGTTGAGCCAGTGGCGATGATAAACTTTTTCGCCGCCAGTTTCTTCCCGTTTACTTCAATTTCATGTTTTGAAACAAACATCGCCCTGCCCTCAATAAACGTTACGTGCTCAAGGTGCTCCAAAACCTTATCATAATGGTCTCTTCGCGACATATCCACC
This sequence comes from Patescibacteria group bacterium, assembly GCA_036985875.1. Lineage (GTDB taxonomy): Bacteria > Patescibacteriota > Minisyncoccia > Phycocordibacterales > UBA1539 > BTQM01. Next base: position 22,424 of record BTQM01000001.1, read on the forward strand.
ATTATCAGTTCGTCTTTGATGACCCTGTTAAAATCAAAGTTCTTCACTTCGATCTCAATGCCGGGAATATTGTGGTGTTTCGCCGCATGCAAAACCTCCCCGGCGTGAAGCAGTATCTTTGATGGCAGACAGCCGACATTGACGCATGTGCCGCCAAGCGGAAGACCGGCGTTTATCATGGCGGTTTTGATCTTTCCGCCCGAGGCGGATGAGATTTCATTGGCGCGAATGGCGGCTGCGAAAGCGCCCGCACCTCCGCCAATGATTATTAGGTCAAATGTTTTTACCCCGTTAGAAATTTTGTCTGTCATGATTTATCATTTATTACTATTAATTGCTTCATGCTTCTCCCTAGCTTGTAAATGGTCAACACTCGGTCTTGACCCTTCGTTTACCCGTACAATGCTTGCAAAATCGGTTGATGTGCCCGTCCATAAGCGCAAGGAGCGGTCTAATGGTCTTTTTGTTCAGATCATACATATGCTCATTACCGTTTTGTCGGAAGCTTACAAATCCGCAGGTCTCAAGCCGTTTTAGGTGATGAGAAACGAGACTTTGTTCATAGCCGAGAGTTTTCGCGATCTTGGTCGCTCTGTGCGGTCCCCTTTGAAGCAAGTGCACAATATCCCATCGTGTTTTGTTCCCGAGGGTCTCAAAGAAGATTTTATATGGTTCACGAACTGCATGTCTCACAATATGAATTATAATTCATATACGAACATGACACAACGCGTTTATCCACATATCGTGTAGAGCGCGACAGGACAAAATACCCATGGAAGCAAAAACACAAACAACGGGGTAGTAACAACGATCACTACCCAGTTTTTATTTTTTACGGGCAAGGAATTCTTTTCCTTTGCCAACATCTATGTTGATCGGTACGCCGCTTTTGCAAAGCGGGCATAGAGCTTCCTCCCACGTGTCCAGTTTGATGTTGAAAAGCGCAAAAAGTTCAGGGACACCGGCGACGTCTTGCGGTGTGATACCGCCGCGATTGCACAGTACGCCAAGCCCGATCACGTCGCCGCCTGCGGCACGTGTCGCCTTTACCACCTTCTTTGCTGAACCACCCGTCGTCAATATATCCTCAACCACCAAGACTCTCTTGCCGGACACAAGCTTGTCATACCCGCGTCTGATCTCAAAGGTCTCACCGCCTTCTGCTTTTTCGGCATAGACACCTAGAACCTCGTGCCCGGTAAGTTCGGATAAATGATGGGATATCCACTGCGAAAGGATGATCCCTCCAAGCGCGGGAGCAATGACTACCTGTATATTGCTTTCTGCGAATCGTTCGGCAATTGCCCGGCACAGCTTTGAAGTCTCTTTGGTGTGCGGATAGAGCGCGTCCTTGTTGACGTAAGCCGTTCCGTGTCTACCAGAAGTATAAACCATGTGGCTGTCCACAATGACCGCACCGACATTCTCTAAAATTTTTATAACTTCTTGTTCGTTCATATTGTTTTCTTTTCTTCTAACACAGATGTGATTTCGAGGGCGATACGCTTTGCGGCATCAGCCGGCATACCCACTTCTTGCGGCGGTTTGGTGATGGGGCGTCCGATGACAAGTGTGGTTGCACCCGCTTTGATCGCTTCTGCCGGCGTACTGATGCGCTTCTGATCTCCTTTGGCAGCCCACTCAGGTCTTATGCCGGGCGTTACTTTCAGCAAGCTAGCAAGTTCCTCATGTTTGCCCAGAAACTCCAGTTCTTGAGATGAGCAGATGATCCCGTCCATCCCGGCAATCTTTGCATCGCGCGCGAATTGAAGAACTTTTGCTTTACTGGAACTACCGAAGATAAGGCGAGTGCTGTCCTCTCCAAGCGAAGTGAGGACAGTAACGGCTAGAACTTGTGAACTGCCTTTATTTTGCACCGCCGCTTTCATTGCCTTGATACCAGCTGAAGCATGAACGTTAAACATTGCCACGCCAAGTTTTGCTGCCGCGGCAGAGGCCTCTCCCACGGTGTTGGGAATATCGTTGAACTTTCCGTCCAGAAAGACTTTGCCACCCAAACCGTGCAGAAGCCCGACAACTTGCGGTGCACCCGCGGCCGTCAAAAGCTGCAGACCGACTTTGAAGTATCCAACATTAGGAGCAAGTTCCTTAACCAATGATTTTACCTCATCCAGACTGCTTACATCCAGTGCAACGATGATCTTGTCCTTTGCATCCACCGCCTTCTCTTTTTGAGTTATCGCCATCATGTTCTAAACTAACACTTTTTTGATCTTCCGTCATCAGAGTTATGCGGACGCCATAAAAAACCGCCCCAAAACTATAAGGGCGGCTTTAACATTGACGTCTTATCACTTCGTTAACAATGTATCGTAATGGGGTCAAACAAATCCATAGAGAAAATATTAGGATGATGACCACAGGTCGCATAAGGCGTAAAATCCACATGATGACACCTCCTGTGCTTGTACGCACTGTGTTAGGGTGAATTACGCATTCTTTTCCCACAACTTTTCAACAACTGCTTGAATGGTAACATAGAAATTCGTATAAGTCAAGGACAGCTGAAGGCAGAGTCATAAATTATTGTCCCTAAGCCAGTCTAAAATGGCTTGAGCAGATTCCCTCCAGTGTTTACCAATAAGGAGGCCGGGGTGTGATGCGTTTTTGATCTCCACCACAGGTGCATTGTAATACTTCGCTTGCGCGCGTGCTTTTTCAATTCCAATGCCGAAAGGAAGAGAGGTTCCTTTTTCCGCACCAATAAAAAGCAGTGGTTGCCCCAGCTTCTCTTTGGGAACGGATATTCCTCGCTTTCTTTCACTTCGCGCGATACCGGACTCTACCGTCAACTTCTTTTTCATTTTCATAAGACGCCATGGATATATGTCCGGTAGTGCCACCATTGCTTTCATTGGGTTTGTCGGCATGCCGGAATCCGTGGGTGTATATGATTTGGGATACGTTTTCTCTTCGTTTGTTTTCTGCGCTTCAAGGCCCGGGCTTCCGTCAAGAGAGACCGTTGCCGATGAGCCGTATTGAGCGCTATACATGAGTGCGATAAGTCCACCCATGGAATGCCCGATAACTATCGGGTTTTGTATACCAAGCCCTCGCACAACGTCTCTTACATCATCTACATAATCTTGCATCGTAGCACCTTCCACTGTACCGCCACTGTTCCCATGGCCGCGCAGATCAAGTGCATGACAGTTATATCCAGCTTGGGCAAAAAACTTCATATACAAAGCAAAAATCCAAGCGTCGCCCCAAGACATATGAATAAAGACAATATCTTTCGCGCTTTCTGCTTTTTCCGCGAAAATACTTACAGTTGAGATAGGAATATTCCCGATCAATTTACGCACCTCTTTCATGGTATAAGTATACCAAAAGTTCTGACTTCATTCACTTAACTCTCACGGAGCGGATCATTCCTTTAAATATTTTTTGTCTTTTAATTCGTCGGGCAGGAAACTTTCCTCGGTGTATTTTTTGTAGCCCTTGCCGTAGCCGTGTTCTTTCATCAACTTTGTTTCCGGGTTTCTCAACTTCAAAGGAATCGGCAAATTTCCCCTTTCTTTCACATCATCCATCGCCTTGAAATAAGCGTTATAAGCGCTCCTATCTTTCTTGCATTGCGAAAGGTAAGCCGCGCCATGAGCCAAATTAATCCCGCACTCCGGAAGCCCGATGGTTTCCACCGCCCTAAAGACTTCATTAGCCACCACCAGAGCGGTTGGTTGGGCCAATCCAATATCCTCGCTGGCAAAAATCACCATTCTTCTGGCTATAAATTTAGGATCTTCGCCGGCATCTATCATCCTTGCCAAGTAGTAGAGTGCCGCGTCTGGCTGGCCGGCGCGCATGCTTTTTATAAAGGCGCTGATGGTGTTGTAGTGCTCCTCTCCCTTCTTGTCGTAACGCAAAAATTTTGACTGAAGAGTGTCTTTTAAAGTTTCCACTGTAATTTTGCCGTACAGCCGATTGGCATTTTCCAATATCGCAATAGCCTGCCTGGCATCTCCGTTGGCCATAGCGACAAGCCAGTCTTTGGATCTTTTATCAAGTTCAAAGCCGGTTCTTTTGATAATTTTCAATATCTCTTCTTTTGAAAGTTCGTTCAATACAAAAACTCGGCAACGGGAGAGAAGCGCCGGTATTACTTCAAAACTGGGGTTTTCGGTTGTCGCTCCGATCAAAGTCAGTTCTCCGCTTTCAACAAAAGGAAGCAGAAAATCCTGCTGGATCTTATTAAAGCGATGAATCTCATCTAAAAACAGAACCTTGGGGCGTTCGAGATTCCCGATGGTATTTACGATCTCTCTGATCTCAGCCTTGCCGGCCGACACGGCTGAAAGTTCATAAAAACTCGCTCTCAGATTTTTGGCGTATATTTTGGCTAGGGTTGTTTTGCCGACCCCCGGCGGCCCCCATAAAATAAAAGAGAATAAATGCTTGTCACGAATGGCAATTCTTAGCGGTTTGTCTTTGCCCGTCAAGTGTTTTTGTCCGGCAAATTCGCTAAGCTTCTTCGGCCTGATCTTTGATGCCAATGGTTCCATACTCAAAATATACGCCACATTCATTTTATTATCAAATAAAATGAATGTGGGTTGTTCCGAACGGCTCCGCCCGCTAGGCGATGCCGCCCGTCCGCCTCCAGAGGAGAACCTGCATAGCATAAAAGCAAAAACCCCAGTTGATTTGGGTAAGGATCCATACAGGCTTACCTCAAATATAACTCAGCACCACATCCTCACTACGGTCGGCTGGTTACTGGGCAAGGCCCCTATTTGCGCTTTTTGCCGGCCTTGCTTCGCCGCGAGGCGAGCATTTCACGCTTTATCGCAAGACGCTTTTTGGTCTTTTTTGAACGCGATGTTTTTTTCTTGTCTACTCCCGTACTTCTTTTTGCCATGTAAATGATTATACACTATTTATCTCTTACTGTGGACAGCCTGTCTCCCCACCCGTCTTGTTAGAGCAAAGGCGGGACGGATCTGCAGGGTTGGCAGTACGAGTTGCGATGGAGGGCATTTACCGGCGGCTATAACTGTGCTAATGTTTTGTGGTTATGTCAACAAGGCAACATTATGACGTTATTGTGATCGGCGGCGGCGCTTCGGGGATGATGGCCGCCGGCCGCGCGGCAAGCCGCGGCCGGCGAGTTTTGCTCGTGGAAAAAAATAAGGAACTTGGGAAAAAGCTCTCAGTCACCGGCGGCGGGCGCTGCAATATCTTCAATGCGGAGGAAGACGAGCGGAAGCTTCTTGAGAATTACGGCGACGCGGCGAAGTTTCTTCACTCGCCATTTTCGCAACACGGCATGCAGGACTCCAGAGAATTTTTTGAAAAAAGGGGACTGCCGATAGTTGTTGAGGCTCGAAAAAGAGCGTTTCCCGCGTCGCAAAAAGCAACCGATGTAGTGCAGACCATGAAGCAATACGCCGCGGGCAATAATGTAGAGTTCAAAACAGGCACAAAGGTTCTGGGTTTTAAGGTTGAGAATGGGAAAATTGTCGGAATAGAAACAAATCGTGGTTTATACACGGGCAAGGCCTACATATTGGCAACGGGTGGTTCCTCGCATCAGGAGACAGGATCCACCGGTGAGGGGATCAGCTGGTTGGCGGGTCTCGGACATACCGTCCATAAGTCAAATCCCAATGTCGTTCCGCTTACGGTGGAGGAGGAATGGGTAAAGGCGTCCTCTGGCAGAACACTGTCGTTCATAAAGATCACGTTTGGTGTTGACCGAGCGAAGAGCGCGGGACGTTTTTCGCGTGTGGGCAAAATACTTTTTACACACTTTGGGCTGTCGGGCCCGCTTATTCTCAATGCCGCTTACGAAGTAAAAAAATTACTTGCAAGCGGTCCCGTGAGAGCGACTATTGATATGTATCCCGATACCGAGGTCAGTGCGCTTCGAAAGCGCGTATACGACGTGCTTGATAAAAACAAAAACAAGGTGCTCAAGAACGTACTCAAAGAATTCGCGCCTGCCGGTATGAGTGAGGCGGTTGCCGCACAGCTTCCACTCGAACTGCAAAACAAGAAAGTACACAGTGTGGTGAGACGGGAGCGGCGCGAACTTGCAGATCTTCTCAAAGCAATGCCGCTTACCATTACCGGTACGATGGGTATGGACTGGGCCGTTACTTCTGATGGCGGTGTTGACCTAAAAGAAATTGACACTAAAACAATGCGTTCAAAAATATACAACAATCTCTACTTCACGGGAGACGTGCTCCACATCAATCGTCCGAGTGGGGGATACTCGTTGCAGCTTTGCTGGACAACAGGTCATGTGGCTGGTTCACACGCCTAACTGAAGCACGGAGAAGATGGCGGTCTGATCTAAAAAAAGTTGATTGACCCCTTTATTTTTCTCTTCAATTAGTACGATATCGTAGCAATTCATCTATGATCTCACCTAGCTTAATAGTTGCCAAAGCGCAGTACTTGTCTGCTGCTCCATAATACACAAAAAAGTTGCCGTCTTTAACCAGGGCACCGGTAGGAAAAACAACATTGTTCACATCTCCGTTGACCTCGTATTCCTCTTTGGGCTCCAAAATTGGACAGGGTATCTTGGCAATAATTTTTGAAGGATCTTTCAAATCCAAGAGGGCGGCTTTGGCTGTATATATGATTCTTCCTTTCTCGTCTTTTTCTACATGATGATAAATTAAAAGCCAGCCAGAGCTTGTCTTGATAGGAGGCGCGCCGGGTCCGGTTTTTTCATCTTTTGCGTGATTGGAACGAATGAGTAATTTGTGGCCAAACCAGTTTTTTAGATCATATGAATAGGAAATCCAAGTCGCCGGTCTCTGCGGCAACTCTTCAAATGGTATTGGGATACTAACATCAATTTTTTCAGATCTTGGATCTTTAAACCAGTTTTTGCACCAGCGATGAGGTCTGTGCAGAATTATAAATTTACCATCGATCTTTTCTGGAAAAATTACTACGTCTCGATCGTCAGAATTCTTTGGAGTGATAATGCCATGCCGCTCAAATTTAACAAAATCTTTGGTGGTAACAAGCGCGGTTTGGGAGTTCAAATTGTGTATTATGTCATAAGTAGGTTTTCCACCCTCCCTTATGCGCTGCGCAAGAGCAACATATGTGATATAAAATATGTCGCCTACTTTCGTGACACGCGGATCCTCGCAAGCCCATCTGTCATAGTCATCCTCTGGCTTTATGATCGGATCTTTGTTTCTCCTTTCGAAATTTACTCCGTCACTGCTTATTGCCAACCCTATACGCGAAATATATGTATCATACTCTCCGATTGCACGGTAGAGGAGATAGACGCTATCGTTTACCAAGACAGCACCGGGATTAAAGACGGCTTTTGATTCCCACTTTATATCTGGGTTAGGCGAAAGAATTGGATTCTCTTCTGCTCGTTTTAATTTGATCATATTTTATTTATTAACGCGCCCATACTTATCTTCTATTCTCACGATATCGTCTTCATCAAATTCCCCAAAAGATATTTCAAGGATTCGCACCTCCGTATCTTTTGCTCTCACGCGATGCTTCTCGCCCATACCCACCACAAATTCGTCGCCTTTCCGAGCGGTAAATTCTTCATTGCCTATAATGACCGTTGGTTCTCCGGAGAGTACGTGCCAAAATTCTTCGCGGTTTTTATGATGCTGCAAACTGAATTCCTCGCCCGGATTCACTACAAGAATTTTCACCGTTGATAATTCATTTTTAGTAAATTCAATAAACGATCCCCACGGACGCGTGTGTGTGATTGATTTCATATAGAGTATATATTATATATAGTAAAATTGGCCGTACAACTGCTGTTTCACTAGCCCCTCGTAGCCTTGCTCTGCGGGGCTAATATTCCAAGAAGTTTGCGGATAGCTTTTTTCGTTTCCTCGGGTCCTGACACCTGAATCGTCTCCACCCCGGCCTCTTTCACAGAATAATCATTCCCTCCCGGGAACACCCCGTCACCTATAAAAAGCATTTTTTCTTTCGGTATGCTTAAGTGCTTCTCAATTTTTCCAACACCGTATCCCTTATCAATCCCTCTTTTTGTTACATCTATTGACGTTGTGCCGCCAATACGGACTTCAAATTCAGGAATCAAAGAGGCAAGCGCCCTCACTATCTTATCGCGCTTGCTATGATCTGGATCCCATTTTTCTTTCAGCTCAATCGGCGCTTCCTGTCCAAGGGCAGAATATGTGATTTGAGTTCCTCTGTCTTCAATTAGCTCGCCGTAAATATGTTCCGGTGAAATAATGTTAGCACCAGAAAGCGCCGATCCAAAAGCCTGATGAATTTTCTCCCTGTCTTTTGCGAGAAGCGATTCCCTGTATACTTGTATCCAGATATTTTGCTCATATATATACAAACTGCTCCCGCTTGTTGGCATAAGAAACAAGTTTGAGAGTTTATCGCCAGAACAGCGCAGGCTCTTTAAGAATTGCTTTTCAAACTGTATGAATGAAGCGCCGGATATAACGGCAACTCTTGTTTTTGCAAGCAATTCGCAAAGAAGAGCCCCCATTTCTTTGTCGAGCGGCATCTTGCTTACGTTGAGCGTCCCATCAAGGTCGAAAATGATTAATTCTTTCATGCGAGTGTGATAAGGAGCTCGGAACCCACCCCGGATGTCTTCTCTGGATCCGACGCCCTTACCTTTTTTGTTCCCTTACTTCTTTTTACCATAGATATAATTATACACTATCTGCTCCCCGAGCGGATTCAGAGTTTGTCGGGATGTTTTGGGGCATGCTCCCGATGAAGAAGCGAGTGAAATTGCGGAGAGCAGCTACGCTAAACTCGTGGTAAGATGAGACGATGAGGCATTGGAAGCCGCAGGCGGTTAAAAAGAATGGAGCGTACAAGAAACGTGGATATAAAAAACAAAAGGGGAATAACGTTTATTGAATTGCTTGTGGTGATCGCGATCATAGGTATTATCGCTTCCGTGGTACTCCCTTCACTGAATTCAGCGCGTGATAAAGCACGAGAAGCACACGCAAAAGCACAATTGAGAAACGTGCGAACGGCAATTGCGTCACTGGAAGACGATACGGGGAAGTGGCCCAACGGTTGCCAACCCGCGACTGTCTCAAACCCCGAGATCGCTCTTGATGCTTCTGACGCAGGCATCAAACAACAACCCACCGTAGGAGACAATGGCACTGGGTGTATATGGACTAGCGAAGACATAGCGAATTGGAAAGGTCCTTACATAGAGACCCCCGTTGATCCATGGGGAAACTCTTACTGGTTTGACCCGGATTATTATCCATACAAAAACTGCGCAACTATCTCTGATGAGCCCGAGACGGTTGCCGTGCTTTCGTTCGGTCCCAATGGAGCGGGAATAAATGCGTATGATTGTGACGACATATTCCTTAAAATACAATAGAATGGGGGCGGGTGTCTGCACGGAAAAGTGACCCCCATTATCTTTTTTTATTTTTTATACGTCAAATACGGCAACTATAGCTTTGTGGTCGCTCACTCCCTCAATGGTTTCCACTGTGTCAACCCGTACATCAGGGCTTGTCATTATCGTGTCTACCACCAGACGTAGACCTTTGTGGCGATGAAGATTCGGGTCAATAGTTGAGTCAATATTTTTTGGTATCACGTCAACTAATTCATGTGCCAATGCATCGTACATATATTCTCCTCTGGGGTTATTAAGATCAGCGGTAAAGATTAAAGGATATGGAAGTTTTCTGATTATGGAGATGAAACGATCAAACAGTATTCGCGTGTGATTTATTTCCCTTACGTCACTCGTTTCATCAAAGGAATGATCTTTATAGCCGGGTGTTGAATGGTCGGTAACAGGGAAATGTGTTGTCGCGATGGTTAGCTTCTCTTTATTGACCTCTATAGTAGCTGTGAGTACTGAACTATGAGACAAGAAGCGTTCCTTCGGGCGGTTTCCATCCGCGGTTTTTTCCTCAGGTGCCGGCATATCATCAGAGGGATCGTCGTCATACCGCAGGTCAGATGAATCCAAAATGGGGATTTTGGAGAGAATAGCAGTTCCTTCTGTGTCGCCGTCCTCTGTAGACACTAAAGGAGAGTACACAAATTCGTACCGGAGATCATCGGCAAGGTTTTTCGCATCACTTTCATTGATCTCTACGAAACAAGCCACATCTGGTTTTTGTGTTTTCATGAGATTGCGCACTGCTTTCAGATGTTTCTGTTTCTCAATATTAAGATGGAGAACTTTTATACTCATGGAATAAAGAGGTTAGGAGCCTTTATTTTTTCTTCCAATCTTTAATTGCGATGGAAGGAGTCCTGCCGCCGAACGTGAGTTCAAGTTTTTGGCGCTTGCGCCAGCCGAATTTTTTAATCAATTCCTTCGGAATAGTGACAGCATAGCTGTGAGTGCTCACTTTTCGCAATTTCATAATAAATTTTTTCATGGTGTCCTCATTGTACCATGAAAGTCACGTAATTACGGACGTAATTATGACCGTAATTACGTGAGTGGTTCGGGGGCAAAAGAGGGAGACCTAAAAAAGGTACCTGACCCCTTTTCTTTTTTCTGCTTTCCAATTTTCTGCTTTTTTATCTTGTCCCATGGGAAAGCAGGGCCTGGGTCTTTCTTTCTACCAGGAGAGATGTGTTCATGCCCCACTACGTTTTCTAAAGTTATTTCAGGGAAGGATTCTAGTATAAATTTACTGAGTTCAATAACAGCATCAATTTGTTTAAGGGGATAAGATTCCCAAAAATTACCCAAACTATCTTCAAATACATCCTGACCATTAAATATCGTATTGTAATTATTAGGCCAACAATAATAAACATCCCCTTTCTTTTTTAAAGGCCCCCAGTTGCTAATTTCAATACCAACTGAGAAAAAGTTAACCCATTTTTCTTCTTTCCAAACAGAATTGCCCGCATGATAAGCTATATCATCAAGCTTAACCATCTGAATGATTTTTCCATCTCTTCCGACAACAAAATGAGCGGACACCTCGACATTGGGTTGTTGAAAATATCTAACAACTTGGTCTGTATTTCCCCCCGCAGTGTAATGCATAACTAAAACAGTACAAGGTTTTTTCCTGCCCGTTCTTTTGTTGGGGCTCTCTTTGTATTCCCACGATGGATTTATTTTCATATATCCAGAGTATACCAAAAATTCTATCTTTAATGATGATGTAAGATAACCCACCCCTTGACGGGGCGCGCTTGTCATCATATAGGGGGAGCCAATAAGAAAGCCCCCCTCTTTTTGAGGGGGACTTTCTTATTGGCTCCGCGGACAGGACTCGAACCTGTGACATCCTCGTTAACAGCGAGGCGCTCTACCAACTGAGCTACCGCGGAATGTGTTGTTTTCAATATGCCAACGCATGTATGGTATCAAAAGTATGCGCAAAATGCAAAGTGGGGAACGACCTTCTTCCGTGACCGACATGTTATACTTTGCCCATCATGTATATCAAAGTACGGGTGGTTTCTTCGTCAAAAAAGGAACGGATCATGAAAACGTCCGATGACGAGTTTGCTGTATACGTCAGGGAGCCGGCGGAGAGAAATCTTGCCAACAAGAGAGTGGTTCGGATGATCGCCGATCATTTCAAGGTTCCTGCGAGGGGTGTACGGATCGTGACGGGGCATCGTTCGCCGGGGAAAATCCTAGTGGTGGAGAAAGACTGAGAACCTGTTTACGCTCGGATAGACAAACAATGAATTAAAAATCCGCATTGCCTATAATATAGGCAATGCGGATCGTTTTCAGTCAGAGAGCAGGCCGAGTGCTTCGGCCTCTTTCTTTTCTTCAAGAAGCTCGTCTAGTGTTGCACGCAGGCGCTCTTTGGTAAATGCGTCCTGCACGATTCCCTGGACGATGCGGCAATTTCCCTTGCTGTCGGAGACGAGCGGGAAAGAAAAAACGACGTCTTTCGGAATGCCGTAACTCCCGTCGGAGAGTATCCCTGCGGAGAACCATTCTCCGTCGGGCGTTGGCGTTATAATGTGCTTTATATGATCCGCTATCGCTTTTGCTGCAGATAGAGCCGATGAATGGCCGGACGTATCGATCACCCTTTTCCCGCGTTCCTGCACCAGCTCAACGAACTCTCCCCGTAGCCAGCCTGTGTCTATCATCCCTGAAACAAGCTCCCCGTCTATGCGTGCGTGGCTTGCATCGGGATGCATGGTGGGGCTGTGGTTGCCCCATATCGCGACATTGGTTACGCGATGTGCTTCTTCCGCGGAAAGCCCTGCTTTTTTCGCAAGCTGTGCCCGAGCGCGCGTTTCATCGAGCGACGTCATTGCCGCGAAGCGTTCGACAGGAATCTCGCCCGCTGCAGTGGATGCGATAAGGCAGTTGGTGTTCGCCGGATTTGCGACAACAAGGATGCGCACGTCTTGCGCGGCCTTTACCAGCGCCTTGCCGTGCTCCTTTGCAATGTCTCCATTTACCTTGAGCAAGTCGCTTCTTTGCATGCCTTTGGTTCGCGGCTTGCCCGCGAGAAAGATCACCCAATGTACCCCATTGAAAATGGCGCGTGGGTCATCGCCGATGACAGTGCTTTCAAGAAGAGGGAAGGCGGAATCCTCAAGCTCCATTACGGTACCTTCAAGTCTTTTCATGCCTCGTGGCATTTCAAGGAGATGTAGCGCGATGCGCCTTTCTTTCCCAAAAACTTCCCCCGAGAGAAGGTGCGGGAGCAGTGCGGACGCGATCTGTCCTCCTGCGCCTGTTATGGCAACGCGAATCGTCTCTTTCATGTCGGTTCTCCTACTATTGCGATTGTGTTGTAATCTGCCTTTGTACTATCATAGAAAGACGAGGCTTGCAACATTGTCGCATGTGTCAATGTGTGAAAGCCGTACCGTGCTAGCACTATTGTGGTGAGAGTGTAATGTCTTAGGTCAAATGTGCGTGTGGATAAAGAATAGGTAGTGCGGCGATACGCATTTTGGTATAATTGGGGTGATGAAAAATATTAACGTAAAAGCGACAAATATAGAGCTTACTCCCGCTATTTCGGCATATGTGGAGGAGAGGGTGAAAGCGTTGGATAAATTTATTGTTGCCAAGGACCCAGACAGTGTCTTGGCAAACGTGGAAGTAGGGAAGGTCACTCAACATCACCGCTCCGGCGATATTTTTCGCGCGGAGATCAATCTGCACATCGGAGGGGAATACTTCAGAGCCGTTTCTGAGAAAGACGATTTATATGCTGCGATCGATGAAATGAGGGACGAAATTGTGAGGGAAATAACATCATACAAAAAGAAAAAAAGAGATTTGCTTAGGAAAGGAAGTGCGAAGATCAAAAAATTATTAAAAGGTATTAGAAAATAAACAGACACCGTGGGAGGATCATTAAACAAAATTTATTGGGTTATTTTCATCGCGGCGTTGATTGGAACAACGTTTTCCCTATTGGATATTATAAATAACATGAACATCGAAAACCCTATTAGCAATAGCAGCAGTGCGGCAAGCACAAAAGAGATAGCGATCATCACCACCGGCTTGGGTGTGATCGAAGTTGAGCTGTTGCGCGACAAAGCTCCCAAGACTGTGGACAATTTTATAACTCTCGCGCAAAAAGGATTTTACGACGGCACGAAGTTTCACCGCGTGATCAAGGACTTCATGATACAGGGAGGGGACCCGCTTTCAAAGGACGATGCGCTTAAAGACCGGTGGGGGACCGGCGGTCCGGGATATGCGTTTGAAGACGAGTCCAACGATGAGAAAGTTGTGCGTGGCGCCCTAGCGATGGCAAACGCGGGTCCGGACACCAACGGAAGCCAGTTTTTTATTGTGACGATCAAGTCGGCGCCGTGGCTTGACGGCAAGCATACTGTGTTCGGAAAAGTCTTGTCGGGGATGGATGTTGTGGACGCGATCGAAAGTGTGAAAACAGAAGGACCGGATAGACCTGTGGAGCCGGTGGTGATAGAGAGCGTGACCATAAAATTAAAATAATTTTCTCTAAATTGTACCATGGTATCAAAAAGAGAAAAAAATATGCGCAAAAAAGACATGCTGGATATCAGCACACCAAAAGATGTTCTTATCACACTTGCAATGATCGGCGGCGCTGCGGCAGCGGTTGCCGTGACACCCGCAATCCTTGCACCTGCGGTTTTAATAAAAGTGATGCAAGACAAGAAAAAGCGCGCGAAATACGTAAAATCCGCGCATTATTTGAAAAGCAAAGGGCTGGCGCGCTTTTTGCCGGAACAGCGGAAAATAACACTTACCCGAAAAGGGACAGAGAAGGCACTTCTGCATTCATTGAAAAAACGCGCCGCCTTGAGCCAAAAGCGAAAATGGGACAAGGAATGGCGTGTTCTTATTTATGACATCGAGGCTTCAGAGCGCGCCAAGCGGAATGCAATTCGCCACATGATACAGCGCATGGGGATGGTGCCACTTCAGAAAAGCGTGTGGGTATACCCCTTTGACTGCGAGGAAGAAATAAAATTGCTCAGAGAATGCTTTCATCTTGATGATCACCGCCTTCGTCTCCTGTACGTACGCAAACTCGGCAACGACAATGCCTTGAAAAGACATTTCAAACTATAACCCCTTTTCTCTAAATTGTACCATGGTACAATTTAGAGAAAAAGAGGCGAATGAGTTACACAAGAAATGATTTTGAGGTAAACAAATAGCCGCCCTAGTATGGACGGCTTTTTGAATATATGTCGGACTGCTTTAGAAAACCCTGTGTCCGAATTTTCCGTTCATAAACTCATTGTATACGATACCAACAAGAAGATAGGCTCCGACACCGCACATTACTGCAAGCCACGACCACCCTATTGCCACCGGAATAATGAGAAAGGGAACAGTGAGCGCCGTAAGGCCTATTGCGATAAATACGATAGTCATACCTTGGCAGTATTCTCCTGAATCATCCACCTCAGCAAACGCCAAGATAAACCAAACGATCCAACGTCGCACGAAAGAATAAGTTTTTTTCATAACGAAACTCCTCTCCTGTCCTGCACTTTGATACTGAATATGTATATATCATAGAAGAGATTTTCTGTACACCACCTCCTTCTTTCCCTCCGGAATTACTTTTTTTATTATGAATTCACCGTCTTTGAACTCCGCGTCGGTGATCTTGACGCGTGCTCCATTTTCGGTGAAAAAATAAGTTCCTGGCCAGCCGCGGTATGCGCGAAATTTACGCCAGTTTGTTTTGGGGTCGTCAGAGAGGTCAATGAGTCCGTCCCCTTTTACGATCTTTTTGGTATAGGTCGCCAGCGCATGATCCTGTGGAGTAGCTTTAATTTCTCCGTCAATCAATTTGGGAATGATATCGGCAAGTAATTGCCCACCCAAGCGGAAAAGTTTTTCACCCAACTCCTCCTTGTTTTGGTCTCCGATCGTAAGTGTCCGGCTTTCCAGTATCGGCCCGTGGTCCATCTCTTCGTCAACGAGCATGATGGCAATACCCGTCTCTTCATCGCCGGAGAGAATAGCTGATTCAATAGGGGATGGACCTCGATATTTTGGAAGGAGAGACGGATGTACATTGAGCGTTCCATGCTCCGGAATGTCCAGAATTTCTTTCGGAAGTATTTTCCCGTATGCCGCAACGATGAACAACTTGTAACTTGCAACCTGTAACTTGTAACGAAATTCATCGTCAAGTTTTTCAGGCTGCAGGACTGGGATGCTGTGTTTTTCCGCCCATACTTTCACCGGCGGGGGGGTGAGCGTGAGTTTTCGCCCCGCAGGGCGATCCGGCGCGGTAACCACCAAAGAGGGCACCAGTCCAATGTTTTCTAGTTCTTCCAAGACATACACCGCAAATTGCGGCGTGCCGAAGAAAACAATGTTGTGTTGTGTGCGGTGTGCGGCAGCCATGTGCATATAAATTATAATTGAGGCCTGTCTGCGTGCGGAGACGCACAGGCAGGCGTGTCCTCCGCGTGATGTTCATCCGGCAAAACTTCCTGCACATTTCTTGCCTTATCGATGAACAGAGTGCCGTCTAGGTGATCTGTTTCGTGCTGAAAAATTTGCGCGAGAAGCCCTCCCGCGCCGCGCGTGAATACATTGCCGTCCTCGTCGTATGCTTTGATCGTTAGCTGTTCCGCTCGTTCTACTTCTCCATAGAGCCACCTTACGGAGAGGCATCCCTCGTCCACCCACGCCGTTTTCTTTGAATGCTTGACGATCTCTGGGTTTATAAATACCAAGTCCTTCACAATCTGTTTTTCACGTTGTTGCCCGTCTTTATTACCATGTCTCTCAAAAACTTTTTTTGAGACTATGAATATCCGCAACGATACCCCTATCTGTGGCGCGGCGATGGCTACTCCGTCGTCTTGGGAGTCCATGGCTTCCTTCATGTCTTTCAGCACTTTTTTTATTTTCGCACTCGTAATATCCCCAAGTGGGACCGCTTTTGACTGCTCCCTCAGCACCTCATGTTCTTTTTGGATGATCTCTTTCATTTTGTATATTTTAACAGGATTCGGAGTTTTTTTCGTATGGCGTCTACAAGAGAAAATATGCCAAATTTCCATGCCATCATTAGAGCGCTTCGCGGATGTGTGATATTTTGAAAGCGATTTTCTTTTATCGCCCGAAACACCGCTTCGGGCGTTTTTTCTTCCGCTTCAATGACGGCGTAGTTTTCATCAAAGAAATCAAAAAAGTGCGTGTCAGAGGTAGCGATAAAAGGCATATTGTGTTTTTTCGCTACCTCACGCGCTTTTTTATTGCGGTTGAAAAATTTTGAATAAAACCACGAGTGCTCAATGGCATCAAAAAGCCGAATGTGCGGCTCAAGATGTTCATGAAGACTGAAGTTGCCGTAAAAATAGGGATGTGGGGCAAGAATGAAAATTTCTGGATGCTCCCGCCTATATTTTTCCAGTTCGGAAAATGTTTTTACCTCTTCAATATCCTTTCTACAGTTTAATACAATGACATGTCTCTCAACGTCGCTTGAATTGCAACGAATGTATGCTTCTATGCCGGAAATGAGCAAGACGCCTTTCTCCGCCGCGTATGACACATCTGTGTCGGTCGCGACTACGCTTCCGTGGCATGTAACCGCAAGCACCTCAAACCCGAGCTTTGCCGCACGGTCAATTCCCTCTCGTAGGGTATAGGCAAGCGCGTGTTGCCTGTCTTCGGAGGTATGAAAATGAAGGTTTGTCTTAAGACTCATGGATAACGATGTACACTGTTGCGGGGACAAGGATGTGTATCACACTATACCATAAAAAAGACGCCCCGGATGATCGGGGCGTCTGTGCGGTGCGTGGTGTTTGACTGTCCCCACATCATTTCTTTGACATAACTTGCGTTAGGATGAAGTTTGCAACGCTGGCAAAGGCGATCACCCAGACAAGCGCGACGATCGATATAAACTCCATTCCGAACCAATATTCCTGTAGAAGGAATATCCCCATACATACGAGGGTCACTGCCTGCCGCATCTTTCCGATCGTGTGTACCCGAGATACATTCTTTTTCGTAAATCCTCGCACGTCTTGTACGAGGATACAGAGTTCACACACGACTGCGAGCAACAGTGGTATGATAAATAACATCACGTCTTTCGCGTACAGTAAGTTTACAAGTACTGCAAGGGCAAGTATTTTGTCTCTCAAGGGGTCAATGAACTTGCCTAAACGGCTGTGTTGATCAAGCCGGCGGGCGAGAAAGCCATCAAGTAGATCGCTCAATCCGATGATAGAAACGGTTATGGGAATAAACCAAGCGTAGCTTTGTGTCGTAAATTGGTACACATAAATTCCCGTACCGACGATTCCCATGGTGGTAACAATGTTTGGCCACGTTAGGATGTCGTTTCCTACCTTGATGTGCCTGTCTTCTACAAAGAATTCATTCCAAAGTGCGCGAAACTGTTTGTACATGATGCACCTCTCTGAAGAATTTTTCTATATATTAGGATACATGACGCAGTATAGATAAGTCAATAAATATATGTCCGTTGGGCAGAGATCAGAGTAATGCCCAACTCACGATAAGGCGGGGACGGAACTCTTCGGAACTACCAAACGGAACAGAAGCGAAGGTTTCTTACACACACAAAAAGGCCGTCAACGAAAGTTGACGGCCCAAAATCAGGATCTTTGGAAACAACGGCTATTCTGTTGGCAGTCACCTCCATAATTTTCGGATCGCAGGCTTTATATACAGATCAAAGATACGGCACAAGCCAAAGACGATACCAAGGACCAGACTGGCGCCCAGGCCAAAACCCAAACCAAAAACCAGAATAAAAACTACGCCAAAGACCAGACTAAAGCCCAGACCAGCGGCTAGGCTAAATCCTAGACCAGAGTCCAAGCCAAAGATCATACTAATGATCAGACTAAAGATCAGAATAAAACCCAGACTATGGATCAGACCAAAGCCCAAACCAAAAACCAGACCAGAGATCAGACTGAATCCCAAACCAAATATTAGACCAAAAGCCAGACTGACGATCACCTCATCACGTTTTGCCTCCAAGGAGGTAAGAAGAAGGACGAGAACAATAGAATAAATCGGTCCCAACAGGATGTCCCACCAGCGCGATATTTCAAATGGGAGTGTGTATGCCAAACCTTTTGCTATGTGTATCTCATGAACAACCGGAACACTCCCGTTCATGAAATACCATACTGCCCAAAAAAGAGCGATCGCTACGGCGCTTGCCACTGACCACCGTACCGTGAACTTCACTTGCCTTTCCGTCAACATTAACATTCCACACCTCTCTTGTTGGCGTGATGTAAAGGAACTTGTACTGGCTCAAGACTAGTATACTATCCGGTTTATATCAAGGTTTACGGTTGTATATTCCTTTGCAATTTGTTGTCTCTACCGCTCGTTACTTCTACAACAAGCTCTCCGGATCTACCTCCACGGTAAATGATGGCGGGAGAGATCGCAGTATCCGCAACAGATTCTCATCTATCCATTTATCTCTCTCAAGTGCCAGCAAGGCGTTTATTTTGTATGTACCGGTCTTCTCCGCGAGGGAAGGGTATACACGCGGACTCCACTCGGCAAGCAAGTCAGAGAGCTTCGCCATCTCTTTTTCCGCGACGAGCTTTTCCCCTTGATACGTTATTTTTATGAATATCTTGAACGGCGGATAGCCGAACTCTTTTCTCTCCCTCATTTCATCCCTGTAAAAATCCAGCAAATTCCCTTTCATCGCATA
>BTQM01000002.1:0-41049 GCA_036985875.1 Patescibacteria group bacterium
CTCCATGATGAATCAGGTCGGCATCTCTCTTGAAAAAGTACGCAGCTACACGCAAGACGCCATGCGCATCTTTCCCCGAATCCCCGACATAAAGAGAGCACAGTTGGGAGACGAACTCGGACTCTACGGGGCACTTGCGTCTCTGAAACAGAAAGAAGGGAAATAAAGGATCCTCGGGGCTTGCCCCGAGGTATTAAAATAAGTGCTCTCTCCGCTCACTCATTCCTGCGGCCTGTCTGCGTGCTCCGCACATGCAGGCAAGCCGCGGGGTATTTACCTATAATTTCAAGCGAGGAGCGTGTGAGAGTCTTACCTCATATCATTTTAAGTGCAACAAAAAACCCACACCAGATAGTACTGATGTGGGGGGTGGTTAAGAGATGGGCGGCAATACGCGTTCCAATGTTACGAACACAAGATCGTATGGACTTTTTGCCCCTCGCATGTGGATACGCCTCTTCACTTCCCTCCACTCCTGCGATGGAACGAAAGGAAAGAACACATTTCCACGAAACTCCTCGTTAATGAACGTGATGTACAAGCGATTCGCGTAAGGCATAAATTCTTGGAATACCGCCGCGCCGCCAATAACCATAATTTCCGCTCCTTGTCCCTCGTCCTCTGCAATGCGAATAGCTTCCTGCGCTGAGAAAGCGTGGAAATATCCCACAGGATAGAATGTTCGTTGTCGGCTCATAACAACATTTATCCTATCCTTGAGTGGCTTATCGCCAAGCGACGCAAATGTTTTTCTTCCCATGATAATCGGCTTGTGTACGGTCTGCTCCCGAAAATGCTCCATGTCCGCACTGATATATTCCCAAGGCAGATAGTTGTCTAAGCCGATCACCCTACCGCGTCCCATTGCCGCGATCATCGCAATGTTTGTCTTTTTCATCTTTGCCTCTTTCCCTAAACCGCGATCGGTGCTTTGATGTACGGCCAACATTGATAATCGTCCGAGATCTCAAAATCATCAAATGTGAAATCAAAAATAGACTTCACGTCTGGATCGAGCTTCATGGTCGGCAATGGATACGGATCGCGCATGAGCTGAATGTCAACCTGTTCCCTGTGGTTCAAGTACATATGAAGGTCGCCGAATGTATGAATAAAGTCGCCCGACTCAAGGCCGCATACTTGCGCCATCATCATGGTGAGAAGAGCATAACTTGCTATATTGAACGGCACGCCCAAAAAAACATCGGCGCTTCGCTGATACAGCTGACAAGAAAGTTTGCCGTTTGCCACATTGAATTGGAAAAAGCAGTGGCATGGCGGCAGAGCCATTTTATCAATATCGGCGACATTCCACGCGCTTACGATCATTCGGCGGGAGTCCGGTGTGCTTTTGATCTCCTCGATCACTCGACTGATCTGGTCTATATGACGACCATCGGGAGTAGCCCACAAACGCCATTGACGTCCGTATATCGGCCCAAGTTCGCCGGACTCATCGGCCCACTCATCCCAGATGGTCACGCCGTTATCATTAAGATACGCTACATTTATATCAC
Source organism: Patescibacteria group bacterium (assembly GCA_036985875.1). Lineage (GTDB taxonomy): Bacteria > Patescibacteriota > Minisyncoccia > Phycocordibacterales > UBA1539 > BTQM01. Next base: position 1,518 of record BTQM01000002.1, read on the forward strand.
CTTTCAAGAACCACAGCAGTTCATGAATAATTCCCCTGATGAACATTTTTTTTGTGGTAAGCAGAGGGAATCCTTCGCTAAGATCAAAACGTGTTTGATACCCAAAAACACTAATGGTACCGGTGCCGGTGCGATCACCTTTCTTCGTGCCGTTTTCTTTGATGTGGCGCAACATGTCAAGATATTGCCGCATGAATCTCCTCCTTTTTGTTGTGACAAGGTGTTGTATTCTGCTCCCCACATTATCACTTCAACGAGTGTTGTCAAACAATACAAGCGGCGTGCGCTCGTTCAGGCAACAGTGTTTGGTCGTTATAGTCCTCAATATAGGGAAAGAGTTATTCAAGCAGGGCATTTTTGCAGAGAGTGAAAAATGATACTATACATTTATGCCAAAAACGGTGCGGACCATCATGTATACAGAATATACGCTCACGACAACACTCTTGCTTGCTCTATTTTTCCTTGTGTTTTCCACCCACCTTGCGTATGCGCAGAGCGCGGCCATACGGAACATCGGCTTTATTCCGGGTAATATCTGGTATTCCGAAGATCCTTTTTTTGCCGGAAACAAAATAAGGGTATACACAGTGGTGTTCAATAGCAGTCCAAATGATCTTTTGGGAATAATAGAGTTTTATGACAACAGCACTCTGCTTGGGAAAAAAGATTTCTCTCTCGCCGGTGGTGGCAAGACGCGCAATGTATGGATCGACTGGATGGCGAAGGAGGGGGACCACAAAATATCTGCCAAGATCACGAACGCCACCCTCTCCATCGCGGGAGGAAAGGAAGAGTCGATCACGCTAGCAAACAATCAAACAGGGGAGAATCAAACATTCGTTGACATTGACACAGACGGGGATGGAATCGGCAACCAGAAAGACACCGATGACGACAATGACGGCTTGACGGACGCAGAAGAAAAAGAAGCGGGAACAGACCCTCTCAAGAGCGACACGGATGGGGATGGCATTCCCGACGGCGAGGATGAAGACCCCACTATCCCCGCGGAGGAAACCCCGTCAGTGACAGAAAATATTAAGAAACGCATTGAGAAAAATGTATCTCCCGCCGTCATCAAATCCACACGGTCAATCATCAGGAAAGTGGAAGAGTTCAGGGAGGCAAGTAGTGAGAAAGCGGCGATTAAGGTGCGAGAGGCAAAAAGGGAACTGGAATCTATTAAAAAGAAGGAGTATGTGAACCAGAAAGGAGACGCGCAAGATCGCATATCTTCTACCAAACAGACGGAGAAGATACAAGAGGGAGACATGGAAAAAATTGAATCCGAAACACCGTGGGAGGTTGCTGATGATACGATGGGGATAAAGAAACCGCTTGCGTATGCCTCTCTGTTCCTATGGTCCCTCGCTCTATACATACTGCAATATAAAGTAGTGTTTTATATTCTTCTACTCTTTCTCATTTTCAAACTGACGATGTTCGCCATCAAACGCTTGTTTAGAAACCCCTAGGATACCAAGTATCAGATATCGAGACTCATCTACTAGACGTCGAGCGTCTAGTAGATTGGAGCGTGATCTATGTTTATAAAAAGAATAATGTCTGGCATTATTGCATGCTAGTGTGTATAATCCATCGAATGCAGAAATTCAAATTAAAAAGCGAGTGGGCACCCGCCGGCGATCAGCCACAAGCCATAAGAGTGCTCACGGACGGGCTCCGAAAAAGCATGCGCCATCAGACGCTTCTGGGGGTCACTGGATCGGGCAAGACGTTCACAGTGGCCAATGTTATTGCCAATATCGACAAGCCAACATTGGTAATTGCACACAATAAAACCCTTGCCGCACAGCTAGCCCAGGAATACCAGGAGTTTTTTCCGGAAAACGCGGTGCATTATTTCGTTTCTTATTACGACTACTACCAGCCGGAAGCATACATGCCGATAACGGATACTTATATTGAAAAGGATGCGCAAATAAATGAAGAGATCGATCGCCTGCGACATGCGTCCACACAAGCCCTTCTGACAAGACGCGATGTTATCATCGTTGCATCCGTCTCCTGCATATACGGCATCGGCTCACCGGAGGAATATCAGAAACAGAATTTGACCCTGCGAAGAAGCGAGGCGGCAAACCGGCGGGAACTCATAAAAAGTTTGGTAGCGATCTATTTCACGAGAACGAATGCTGATCTCACCCCAGGCACATTCAGGGCAGTGGGCAACAAGGTGGAGATAATGCCCGTTCACGAAAGGATAATGTACAGCATTGAGATATCAGACGGCAAAATATCCTCACTCTTCAAAATAAACGCTCTGACAAGCAGTATTCTAGATGAACCAGACGAGATATCGCTTTTCCCGGCAAAACATTTCATCACGGAGGAGGACCAGAAAAACAGGGCGATCATACTCATCAAAGAGGAACTGAAGGAGCGTTTGGGCGAGATGAAAAAAGACGGAAAGGTGCTTGAGTACGAGCGTCTCAAAAGGCGCACCACTTACGACCTCGCGATGATACGCGAGGTGGGATATTGCAGCGGCATTGAAAACTATTCGCGGCACTTCTCCGGCAAACGCGCGGGGGAACCGCCCGAAACGCTTCTTTCGTATTTCCCTCGCAAAGAAGATGGAAGTCCTGATTTTCTCACCATCATTGACGAATCGCACGCCACTGTCCCGCAGATCGGAGGCATGTACGCCGGCGACGCTTCAAGAAAAAAAACGCTGGTGGAGCACGGTTTTCGCCTGCCGAGCGCTTTGGATAATCGCCCGCTTACATCGCGCGAATTTGGGAAAAGGGTTGGACAAGTTATCTATACGTCCGCAACTCCCGGCACCTACGAGCGGGAGGTGAGCATGCAAACAGCGGAGCAAGTCCTGCGTCCGACGGGACTTGTAGACCCCAAGATAGATGTACGCCCAATCACGGAAAAGGGCGGCTACGGGGGCCAGATCGCGGACTTTATCAAGGAGACGGAAAGAGAAATAAAAAAGGGAGGGAGGGTAATCGCAACGACGCTGACAAAGAAAATGGCAGAGGACTTGAGCGAGTATCTAAAAGAAAAAAAAGTCGCGGCAGAGTACCTGCACAGCGACATCAAAACGATGGATAGGATCAAAGTGCTCACGGACTTCAGAAAAGGTTCGCACGCGGATGGCTTTGACTGTTTGGTAGGCGTCAACCTCCTGCGGGAAGGACTTGATCTTCCCGAGGTCTCCTTCATCGGAATACTGGATGCAGACAAGGAAGGATTTCTCCGCAGCGAGACTGCGCTTATCCAAACGATAGGCCGCGCCGCAAGAAACGTGCTGGGGCGCGTGATACTCTACGCCGATACTCTGACCGGCTCCATGGAACGGGCGATCAAGGAAACGGACAGGAGGCGCTCTCTCCAGCTCGCGTACAATAAAAAGCACGGCATTACACCGAAAAGCATCGTGAAAAATATCCGCGACATTACGGAACATATGGAAAGCCAGCACGTAAGAACGGTGCGCACAATGCTTGCAATAGAAGAAAAGAAATTTGCCAAACATCCGAAGAAATTCATTGCGCTGAAAGAGAAGCGAATGAGTGAGGCGGTAAAAATACTTGATTTTGAGACCGCCGCGATCTTGCGCGATGAGATCAAGATCCTTAAGGAGAGATTGCCGCGATCCTAGACCAGAAAAGGTGTGTTTTCGATCGACTTAACTGCAGATGTGGATAACGCACATTGTGTGTCCTATATGCACAAGATATAATAATAACCATGGAGAAGGACGCTAAAACAAACGATCTGTCCGGCTCGACTCCGCCAATACACAATGGGTCTCGCGCTTTCGAAACCAAGACAGGAAAACATTTGAATGTCATTTTCATCGGCATCACTATAGCGATATTGGTCATTGGAGGGCTTATATATTATATTTATTTTTCTCAAAACGGAATACGCAACATAGGTACACCGACTCCGCTTACGATGGAAGAGATCCTTGGTGGCGCGGCGGCGCTCTCAGGAAGAGAAGCGGTGACAGAGGAAGAGAAAGCGATAATTATCGAAGGATCTTCCGTGCGTAAGACAGAAAAAAGGGAAATTACGGAGGAAGAATGGGAAAAGATACTGGGTGGGTCTGAAGCGCGTGCTGTTAACGAGTAAAGCACGCGCAACCATTGGATGGTTTTAATACTACTAACGACTATGGTTCTACGGTGACCTATCATGCTCAGTGGGCGGGGATTTTATAGCAAATCTAAACTAAAAGTTGCAATAAGTTGAAAAATGCGCGAGATCTGATCTCGCGCATTTTTTGTTCACAACAAGGACTTTCAAGTGGCTATCTAGTGCCGACATATCAGTCCCACCACTAGGTTACGGACGCGTATGTAAAATGAGACTACCCGTGCTATAGACGTGTGTAAAATATATCTACCTTTTCTGTAAAATCGCTTCTGCTCCGCGTCCTACCTCTCAGCGAGGTTGACTTCTTGCGCTCTGCATAATACTCTTAGAAAAGATAATTTCTTTTAAGATGTACGGGGAGGTCCTCATGCCAAAGCAAAAATATGCATTTTCGTCCTTGAATCAAGAGGAATCGTTCTATATACTTGCCGCTCTCATACAAATACAGAGCAATGCTCAGAATATACTTGATCAAGTATCCACAGAGATGAATGCGCAAGATATTCTTGAACTCGCTGAGACGATTCAGAAAGGCTTCGCTCGGGGATTCATGGGAAATAGTGAGCTTAAGGAAAAGTTTATTGAATATGCTCATGAAAAATTCGGGTTGGAGATTGAAGCGACCGAAGAGGAAGAGAACGGTAAAGGTCCAAGAGGAGATGTAACTTGGCATTGAACGTAGTAAAAACCCCCGGTTCTATAACCGGGGGTTTTAATATTTACGGTAGACACGCAGCGTCCTCATGCATTGCGCGGCAACATCGGACATGACCAAAAAATGTTCGCTCATGTGACGACCAATCTCTCTTTCCGTTTGGCGATAGAAACTCCCGTATAGACGCACACCCATTTCTTTATAAAATCTGGCGTTGATTGCTTGCGCATTCCCCTTTTTGGGAAACAGAGATGAGAAGAGGAGACACGCATCGGCCCCCTCCTGCAGTAAAAACGGATTCCCTGTTTTCGCATTTTCGACCAGAAAACCAAAGACGTTTACATGGCGGAATTGTCGGTAAAAAAGTCTTGTGAGTAATTCCGCGGTATAGCACGCGCACAGAAACAGTGTTGGATTCATCATGTTTCTGTCACGAAGAATATCAATCATCGTTGACTGAAAAAAATACCGCACCTCCTCCTCGTTCACAATGGTCATATTGCCAGAGAAACGCAAGGTCTTTTTCTTGACGAACACAAGTGCATCAAGGACAAGTCCGTCTATGTCCTCAGTTGAGGAATGTTTGTCCTTGCGCCGCAGTGCGTCGCAAATGTCTATTATGCGGGTGAGCTTTTTATCACGCATTACTCCCTCCTTCATGCAACGTATATTGAAATAGTTTTACAACCATCTCATGAGGCCTCTTGCTATATATTAGCATGCTTCCCATTGCTTTCACATCAAGAAATTGCTACTATGCTTCTTGTTGATACACCCCGCATGGTTGCGGGGCACACACCCCCTCTCTCACGGAAGGGGGGTCGTTAGCGTTTTAGCAGTCGTGACACGACCGATAAAAATGTAAACAACAACATACACTATGCCCAAACAACACTCCAACGAAACAGAGAATATCATCGTGAAAGGCGCCAGGGTGCACAATCTGAAGAATATAACGGTTACAATGCCACGCAATAAGATGATCGTCTTCACCGGCCTTTCTGGGTCGGGGAAGTCTTCGCTCGCTTTTGATACTATCTTTGCCGAAGGACAAAGGCGATACATTGAATCGCTGTCGGCATACGCCCGCCAATTCCTGCGCCAAATGCAAAAGCCCGACATTGACGAGATAGTGGGTCTCTCGCCCGCCATCTCCATTGACCAAAAGACGCGCTCTTCAAACCCGCGCTCCACCGTGGCGACCATTACGGAAATATATGATTACCTGCGTGTCCTATATGCTCGTGTGGGAAAACCGCACTGCCTCCTATGCGGTGAAGAGATAAAGAGGTTGTCCAACGAAGAAATAATTAATTTTGTTCTGGAGCACATACAAAACGTGGGGAAAAAGAGCGAAAAAAAGGAGCGGGTCCAGATCTTCGCTCCCATCGTGCGCGGAAGGAAAGGGGAGTACTACCAGCTTCTCTACGACATGTTAAGCAAGGGATACGCACGAGCACGCGTTGACGGAAAAATGAAAAATTTGAGAGAGCAGATCATTCTTTCAAAACATAAAAAACACACCATTGATGTTTTGGTGGACGAGATAGAGGTGTCTGAATTCAAAGAGGAGCGAAAAGGCGCCCTTGAGAGAGTGGGTGAATCTCTGGAGAGGGCGCTGCACGAAGCGGACGGCCTTGTAAGGATCGTCTTTATGGGGACGGAAAAGACGGATGCAAACGAATTTTTGATGTCAAGCAGTTTCGCGTGCCCAAATGACGGTTTCTCTTATCCGGAGGTGGAACCGCGGCTTTTTTCATTCAATTCCCCTTATGGGGCTTGTACCGCGTGCAACGGTTTGGGTACAAAGCACTTTTTCGGCGATGAGGAGTGCCCAGAATGCCAGGGAGCACGCCTGCGTAAGGAAGCGCTTCATGTCTTTCTTGGCAAAAAGAGGATAGACGAGGTGGTGGGAATGTCTATCACGGAAGCGGCCGGTTTTTTCGCAAAACTTCAGCTGTCAAAAAAAGACAAGGAAATATCAAGGGTTGTCATCAAAGAGATAGAGAACCGTCTTTCTTTCCTTCTTGACGTGGGGCTTGACTATCTGGCGCTGGAGCGGCGCGCCAACACGCTCTCAGGAGGCGAAGCACAGAGAATACGCTTGGCGTCACAGCTTGGCTCACGGCTCGTGGGGGCGCTTTATGTTTTGGACGAACCCACCATCGGGCTTCACCAGCACGACAACAACCGGCTCATTAAAACACTTCACAATCTACGCGATCTGGGAAACACCATTATCGTCGTAGAACACGACGAGGACACCATTTTTGCGTCAGATTACCTCGTTGATATCGGACCTGGGGCCGGAGTGCACGGCGGAGAAATTGTTGTATCGGGATTTTTGGAAGAGCTTCTCACGAATGACCAGCATCAATCAATAACGCTAGACTATCTAAGGGAGGATAAAAAGATACCAACGCCAAAGACAAGGAGGAAGAAGAACCGCGGCGCGCTGAAGATCAGAGGAGGAAAGATATTTAATATAAAGAACTTAAGCGTTGACGTGCCGCTGGGAAGGTGTACTGTCATCACCGGCGTGTCCGGATCGGGGAAGTCAACGCTCCTCTATGAGATCATCTATCAAAATCTTAAAGCGAGGTTTGACAGGCGATACAGGAGCAATGAAGTATTCAATTGCAAATCGTTCGCCGGTACGGAATACATCAGCAGGGCGGTACTCATCAATCAGTCACCGATCGGCAGGACTCCACGCTCAAACCCGGCCACCTACACCGGAGCATTCACGTTTATCAGGGAATTGTTCGCAGAAACGGAAGAGGCACGAATTCGCGGGTGGAAGCCGCGCCGGTTCTCTTTCAACGTAAAAGGCGGCCGTTGCGAGGTATGCCAAGGAAACGGCACCATCGCTGTTGAAATGCACTTCTTGCCGACGGTCTATGTTACCTGCGATGTGTGCCGCGGCAAGCGGTTTGAAAGCGAGACACTGGAAGTAAAGTACAAAAAGAAAAACATACACCAAATTCTCAAGATGACCGTTGAGGAAGCGCTCGCATTCTTTGAGGATATTCCGGCCATCCACGACAGATTAAAAACAATGAACGACGTCGGATTGGGATACTTACAGCTCGGACAATCCGCGACAACGCTCTCCGGTGGGGAAGCGCAAAGAGTGAAAATATCTTCCGAGCTTTACCGCCCGCATCTGCAAAAGACAATATATCTTTTGGACGAGCCGACTATCGGGCTTCATTACGAAGACGTGGCAAAACTCATTGAGATACTCCAAAAGCTGGTTGACAAAGGCAACACCGTGGTGCTGATAGAGCACAACATGGACATAATAAAAACGGCCGATCATGTCATTGATATGGGGCCGGAAGGAGGTGAAGGCGGGGGACGTGTCGTGGCGAAAGGCACCCCGGAAGAGGTCGCGCAAAGCACAAAGTCCCACACTGCAAAATACCTAAAAAGGGCATTGCGGAAAAAGGCATGATATATCAAGACCTACAGAGAAAAAAGTTGCCGAATCAACCGGGCGTGTATATGTTCGTGGAACGTGGCGGTAAAATGCTCTACATAGGAAAAGCATCGTCTCTGAAGGATCGTGTGCGCAGTTATTTTAACAAGGGCGTAACCGAGGCGCGAGGCCCCCATATCCACTCCATGGTGGAGATGGCGAAAACCGTTCGATTCATTGAGACGGATTCAGTGTTGGAAGCGCTCATTCTTGAGGCGCAGTTGATCAAAAAACACAAACCGCGATACAACACCAAAGAAAAAGACGACAAGAGTTTCAACTACGTAGTGATCACCAAAGAAGACTTTCCGCGAGTGCTTCTTATGCGCGCGAAAGAGTTTTTTAACCCACGCCACAAACCAAAATACGACATAAAATATTCATTCGGACCTTATCCGCAAGGGGGTACACTCAAAGAAGCATTGCGTATCGTCCGCAAGATCTTTCCGTTTAGAGACAGGTGCACACCTGTCGAAGCGAACCTGCCCGTGCGGCGACGCACGCAGACAGGCAAACCGTGTTTCAACAGACAGATCGGACTGTGTCCCGGTGTATGTACGGGAGAGATCTCAAAAAAAGAATATGCAAAAACGATAAGACACCTCAAGCTCTTTTTTGAAGGAAAGAAGAAAACGGTCTTAAGAAAACTTAAAAAAGAGATGGCAGGAGCGGCGAGTAAACTGGAATTTGAACGGGCGGGAAAGATCAAAAGAACAATATTCGCGCTGGGGCACATTCAGGATATTGCACTGATCGGAGACGAGCAAGGCCCCGTCTCCGACGTGCTCGCTGTGAGAATCGAGGCATATGACGTAGCGCACATAAGCGGAAAATTCGCGGTGGGAGTAATGGCAGTGGTGCAAGGAGAAAGCCCACAAAAAAGCGAGTACAGAAAATTCAAGATAAAAAGTTTTGAGGGGGTGAATGATACGCGAGCCCTTAAAGAAATTCTGGAGCGGCGCCTCGCTCATGCACGGTGGGAACTTCCACGCCTTGTCGTCGTTGACGGGGGAGCGGCACAGAAGAATGCCGCCGAGAAAGTGCTGAGAGAAGCGGGAATCATGATTCCCGTAGTCGCCGTTGTGAAAAATGAGCGGCACAAGCCGAAAGGAATAAGAGGGGGAAAAGAGTTGATGCGAAAGCACGAAAAGGAGATCCTTCTTGCCAACAGCGAGGCGCATCGTTTTGCAATCGCATATCACAAAAAATTGCGAAGTGAGGCCATGAAAGGCTAAGTGTCCAAGCAACTATAGTAGCTCCTCCACCACTGCCTTTACGGAGTTTCCGTCAGCCCTGCCTGCCGTTTCTTTCATCACCGCCCCCATAAGCATTCCCATTTTTGCCTTGTCTTCAATGCCGAGTTCCGCTTTCTTCGCCTCCACAATGTTGCGAATATCTTCTTTGCCCATCATTTGAGGCAAATACTGCTCTAAAACAGCGAGCTCCTCGCGCTCTTCTTTCGCCAGATCCTGCCGACCGCCTTTCTCAAACTGCGTGATGGAATCTTTTCGTTGTTTCGCAAGGCGTTTTATTACAGCGAGCGCCTCTTCGTCGCCAAGCGCATCCTGCGGGGTTTTACCCGTTGCAACAAGCTCGTTGGTGAACGCGGAAAGTATGTTCCGCAACACGCTCAAGCGGAGAACGTCCTTGGATCGCATTGCACTCTTAATTTCTTCTTTGATATCTTCGTAGATCATATATAGTGTTTTAATACTAATTATGTAGTTTATCATACGATATTGGAGGCTTTTTACCAACACAAGCTCTCTTGTTTGTCGTGATAAAAAAATAAACCCACCATTCAGCAGAAGCTGATAGTGGGTTGTGGGAGACTAGCTTACCCTCCTTTTTGTTTTTTCTCGCTCATGGCGAGGAAAACGCCTAATGCCATTAATGCCGCTATGCCAATGACTACTGCGAACAAAGCGATATAATCCACGAAGTAGAAGGTCTTACCCGAAGTCCATAACATTGTGGTACCAATGGAAAAAATTATTAAAATACCGAGTATTTTTTTAAACATAAACATGACAGAATCTCCATTTTGCCAAAATGCCAAAACTTGCTTAATCTATAAACATACTAATACACAACGGCTGCATTGTCAAGAGCTTGCGAGCACAGCTCTCCTCTTGGTATAATATACGTAATGGCGCAATCGGTATTTTTTACAAACTTTCTTGAGCAAAAGAAAACGATAAAAACCTTGATCGAAGAAAGTCGCGCGGACGCCGATTTTTACCTTTTTCTGGGCGGTTCAAGCATCATCACCACCTTGGGGCTCCTGATGGACAGCTCTATCGTAGTGATAGGGGGAATGCTGGTTGCCCCGCTCCTGTTTCCCATATTGAGCTTGGGTATGGGAGTCGTAACCTCAAGCAAAGAAGCGATTGACAGATCGCTCAAAACGATAGGGAAGTCGATTCTCCTTGTTTTTTTCGTTTCATTCTTCTTTGCATTTCTCATAAACTCTAAAGAGGTGACGCCTGTCATCTATCTTGCCAGCACCGCAAGCCTCGCGCACTTCCTCATTGCGTTCGTCTCGGGACTCGTCGCCGCGCTTGCATGGGTGAGACAGAACGCTAACGCCGCTCTCCCAGGCATCGCCGTCTCCGTTTCTCTCATCCCTCCGCTTTCGGCACTTGCGGTCGGAGCGTCTTTCCTGGACAAGGATATAATTTCCGGGTCCCTCATGCTCTTTATCATAAATCTGATCGGCATCGTGGTCGCAGGGATGATCGTCTTCTCCTTATTTGGCTTTTCCCAGCTGCAAAAAGTCCAAGAGAAAATTATAAAAGAAGAGGAGAGAAAAACGGAGGAAAATAGGGAAAAGAAAGAAGATGCGGACGGAATTGTGATAGAAAACATTGAAGAGAGAGGGGGTACCGGTTGATTCTTAAGTTTCGCTGCAATAAACGCAAAGGAAGTACGCATAGAGCACAAAAGAAGCACCGCACATTGTTTGCGCGGTGCTTTAGTAAAGTTATTTCTTTACTAAAATGAACTTGGGTGTTTTCTTTTCTGCCGCAATTTGCCACTCTCCGAAGAGGAGTCTCCACTTGAAATACAAGTATAGCGGACCAAAGAAAAAGAAAGCGGCCATACCGACAATGATCATCCAAAAGAAAAATGGATCTGCCGGCGCTGGATAAGGTCCCGTTGCATACAGGGTCCCTGATACAATGAGGGCGATGATGGAAAAACAGATAACATGTACTAAACACTCTCTGTCCTTCCGCATACCTTTTTCTTTCCATTGAAACCTGCGCGCAGCACTCCAGCGTGCACGAAAGTTTTGTGTAAAAAACATAATTCCCACTCCTGTGTCTGCTTATAATCCAGAGGCACAATACCATACTTGATAGAGAGCGGCAAGCGGTGTAGATTAAACTTGTATCAAAAATATTAAAGAATATTTTTGAAATAAATTTCAGTTCTATGCGTGAAAAGAAGGAAAAAGTATTTATTGGACTTTCGGGTGGCGTAGACAGCTCTGTCGCCGCGGCAATTCTTCAAAAGGAGGGCTATGATGTAACGGGGGTATTCATCAGGGTATGGCAACCACCGTTTTTACCCTGCACATGGAAGGAAGATCGGCTGGACGCTATGCGTGTTGCGGCGCATTTGGATATTCCATTTTTGACGATGAATTTTGAAAAGGAGTATAAAAAAGAAGTGGTGGACTATATGATAGATGCGTACAAGCGGGGATTAACACCCAACCCCGACGTGATGTGCAACAGGACTATCAAGTTTGGAGCATTCTGGAGGGAGGCGGTGAAAATGGGCGCTCTCCATGTTGCAACGGGACACCACGCACGCACGCGCAAGATCGAAAACAAAAGATCAAACATCAAAAATTACCGTCTACTCAAGGGTGTGGATGAGGGCAAAGATCAATCATATTTTCTCTGGACACTCACGCAAAAACAACTGCAAAAGACACTTTTTCCGGTCGGTGAATACGAGAAGTCAGACGTCAGAAAAATGGCAGAGGAATTCGGGCTTCATACTGCACAGAAAAAAGACAGTCAGGGGCTCTGCTTCGTGGGCAAACTCAATATGCGGGATTTCTTGAAACACTTTATTGAAGAGAAGAGGGGAGATGTATTGAATGTGGGGGGAGAGGTGATAGGATGGCACGAAGGAGCATATTTCTACACACTGGGACAGCGGCACGGATTTACCATCACAAAAAAGGGGGCGCACGATACACCATATTACATTGTTGGCAAGAATATTGAACACAACACGCTGGCAATATCCCACAAAAAGACAAGTGGGGTGGTTGCAAATACGAAGAGAAAGGTGACAATAAAAAACACAAACTGGATCGCCGACACACCCCTCGTTGGGAAAAAAATATACGCGGCGCGAGTACGCTATCGTCAGCCGCTTCAGCAATGCACCGTAAAAAACATTTCGGACGATGAGGCAACTATTGTCTTTGACGAGCCCCAGCTTATTCCCGCGGGACAATCTTTAGTGCTCTACGACGGGGAGGAGTGCCTCGGTGGAGGAATAATGAAGCAACAAGCTGCAATTTAAAAACCCCCGCAATAGTTGTGGGGGTTGAATCTGGATGTGCACAATGCGACATTTATTCGCTATTTTCTTTCATATGTGCCTTCAGGAGTGCGATGATTTCTGTCTGACCAAACGTTGTCGCATGCATTAATGCGGTCGTTCCATTTTCATCTTTTGCATTCACATCGGCATCGTACTTAAGCAAGATGTCAGCAATTTCAGTTTGACCAAACAGCGCCGCAATCATTAGTGCGGTTGTTCCATCTTTATCTTTTGCATTCACATCGGCACCGCGATCAAGAAGGAGTTTCGTGACTTCAGTATGGACATACAACACCGCAATCATTAGTGCGGTTGTTCCATCTTTATCTTTTGTGTTCACGTTGGCGCCCTTTTCAAGTGCGCGCCGCACCGTTTCCATGTCTCCTTTCAGCGCACCGCCGACAAGCACCGAGTTCTGGAAAGAAACATCAGGTGCGGCATATGACGGAAGCGTTATGGTGAACATTCCGCACAATATCAACAGTGGTGCCAGTACGCCAATCTGTATTCTCGATATCCTCTTTGTGTTCATGCGTGACCACCTCTCTGTTGTCAAATTGTTACTGGGTCTGCCGTACAGCGTATCACGTATATGGGATATTGTCAACTCCGTTAAAGGATTACCGCAACTAAAAACTTTGAAAAAGAGGAGGAGTATGAAATAATACATTCTAAAGAGTATGGTGAAAAACGAGACTTTCATTATAAAAGCGTCGGGAGAAAAAGAGTTGTTTTCTGAAGAGAAGCTTCGTCGTTCTTTGAGGCGTTCCGGCGCGCCCGCGAATGTGGTTGACGTGGTTATGGATCGTATCAGAGATGAGCTTGCAGACGGGATGACGACTTCCAATATATACCGCCGCGCGTTTGACATTCTGAAGAGGAATAAAAAAACCATTGCGATGCGTTACAGCTTGAGGCAGGCGGTGATGCAAATGGGTCCGACAGGATTCCCTTTTGAGAAATTAGTGGGGGAGATCCTTAAAAAACAGGGCTATGATGTCAAGGTAGGTGTGGTAATGGCGGGACACTGTGTTTCTCACGAAATTGACGTACTCGCAAAGAAACAGCGTAAACACATTATCGTTGAAGCAAAATTCCACAATCAACTTGGTATAAAAACAGACCTGAAAGTGGCGCTCTATGTGCAAGCTCGGTTTGAAGACATCAGAAAGAAACGTGAAGAAAAATATGTTAAACAAGAGAGGGAACACGAGGCATGGCTTATAACAAATACAAAGCTTACTGCAGAAGCGGTGCGGTACAGCAAATGCATGGGAATGAGAGCAATAGGATGGAATTATCCACGCTGGGGAAATCTGCAGGACTTAATCGCAAGTTCAGACGTACACCCCCTCACATGCCTTACCACGCTCTCCACGGGGCATAAAAGACAACTTTTTGAGAAAGGGGTAGTGCTTTGCAGAGAGCTTCTTGAAGACAAAAGCGCACTAAAGACACTCGGCATAACCGATAAAAAAATTAGGGACGTACTGGAGGAGATCAAGCTTATATGCAGAGATGTCATAGGGCTTGATGCCGCATGATTATTCGTAAGAACAGTCTCTCAACCTCCCAGATACTACAAATCTTGCAGATTTGGCTACGGGACAGGCATTCCATTTTAAAATTACCAGATTCCGCCATGAAAACAGCTTGACAGACTACTCTAGCGGACGAAAATTTTTGAAACCTATCCTAAAAACATGCCGACAGAGTTCATTTCTTTTTTCGTTATCCTTCTCGCGGGACTTTTTTTCTCCGGGATTTTTAACCGTCTTCACCTTCCCTGGGTAGCAGCACTCATCATCGCGGGCATTGCCGTGGGACCGTATGCATTTGATATCTTTGCGCCGAATCCCGCAATAGAATTCATGGGAAACATCGGGCTGGTCTTTCTAATGTTCATGGCGGGGCTTGAAACACGAATTTCAAGCTTTAAAAAAGATCGGCGCGAAATAGGAATACTTGTTCCATTAAGTGCGGCGATACCGTTTTCGGTGGGTTTTGGTATAGGAATATATTTTGAATACCCTTTTCTCAGTGCGATTTTTCTGGGAATTATTTTTATATCTTCTTCCATCGCCGTGATCATACCCTCACTGCAAACGAACAATTTATTTGGCAAACGGGTAGGAAAACTTATTATGGGTTCCACCATAATTACGGATATTCTCAGCCTCACACTGTTATCCATACTTTTGCAAACAATAGAGCCCGCCACGAAAATCCCACTTCCTTTGTTCTACTTGCTTCTCTTCGGTTCCCTCATTCTTCTCATGCGTATCATACCCAAGATAGTAAGGTACTTTGAACGTCATAAGGGGCGGGGGAGGCGATTTGAAAGTGAGCTGCGCCTCATTGTAACAATACTTCTTGGCACAGTAGTGATCTTTGAGCTTCTCGGGCTCCACGCGATCATTGCGGGATTCTTTGCGGGGCTTGTGTTATCCGAAACCATTACGCACAAGGTCATTAGAGAAAAACTACACACAATCTCTTATGGTATCTTCATTCCCATATTCTTTGTTCTCGTGGGAGTAAGCACGAATATAGGGATCTTTGCAGAGGTGGGCAATGCGCTTCTCATAACCTTCGTGGTTGTAATTGGCTCCGTCTCGGCGAAATTTATCAGCGGTTTTATCGGCGGACGTTTGGACGGATTTTCAAAAGACGAGAGCGCACTTATTGGAGTTGCCACCACGCCACACCTTTCAACAACGCTGGCCGCCATATTCATAGGCTTCAAACTGGGAATCCTTGATGAGAAGCTTCTCACCGCAATGATCATCTTAAGCATTATAACGACGCTTATCGCACCAACAATTATGGGCAAAATGGCGAAACGATTAGATAGGAGGGCGGCATCTCCGACCTCGTAATAGCTATCTAGAAAGAGCCCGTTGTAAGATCTTGGAGCATCCCCTTGGTCGCTTTGGATTTGTTCTTGGTCCCGTGGTATGATGAAAACATATGTTGGAACCACTCATTTCTGGAAATGCAGATATCTTCTTGAGGATTGTCGTTGCCATGTTTTTAGGGATATTGATCGGAGCGGAGAGAATGGCGGCGGGCAAAACCGCAGGGATGAGAACACATGCGCTTGTTTCTATGGGATCTGCGCTGTTCGTGATCATCTCCATTATTGTGTCAGAGTGGTATATCGGGCGAACGCCTTTTGATCCTTTGCGTGTTACATCCCAGGTCATTGTGGGTATAGGATTTATCGGGGCGGGGCTTATTGTCTTTACCGGCTCAAGATTAAGTGGGCTTACCACGGCAGCAGGACTCTGGGTTGCTGCGGGCATCGGAGTAGCCGTCGGATATGGGCTTTATGCGATTGCCGTCTTTGTGGCAATCTTGACGTTGCTTGTTTTCACCGCACTATGGTTCATAGAAAGTAAATTCAAAAAAATATCGCGGGGCTATTCTCGTAATGACGCGGCGGAAGAAGGCGAGTTGTAAATCGGGATGCAAGAGGCCCATTTTAGGACCTACGCAATCGGATGCAGTTTGAGGCGCACGAACCAAATGAAGTAAGCTGTACAGAAGCTACAGCGAACGACATTTGGTGAAGTGCAACGAAGAAATACGCCGACTGCGTAGGTCCTAAAAATGTTATGGAAACACCACACAAACGTGCAACAACGATCGTAATAAAATTATCCGGAGCGGCACTGTCAGGCGACGGGAACAAGAAATATTCGGAAGTAGTGTTTGATCTCATTGCGGGTCAAATTAAGTCACTGCAAACGCAGGGTCATCGTGTAGCGCTTATCCTCGGCGGAGGGAATCTCTTTCGCGGCAAAGACCTGTCAGCGGAACTCTCTATTAAAAGATCCACGGCCGATTACGTCGGGATGCTCGCCACGGTGCAAAACGCGCTTGTACTGCGCGACTATTTTGAGAGCAAGGGAATTGCCACGCGAGTTTCCTCGTCAATTCCGATGCCGCAGATATGCGAAAGATACGTGCCGAGACGCACGGTAGAGCACTTGAAGGAGGGGCGGTTGGTCATTTTTGCGGGAGGTCTCGGAGTGCCGTTTTTCACCACCGATTCCCTTTCCGCAGTGCGCGCCCTTGAGATAGGAGCTGATGTGCTCATCATGGCAAAAGACGGCGTTGATGGCGTGTATTCCGCCGATCCTGACAAAGACACATCTGCAGTAAAGATAGACACCATTTCCGCATCGGAGGCGCTCGCGCGCGACCTGAAAGTTGCCGATGCTTCCGCCATTGCCCTTGCGAGAGATCATAATTTAACCATTAGAGTGGTTTCCATAAAAGATATCTGGCAGGCGCTGGGATCTGATATTGGCTCCACGGTGACCCCCGATTAGCCATTTCTCAATAGCACTCATTATGCGATCGGAAGATATCAGAAAAAGATTTTTAGCGTTTTTTAAAGCACGGGGGCATACGATCATCCCTTCGGCATCTTTGGTGCCGGAGAACGACCCGTCGGTACTTTTTATCACCGCAGGCATGCAGCCGCTTGTGCCGTATCTTTTGGGACAGAAGCACCCGGGCGGAGCGCGCCTTGTAGGCGCACAAAAATGTGTAAGAACGCAAGACATTGAAGAAGTGGGGGATAACACGCACGACACATTTTTTGAGATGCTTGGAAACTGGTCGCTGGGGGACCCGTCCGCACCTGACGGCGTCGGCGAGGCGGGCTACTTTAAAGAAGAGACTATCAAATGGAGCTATGAATTTTTGACTGACAAAAAAGAGGGGCTTGGGCTTGATCCCGCGCGGCTTTATATCACCGTATTCGGAGGAGACGAGAACGCTCCTCGCGACGATGAGTCTGTGGAGATATGGAAAAAGGTTGGCATTCCCGAAGAACGTATCTATTTTCAGGGTGCGGAAGACAACTGGTGGAGTCCGGGGAATAATGGCCCATGCGGACCGGACACGGAGATTTTTTATGACGTGACCAAAGACGGCTTGGGTGACATGTCCTTTGAAGAGTTTAAGAAAGCAGACGACGAGCAGAAGGTGGTGGAATTATGGAATGACGTGTTCATGGAGTATGAGAAAAAGGACGGAAAGATCATTGGAAAACTCAAACAAAAGAACGTGGACACCGGCGCGGGGATTGAGCGGCTCGCGATGGTAATGCAGAAAACGAACAATGTTTTTGACACTGACTTATTTTTGCCATTGATGGAAAAAATATCAGAGCTTTCCACGGGTACTGATGAAAAGGCAAAGCGCATTGTTGCCGACCACATACGCACGTCCGTGTTCATAATTGCCGACGGAGTAACGCCCTCAAACACCGACAGGGGATACGTCCTCCGAAGGCTTCTCCGCCGAGCGGTGCGTTATGCGGACGGATTGGGAATGAAGGAGGGAACACTGCCGCCACTTGTTGATGTTGTTATTGAGAAATACGAAGACGTGTATCCGGGGCTTGAGCAAAAGAAAGAGATAATTAAAGAAGAGGTTACGCAAGAAGCTTTGAAGTTCAAAAAAACTATCAAAAAGGGCTTAAAAAAATTATATGAATTGGGTACACCCCATTTTTCAAAGAAAGAAGAAGGGCAACCACCTAAAAGTTTCGAATCAATCGTAAGTCGTGGTAGTGGTAAATTATTGTTCAATATTTTTTCCACATATGGTTTTCCCCTTGAATTGAGTTTAGAAGAAATTGAAAAAAATAGAGCGCAACTTAAATATCCAACCCTTACTATTGAACAACTAAGTAGGATAAAAGAAGAGTTCAGCGGGGAGATGAAAAAACACCAAGAACTTTCACGCAGTGGCGCAGAACAAAAATTCAAGGGTGGGCTGGCAGATGCGAGCGAGATGAGTGTGAAGTATCACACGGCAACTCATTTACTTCACAAAGCATTGCGTGATGTCTTGGGTGAGAGTGTTGAGCAAAAAGGCAGC
Organism: Patescibacteria group bacterium; assembly: GCA_036985875.1. Lineage (GTDB taxonomy): Bacteria > Patescibacteriota > Minisyncoccia > Phycocordibacterales > UBA1539 > BTQM01. Next base: position 20,258 of record BTQM01000002.1, read on the forward strand.
AATATCACCACCGAAAGATTGCGATTTGATTTCGCTCACCCGCAAAAAATGACCGATGAAGAAAAACAGGCGGTGGAAGATCTGGTGAATAAAAAGATGAAAGAAAACCTGCCTGTTAAAATGGAAGAAATGACAGTTGCGGAAGCGAGGGAGCAAGGCGCTTTGGGCGTATTTGGAGATAAATATGGCGAAAAGGTGAAAGTTTATTCAATTGGTGATTTTAGTAAGGAAATTTGCGGCGGCCCGCATGTGGAAAATACTTCCGAGCTTGGGCGTTTCAAGATCAAAAAAGAAGAGTCAGTCTCCGCGGGAGTCCGCCGAATAAAAGCAGTTTTAAAATAATATGGCATTTAAAGACGCACAAAAACAGGTTGACGATTGGGTGGATCAACACAAAATGGGGTATTGGAAGCCCCATGAGATCTTGGCGCGATTAACGGAAGAGGTCGGGGAGCTGGCGCGGGAGATCAATCATATTTTCGGTCCGAAGAAAAAGAAGGCTGTTGAAGGTCCGAAAAAGATGGTGGACGAACTAGCAGATGTTTCGTTCACTATTATTTGCCTTGCAAATTCTCAAGGGATAGACCTGGAAGAAGCGTTCAAAAATACGATGGAAAAATGCTACGGGAGGGACAAAAACAGATTTGAGAAAAAGAATTAGAAAGCGAGGAAAGCTCATACGGCAAAGAATTATTGCGATGTTTTTCCACACTCATATCACTGCGGCAACGTGATATAATGTATGTATGTCATTCCCCATAAAACTCTTCAAATTCGCGCGTTCTAAAAAAGAAAAGAGAGTCGCCATCTTGGACATTGGAAGTTCAAGCGTGGGGGGTGCGATCGTATTGCTCAAAGAGGATGGCAAGCCAAATGTAATATACAGCACGCGGAAAGAAATTGCCTTTCAAGATAAATTGGATTTTGAGAGATTTTTTACGTTGATGCTAAAGACTTTGAAAAGCGTTTTGGTTGAGATGGAAAAAGTTGCCGGTGGACCGCCCAAGAGTTTCTTTTGTCTGCTTTCTTCGCCGTGGTACACATCCGCGACAAGAATAGTAAATGTGAGCAAAGACAAGCCGTTCACGGTTACTCCCCAAATCGTTGATATGCTAATAGAGAGCGAGGCGCGCGCCATGAGCACCGCCGTGGGCACAAACAAAAAAACAGGGGAAGAGGAGTCCGAAATCATGGACATACAAAATATCCAGATTAAATTAAACGGATACGAGACTAGCAACCCATATGATAAAAGTGTGCGAAATATTGAGATAGCTCTTTTTATCAGCATGAGCTCAAAAAGAGTGCTCGACTCCGTAAAGAAGGAAATATTCAAGATTTTCCACTCCCGCCACGTCAGGTTCAGTTCATTCGCGCTTGTTGCACTTTCCACACTGCGAGATATTTTCACCGATAAAGACGACTTCCTCTTCATGGATGTAACGGGAGAGGTTACCGATGTATCGATCATCAGAAACAATGTGCTTATGGAGACGATCTCATTCCCGCTCGGAAAAAATTTCTTGACAAGAGAGGCTATGAAGGGGCTCTCCGCCACTCCTGAAGAAGCGATGTCAATGCTTACAATGTACCGCGAGGGTACAAGTGCAGCATCCACCGCGAGGAGGCTGGAAAGCATCCTGTCGGATGCGAGGAAAAAATGGCTTACATTCTTCGCAGATTCTCTGCGGAACCTTTCAAGAGAATTATCCGTGCCCAATACGGTGTTTCTTGCCGCAAGCCAAGACATCGCTTGGTGGTTTGCGAAATCCATAGAAAAAGGGAAATTTGATCAATCGGTTTTTGCGGGCGACTCACTTAATGTAAAGCTTTTGGACAAAAAAATTCTTTCAGGATTCTGTGACGTCAATCCTCGCGTGAAAAAAGACCCTTTTATCATGCTAGAGGCAATTTTTAGCAACAAAACGCTTAGAATCGGTCCCGAAAAATGACGAGGAGACCTTCCGTAAACAATGAAACGTAGGGCATGTCCCTAAGTATGATATAATAGCCTTATGCCCAAAAAAATAATACAAGACATAATCAGTTCCCGTCGCCCGCAAAAGCAAGATTTCCACGAAGGCAACGACGAGGGGAAACGCAAATATTTCTCACGGCGTCCAAAGGGCGAAGATGGCGGGGAGGACAGTAGTGCCGCCCCTCGTATCCGCCTGGGGAGGAGGGGATTAAGAATCGCAAAAGGGGAACTGCATGGCAGTTTTCCAAAAATTGTTTTGTGGATTATCGCGGCAGGAGCTTTCGTATTCTTTTTATTCGTACTTCTATCAATGTTCTCGGGTACAGTAATAGAAGTTGTCCCTATGCAAACACGCGTCTCCTTAGGCGGGAATTTCACTGCAAACAAAAATGCCGCGGAGGGAGAACTCCAATTTAAGCTGATCATGCTGGAGAGCGAGGCAACACTTGATATTCCGGCAACGGAAGAAAAAGAGGTGGAGAGAAAAGCGAAAGGCACCATCGTCATCTACAATGCCTATAGCTCAAAAAGTCAAACACTCATAAAAAACACGAGGTTTGAAAATCCAGATGGTAAAATTTACAGAATAAATAAGTCAATAAGGATACCGGGTACAACAGTATCGGGTGGAAATATTGTACCTGGCAATATTGAGGTAACCGTGTACGCTGATTTCCCGGGAGAAGAATATAACATCGGTTTAACGGATTTTACCATTCCGGGCTTCAAGGGTGATCCGAGATTTAAGAAATTTTATGCGCGCTCCAAAACACCGATGATCGGCGGATTCTCCGGTATTGTAAAAACAGTTTCTTTAGAAGACACAGCAGAAGCGAGTCGCACACTGCAAAATTCTCTGAAGGAAGTGCTGTTGGAGCAGGCACGTTCGCAAGTACCAGAAAATTTTATTCTGTATGACAAAGCGGTATTTTTCAGGTGGGACGAGACCAAAGGCACAAAAGTAGAAACGACCGAAGACTCTGTTGAGATCGTGGAAAAGGGCACGCTATATGGAATAATCCTTGAGAAGGATGAGCTGAGCGCTCACATTGCAAAAAACACCGTGGCTTCCTACGATGGGGGGGCTGTATCTATAAAAGAGGTAGGGGAGCTGGAATTCAACGTAAGTAACAAAAATGGATTTGATCCGGAGGAAAATAGTGAATTTGATTTCACCCTTTCGGGACCAGTAAATATCGTGTGGAAAATCGACAAAACTGCTCTCGTCCGCGATCTTGTCGGGATACAAAAAAGGGATTTTCTCAACGTAATTGAGAAATATACGAACATAAAAAGAGCAGAAGCCACCATAAGACCATTTTGGAAAAGAACATTTCCAGAAAATGCTGAACGCATCACCATACGAATAATTGAGGAAGCGTCGTAAACGTGCCCCCAAACACGGTACTGTGGGCGGCCGTCAAGCTTCTAGATAGGGATCGCTAAGAACTGGGGACGGGGTTCTGTCTCTAAGGGGGTTGACTCGTTGGATATAATTTGATAGTATTTCTCCCTACTAAACAATGAACGGTAAACAACAAAAGGACGCTCTGGTATTTGCGGGAATCGTTACAGAAGCACTGCCCAATACCATGTTCAGGGTGGAGCTTGAGGGCAACGAGACCGATATCGCATACCTTTCCGGAAAGATGCGGATACACAGAATAAAGGTGCTGGTGGGAGACAAGGTAATGGTAAAGACGGATCCATACGGAGGGAAGGGAAGGATCGTGAAAAGACTATAGACGATATATATTTCTCCACACGCGACGTCGTGCTTGGGGGAACGTTTTTTGTTTAGGTAACGCGGCAGAGACGAAAGCCGATCATGTTATATTTATGAAAGTAAGAGCTTCGGTCAAAAAGATATGTGCGACATGTAAAATGGTCCGAAGAAAGGGCCGTATTTTTATTACCTGCGAGAACCCAAGGCATAAGCAGAGGCAAGGATAGTGGCCTCTGCCCGTAAAATCATCATGCGTATTTTAGGAGTTACAATACCAGACAAAAAAAGATTGGAGATTGGTCTTGTGTCCATATACGGCATCGGTCGTCCCAGGGCGAGAAAGATACTAGATGAAGCCGGGATTGATTATGGAAAAAAAGCCGAGGGCGTTTCTCGAGAGGAGGAGAACGAGATAAGAAAGATTGTGGAAACATTTAAGGTGGAAGGTGATCTGAAAAGGGAGATTAGCATCAATATTAAGAGAATGAAGGACATCATGTGCTACAGAGGCACGAGGCACATGAAAAAGCTCCCCTTAAGAGGGCAAAGGACAAAAACAAATTCAAGGACAGTGAGGGGGAATGTCCGAAAAACCATGGGATCGGGTAAGAGGACAGCGGAGAAGAAATAATTGGGTTCAGTCTGTAGTGAGTAGAAAATCTGTAAATATGCCACATGCGCTTGAAAAATTATTCGCTGCAGACTACTCGCTAATAACTACTAGCTAGAATATGGGTAAAAAACGAATCGTAAAAAAGGGAGCAGACATCGGCCGAGAGGGGGTACCCCGCTCACTTTCTCGTGTACCGAGAAAGAATGTCGGTGAGGGCATTCTGCACGTGCAGTCAACATACAACAATACGAAATTATTGTTGACCGATCGCAGCGGAGATGCGCTGGCATGGTCTTCTAGCGGAGTATTGGGATTTAGGGGAGCAAAAAAGGGCACCCCTTTCGCAGCGGCCAAGGTGGGAGAATTCATAGGCGAGAAAGCTGGATTGATGGGAATAAAAGAGGCGGAAGTGGTAGTAAAAGGAGTAGGTCCCGGCAGAGAGTCAGCAATAAGGGGATTCGCCTCAAGGGGAACGAGTCTCACCTCCATAAAAGACGAGACGCCCATGCCACACAATGGACCAAGACCAAAGAAACCCAGAAGGGTGTAGCAAAAAAGATTGATTTTTAAATATTACATTAACCATGATCACGGGACCAAAATATAAAATTTGCAGACGTTTAGGGTCTGGAGTATTTGAAAAATGCCAGACTCCAAAATTCGCGCTTGCTGAAGACCGTCACCACAGAAATAAAAGGCGCGGCAGAAGGAGGAAAAATCTTTCCGATTTCGCGCTTCAATTGCTTGAAAAACAAAAGATGAGATACACATACGGGGTTACCGAAAAGCAATTCTCAAATTATGTAAAAGAGGCGTTAGCCAAGCGTGGCGTTAACGCCACCGAAAGGTTGCACGAACATCTTGAGACAAGGCTTGATAATGTCGTTTTCCTTCTGGGATTTGCGAAAACGCGCCCGGCTGCACGACAAATGATTTCTCATGGCCATATCGCCATAAACGGCAAACGATTGAACATCCCTTCTTACAAAGTGGGAGTGGGTAATGTTTTAAGTATAATAGAGAGAAGTAAGAATAAGCCGCTATTTAATGGCCTGCCTTTGCGACTGAAAAAACACAAGGTTCCGTCGTGGATCAAACTTGACGCAGAGAACATTGAGGGAGTCATGCTTGACAAGCCAAAACCGGACAAGGACAGAGCAGCGTTTGATCTTATTTCAATAATAGAATTCTACAGCAGATAATGGGCGAGAGGACGCGCGGCTTAATTGGCTTTTGGTCGATAAGCCAATGATATCATTTGCAATTTTTAAAAAATGTGATATGGTTTATCAGCTAAGTCTTGCATATCAAGGGGTATTAGGTCTTTTGATATGCGGTCGTTCGAACGGAACGAAGATATCTCAGCTTGCGCTGTTTAATTTTCATTCCGCTCCTCGCTAGACATAATAAAAAATATGCTTGATCATAATATTATTTTACCATCCAAGCCAAGAGTGGTATCCGAAGAAAAATTTAGCGGAGTATATGAAATAGACGGTCTTTATCCCGGGTATGGCCACACCCTCGGTAATTCATTGCGAAGAATAATACTCTCATCTCTCCCCGGGGCAGCGATCACATCCGTAAAGATCGATGGCGTCCAGCACGAGTTTTCTACGATAGAGGGCGTTAAGGAGGACGTGATCACCATCCTCCTTAATTTAAAGAAAGTAAGGTTTAGCCTCTCAACCGACGAACCGCAAGTGGTTTCCTTGTCGATAAAAGGTATAAAGTCTGTTGTCGCTGGAGACATCAAGGTGCCGGGTCAGGTTGATGTGCTTAATAAAGATCTCCACATTGCAGACATTACAGACAAAAAAACCTCTCTCAACATAGAAATGACTGTAGAAAAGGGACTCGGATATGTCCCGAAAGAAGTAATGCGAAAAGAGAAAATAGAAGTTGGGTCCATCGCACTTGACGCCATCTTCACTCCCATACGAAGAGTCAACTACGAAGTAGAAGGCATGCGAGTGGGAGAGAGGACGGATTACAACAGGCTTAAAATCTCAATTGAAACAGACGGGACGCTGTCTCCACGAGAGGCACTTGAGAGATCGGTGGAGATAATGATAAATCAACTCAAGGCAATAGTTGGATTCAAAGAGGAAGAGGAGGCAAGCGGGGAGGAGGCAGAAGAAGAGGAAGCAGAAGAGGACGGCATTGAAGCACGACAGAGAGAAAGCCGGGGAAGTATCGACAACGAGACATTGAAGATAAGGATTGACGGTCTGGGACTTTCCACCAGAACACTCAACGCACTCTCTGGAGCAAATATCAGAACCGTGGGGGGACTTGCACGCAAGAAGGAGAAAGACCTACTAAGCCTTGAGGGATTAGGCAGGAAAGGGATTCAAGAGATCAAAAGAGCGCTCTCCAACTTCGGTATCATTCTGAGTTAGTGGGCAGTCATCAGTCAGCGAGAGACTGATAGTATGCCACGTGCGCAATTTTCTCTGCAAACTATTCACTAGTAAATACCGACTAGAAATATGAAGCATCACAAGTCAATCAGAAAATTCGGAAGAAAAACAAATCAAAGGGTGGCGCTTCTAAGATTGCTTGCCCTTGCCTTGATCAGCAATGGCAAAATAACGACCACGGAAGCAAAAGCAAAGGAGCTTCGCCCCTTTATTGAAAAACTTATTACAAAAGGAGGTGCGGGTACGCTTGCCTCAAGGAGACTTGTAATATCAAGATTGGGAGGAAACACAGCAGGGGCAAAAAGGCTTGTTGACGAGATATCTTCGCGCTATAAAGAAAGGCGTGGGGGATATACGAGAATCGTGAAATTATCCCCGCGAGAAAAAGACGGGAGCAAGATGGCAATAATAGAGTTCGTTTAGGAAAATAGCGATTCGTCTCCACCAACAAGGTGCATGACGGAAAAATATTTTTCTTATTGTTCACTAAGAAAATTTATCATGGAACATAAAATCGACGCGACAGATAGACCAATAGGTAGGGTAGCCACGGAAGCTGCCATTGTTCTGAGGGGCAAGAACACTGTTCAATTCCAAAGGAACATCGCCCCTTCAGTGAAGGTGGAGATCGTGAATGCTTCCAAAGCGACCGGCTTTAATCCTAAAAAGATGCAAGAAAAGACATATAAACGCTTTTCGGGCTATCCAGGGGGGCTTAAAATAATCACTATGGAGAGGATCATAGAAAAAAAGGGGTACGGGGAAGTGTTTAGAAAAGCGGTGTACGGCATGCTCCCGGCAAATAAGTTGAGAAAAATAATGATGAAGAATCTAACTGTTGCGGAATGATAAAAAACATGACAAAAAAAACAAGTATCACTAAGACGGTGGCAAAAAGGAAGAAGGCTGTAAAGAAGACTTCTAAGCCATCGCCGGTCAGCCGTTACATTGAAGCCGTGGGGAGAAGAAAAACTGCAGTAGCGCGCGTTAGAATAACAGAAGCCACAAAGACCAATTTCGTCATCAACGATAAAGATTTGCATTCCTACTTTCCCACAGACGAACTAAGGTCGATCGTACGTGACGCACTTTCTAAATCTAAAGTTTCAACCAAATTCAATGTAAGTGGACTCGTAAAGGGAGGTGGAATACATGCGCAAGCCCAAGCGATGCGACATGGAATTGCAAGGGCATTAGTCTCTCATGACAAGGAAATCCGTGGTAAGATTAAAAAGCTGGGGTTTCTCAAGCGTGATCCAAGGGTAAAAGAGCGCAAGAAGCCCGGTTTGAAAAAGGCGCGAAAAGCTGCACAGTGGTCAAAGCGATAGCCGGTCAACCCCAACTACAACATCTCTTATTGCAAGAAGGACGCGGATCATTTGACAATAAATGGTGAATATTTATCTTATATATGACAATGACAGGAAAACAAAAAGGGAACAAAAGGGACGCACAAGAAAATGAGGATGTCACTATTGAGGCTATAGAAGAAGATCCCGCTGGTTCAATAAAAAAGTTGCGGGAAAAGCTTAAGAGTTGTACGAAAGAGAAGCGGGAATATTTGGAGGGCTGGCAAAGGGCAAAGGCGGATTTCATAAACGCGAAAAAGGGAAACGAAGCACGAGTAAAAGAATTGTCCGATTTTGCCAAAGAAGAGCTTATTACGGACATCCTCCCGGCCATAGATAGTTTTGAAATGGCATTTGCCGATACGAAAACGTGGGAGGCGGTGGAGAAGAACTGGCGGAAAGGAATAGAATACATACATTCTCAATTGCTTGCCGCGCTGGAAAGCAATGGATTGAAGCAAACAGACCCGAGAGGTGAAACATTCAATCCAGCCCTACACAGCTCTGTTGAACTTGTTAAAACAAACACAAAGGCGGATGACGGGAAAGTGGTGGAGGTCGTTCAAAAAGGGTATGAGTTGAACGGTAAGATAGTGCGCGCAGCAAAAGTCAAAGTGGGACAATATGATGATACAAAATGATTTTCCAAATTTTAATTTAGAAGTTTAATTTTTTTAAAAACCATGAACAAAATATTAGGCATAGATCTGGGTACAACAAATTCGGCGATGGCGATCATAGAAGGAGGGGAGCCAAAAATAATAGAGAGCACGGAGGGCGCGCGAACCACCCCCTCCGTAATCGCGCTTTCTAAATCCGGAGAACGCTTAGCAGGTCTTCTAGCGAAAAGACAAGCAGTTACGAACCCTGAAAACACTCTGTCTGGCATTAAGCGTCTCATCGGACATAAGTTTGATGACAAAGCCGTACAGCGCGACAAGGAACATGCGTCGTTTACCATAGAGAAGAGTGACGATGGCGGTGTAAAGGTGAAGATGGGCGACAAACTATATCGTCCGGAAGAAATTTCCGCGATGCTTCTCCAGAAATTCAAACAAGACGCGGAGGGTAAGCTCGGTGAGAAAATCACCGAAGCGGTTATCACCGTGCCTGCGTATTTTGATGATGCACAGAGAAAAGCAACGAAAGATGCCGGACATATCGCCGGATTTGACGTGAAGAGAATAATCAACGAGCCGACAGCGGCAGCGCTCGCGTACGGTTTTAATAAAAAGAAAAACGAGCAGATCGCGGTGTATGACTTCGGTGGCGGCACGTTTGATATTTCCATCCTTGAGGTCGGCGATGACGTAATCGAGGTCAAGTCAACCGACGGTGATTCCCATATGGGCGGGGAAGATATTGATCAGGAGGTCGTCCGCTGGATCGCGGACGAATTTAAAAAAGAGTCTGGCATTGACATCACAAAGGACGTACTCGCTCTGCAGCGGTTAAAAGAGGCGGCGGAAAAAGCAAAGCATGAGCTCTCAACTACCACCGAAACGGAAATAAATATTCCGTTCATCACCTCGGATGCTTCAGGACCCAAACACCTGCTCCTGAAGCTCACAAGGGCACAGCTTGAAGAACTTGCGCGAGTATACATAGAGAAATCCATTGAGATCACAAAAAGAGCGATTGACGCCTCGCCGTTTAGCGTCTCGGACATTGACGAGATCATCTTGGTAGGAGGACAGACGAGAATGCCCGCGATCATAGAGGCCGTGAAAAAGCTCTTTGGGAAAGAACCAAACAAGTCCATCAACCCTGACGAAGTTGTCGCAATGGGTGCCGCGATACAAGCGGGAATACTGCAGGGAGACGTAAAGGATGTCCTCCTTCTTGACGTTATCCCTCTTTCTCTGGGAATTGAGACGATGGGCGGTGTTGCAACAAAATTGATCGAGAAAAATACAACCATCCCCGCGTCAAAATCGCAGATATTTTCAACGGCTGCGGACAATCAAACCTCCGTTGAGGTACATGTTGTGCAGGGAGAGAGACCCATGGCAACGGACAATAAGAGTTTGGGGAAGTTTATCCTGGACGGCGTTCCGCCCGCGCCGCGCGGCACTCCGCAGGTGGAGGTTTCATTTGATATTGACGCGAACGGGATACTGAACGTAAAAGCAAAAGATAAGATGAGTGGCAAAGAGCAGTCAATAAAAATAGAGGCGAGTAGCGGGCTTTCGGACGAAGATATTGAAAAAATGAAAGAAGATGCCTCGGCGCACGAAGAGGAAGACAAGAAAAAAAGGGAGTTAGCGGAACTAAAAAACATGGCACAACAACTTACATATACGGCAGAAAAGGCATTAAAAGACGCCGGCGACAAAGTTTCTGCAGACGTGAAGTTGTCGGTGGAAGAAAAGATCTCTCTCCTTAAAAAAGCAGCAGAAGTAAAAGAAGGCAAGGAGGTGGATCCGGAAGACATACGAAAGGCGTCGGAAGAGCTATCCACGGAGATGCAAAAAATAGGGGAAGCAATGAAGGCGGCGCAAGAGAACGAGTCGCACGGGAATGAAAAACAGGGCGAGAAACAGGCGGAAACTGGCAGTGAAGAGAAGGACACCAAGATAAAAGACGCGGAATACGAAGAGGGGGGTGGGGGCAAAGGTGAGGAAGACAAAAAAGCCTAGGGCTTGTCTGGAGCATGTCTAAAAAGTGATATACTATATCCGTTATGACAAAAAATTATTACAACATTCTTGGCGTTAACAAGAAAGCGTCAAAAGAAGAAATAAAAAAAGCATTTCGCCGTCTTGCGCACAAACATCATCCGGACAAAAAAGGCGGTAACGAGGTTAAGTTCAAGGAGATCAACGAAGCATATCAGGTTCTATCCGATGACAAAAAAAGGACGGAGTATGATTCTTACGGACAGGTATTCGGCGGAAGTCCGTTCGGGGATGCATCAGGATTTGATCATTCCGGATTTCGCGGGGCCGGAGGGGGATTTGAGGATATTGATCTTGGGGATATTTTCAGCGAATTTTTTGGCGGAGGAAGAAGGAGCAGGGTAAAAAGAGGAAGAGATATATCGGTGGATTTGAAAATTTCCTTTGAGGAGTCCGTGTTCGGCACGGAAAGAAAGGTGCTGCTCAATAAAATTTCCACGTGCGGAACATGTCAGGGAAGTGGCGCAAAGACTGGCACTTCTTTGAAAAAATGTGAGAAGTGTGGCGGAGGAGGAAGCGTGCGCGAGATGAAACGATCTATATTCGGCACGTTCACAAGCGTGGTGGAGTGTGGCGCGTGTCAAGGCGCAGGCGAAATTCCCAAAGAACCGTGCAAAGAGTGCATGGGTGCGGGCGTTCTAAAAAAACAAGAGGAGGTTACCATAAAGATCCCTGCAGGAATTGAAAATGGGGAGATGATAAGGCTCTCCGGTGGCGGAGAAGCGATACCAAGGGGTGTCGCGGGTGATTTGTACATAAAGATTTACGTAAGCACGCACCCCGTATTCAAGAGATCGGGCAACGATCTCCTTATGAACCTGAACATCAAGCTGACCGATGCCCTTCTGGGAAGCGAATACGCAATAACCACACTGGATGGGAACCTGAAACTCAAAATCCCTAAAGGCACTCTCTTCGGCGAAACGCTCCGCATCAGAGGAAAAGGAATCCCAGTCGGCGGCAAGAAAAGAGGGGACCTGCTTGTGAAACTCAATATAAAAATGCCAACCAAACTTTCGCGAAAGGCCGAGAAACTCATAAAAGAACTCGGGGGGGAAGGAGTGTAACTGCGAAATCTCTCCTTGGTATTTCTTGATATATATATATCGACTTGATATTTGAAGTAAGTAAGTGTATATTCAATACAGTTTTGCATCATTGTCCTTTGAAAATATGGGCGACTGAGGCAAGTCTCAGAATAATGCCTGCCAGCCAGCAGGTTTGTTTTAGGTTTTCACATATCTAAACCGAGAGGCTAATAAAGGCAAAGAGGGGAAAACGATGGACAAAATGAATTTCAAACCCAAAAATTCGATAACAAATTACCGGACCTTTCGCCCTCGATACGAAATAAATCGATGGCCATATCTTCTTGCCTTGCCCATAATGTGGGCATTGACACTGTGGGTACTGATGAAAAAAGGCGCATTGAAAATATTCAGGAAAAAGCCACACATTAACAGCTTTTGGTTTGATGGATTAGGGCTTACGTGCAGGGCAATCAAGGAAGGTACCGCTTCGTGGAAAGCACTTGATATCATTTACAATTATCGTTTCCGTCAAAAAGCGGGCTTGAGAGGGTTCGCGGACGATTTTTGGATAGGAATAATAAACGCTCAAGCAGTCAGAAACAGGCTCAGGCTTGTAAAATATGAGCTTGAAAAGATAGTAGGAGAGTTTGCTGATTCCAAGATTGTAAAGCTTCCTCCGTGCTTGAAGAACAGGAACAGAATAGCAACGAAAGAAGTAAGAATTTTGTCACTTGGTTCGGGGTCGGCTCAAGGCATCATTGAGCTTATGACAGAGTTAAAGCCGAGGGGGATAATCATTAAGGCGTTTTTGCTTGATTTGGATCAATCCGCTCTGGAGTATGCCCAAAAACTCGCAAGGAAGTACGGCGTTGCTGACCAAATTGAAGTATCCTGTACCAAGATAAGTGCAGTAATGTCGGTAGCAGAGAGTTTTAAGCCACATATAATTGAGATGTTGGGGCTCCTGGATTACATACCCGAAAAGAAAGCAGTGCGCCTTGTCAGGAAAATACATGACGCACTGCCCAAAAGTGGGGTATTTCTCACATGCAATATCCGCCATAATCCTGAGCAATTTTTCCTGGGTATTGTCATCAACTGGTGGATGATTTACAGAACACCAAAAGAATTTGAGGGTATAATATCCAAGGGCGGTTTTGGGACTTACAAACTTATTTATGAGCCCCTTAACGTCCACGGCATCGCTATTGCAAGAAAATCCATTGGTTAAAACCAATTGGTTAAAACCGAGGGTTTGCTATAATGTTTGTAAGAACAGTATGGCAACCCTTGGTTTTTTGTATGTCTTTTTACTAAATAACAACAATGAGCTTTTACGCAATATCAGCACTGGCAAATGCAATTACGAGCTTGATTTTGGGCGCGCTAGTGCTCTCAAGAAATGTAAAAAACAAGGTGAATATAACATTTGCTCTATTCACGCTCGCGATAACTGTATGGAGTATCGGATATTTCTTTTGGCAAATAGCGCTTACGGCACCAGGGGCATTGCTATGGAGTAAAATTTTTATGGCCGCCGCTATTTTTATTCCCATCTTTTATTTTCATTTCACCGTAACGTTTTTGGGCATAGAAAAAACTCAGAAAATATTTGTGTGGATAGCATATATCCTCGGTCTCTTCTTTTTCATACTAAATTTTACTCCCTATTTCATAGCAAGTGTTACACCAAAGCTTTCTTTTGCGTTTTGGCCAAATCCAGGTATTTTTTATCATTCGTTTTTAGCAGCATGGTTTTTATATGTAGTCTACACAACATATCTGCTCTATAAAGAATTTCGCACGAAAAAAAGCACGCGACATGATCAACTAAAATACATACTTATCGGTATGGTTGTCGGCTATCTCGGCGGTATTACAAATTATTTTCTCTGGTATGACATACCAATACCTCCAGTAGGCAACATTCTTGTCTCAGTGTATGTCATTATGGTTGCCTATGCTATTTTGAGACACCATCTCTTCAGCATTAAGGTCATCGCCACCGAGCTTCTTATCATCTCTTTATGGGTACTCATTTTCATAAGAACGCTCCTTTCCGAGACACTGTGGGAGCAGCTGCTCAATGGAAGCCTTCTTGTGTCCATGATGGTCCTAGGCGTATTTCTTATCCAAAGCGTCATCAGAGAAGCAAAAACGCGAGAAAAGATCGAGCACCTCGCGAAACAGCTCAAAGGGGAGAATAAGCGGTTGCGCGAGCTAAGTCGACAAAAATCAGAATTCGTTTCAATCGCCTCACATCAGCTAAAGACACCACTTACCGCCATCAAAGGATACGCCTCTATGCTCCTTGAAGGGTCATTTGGTGCGCTGACGGAGGCTATACGAGAAGCGGTTGAAAAAATTTACCGTTCAAGCCAGTCGCTTGTGGTAATCGTTGACGATTTTCTTATAGCATCCAATATCGAGCACGGACAAATACAATATAGATTCAACACCGTGAAATTAAAAAACCTCGTGGAAGAAGTCGTGAGTAACTTGACATCTCCTGCCAAAAAAAAGGGGCTGGCGATTAACGTCCAGGCCGAAGATGGGGATAGCTACAGCGTGATGGCGGATCATGGCAAAATAAAACAAGTACTGCACAGTATTATACATAATGCGATCAACTATACGGGGAAAGGGTTCGTCAATGTATCGCTTTCAAAAAATAAAGAAAGCGGCAAGATAAGAATCGCCGTGTCTGATAGCGGAGCAGGTATACGCAAAGACATAATGCCGCGACAAAAGGTCACTAGGCAACACGAAGTGCGGCTTGGTCCAGATTTGGAGCTCTACGCCGCAAAAGAGATCATCAAAGCACATGGAGGAAATATCTGGGTGGACTCAAGAGGAGAAGGACGCGGCTCAACGTTTTTTATAGAACTCGCCGGAGTTAAGCCACGTTCTGTGGTAGGCAATATAAAACGTCACGCAAAATAATATATTACAAAATAATCATGGAACTGTTCAGCAACATTGCATTCCCCGCGCTCCTGCCTTCATTCGGAGTTTTCAATCTCACCTGGCTAGGAGCAACAGTAGCACTACTTGCCTTAGGCGCACTAGGATACCTAATAATTAAATATAGGTCAGGGAACTTCCAACTTATAACAACGGGGTTGTTTGCTTTGCTGATATCATTAACGCTTTTGTTTGAAATACTTTTCTCTCGCACACTTGACGGCATCATTATGAAAACTGTGATTTTTGCCTTGGTCGCATTCACAAGTATTTTTCTCATTAGAAGCATACGGCATGAAACAGAGAGCAAGGAAGAAGTGGAGGGCCTCGTCCAAGACCTTGCGGAGGCGCACAAGGATCTGCAGGCGCTTGACGAGAGAAAATCAGAATTTGTTGCAACCGCGGCAAGCAGCCTAAAGACACCACTTACCGCCATCAAAGGATACGCCTCTATGCTCCTTGAAGGGTCCTTCGGCGAATTGTCTAGCCGCGTGCAAGTGGCAATTGAGAGAATATTCCAATCAAGCCAAGGATTGGTAGTCATCATCGAAGATTTGACAGACATACTGAAGATCGAGAGTGGGGAAATAGCCTATAAGTTCTCCAGAGTAGATATGAGAAAGTTGGTTCAGGGCGTAGTGGATGATATGGCTATCTCCGCGAGGAAAGCGGGCATCGCAATAAGTTTTGACTCTGACAAGAATGAGGATTATTACACTAACATTGATGTGGGGAAAATAAAACAGGTTATATTCAACCTTGCGGATAATGCAGTAAAATATACGCCTCATGGATCTATACAAATATCACTATTGAAAGACACGGCAAACGGCGTCATAATCCTTAAAATTTCCGATTCCGGGATCGGAATGAGCAAGGGAACCATCAAGAAAATTTTTCAAAAATTCAGCAGGGCAGAAGAAGCAAGCAAATTCCATACCGCAGGATCAGGATTGGGACTCTATATCGTGCGAGAGATCCTCAAAAAGCACGGCGGGCATGTATGGGCAGAGTCTGCCGGCACGAGCAAAGGATCAACCTTCTATGTAGCGCTTAAGGAGCAGAGGCTTGGTGCACGGTAAGCAACTTGATTTTTAAGTATATTGATAGTATTCTGCTTTCAGAATATGTTTGCGTCCAAAAACGAGGTGTCATTATGATTGAATTGGGGATAGAAATTGCGCTTATGGTACTTGTACTATGCACAATAATTTTTCATCTCTCCACTATCAGTATGCAGAGAGATCTATGTGATTTAAAGAACAGGGGGTGTCTTTATAAATAGCGTCACCATGGCACGTTTCCTGAAATGCATGATCTGGGGGTTCGTTGTCATATTATGTTCATCCTTTGCCCTCGTATACCTACTCGTATATCTGATGGCATAACTCAAACCAAAATACCAAAAGCTCTGCCGCGCGCGGGGCTTTTTACTTACCTATTTTCTATTATCTGTTAGGCGCACCTTGCGGTCACTTCACAATCAGTAGATTATATGCTATAGTCTTAGCTAGACCATATACACCCTTAGAAATGGAGGTAAGCCATGAAACGCACTATTTGTTTTGGTATCGCCCTCATATTTCTGGGGGTAATGTTGAACGTTAACATCCCATACGGGAACACGGAGAAAGATAGCTCCGCAAAGCATAGATGCCATGTTCCGCCAAAGTACCGATCGCAACACCGGAAACTTATGAGGAAACTTTCCCAAGGGATCAAGGGTGAGTTCGCTATTGATCCTGAGTTTGTAAAGCGCGTCCTCTGTGACCCCAGACTGAAAGTGTATCTGACGGCAAAAAGGCCCAAAGGGAAGAAAGGGGTGCGACGACTTAAAGCTGACTACAGAAAAAATGTGTTGAGCAAAAAGTCCGTTGCGGACGGTAAGGAATACATTGATGCGCATAAAGATTACTTTGTACGCGCGCAAAAAATGTATGGCGTAGATCCCTACATCATAACTGCCATCATCCGCGCAGAAAGTAATTATGGCAAAAATCTCGGGGAGAGGCTTGTGATAAATTCTCTTTACAGACTCTACATGGTTCCTCCGAAAACAAAGAAGATCAATTGGAGAAACTTTGCACTGAAGCAACTGAAGCATCTTCTGCATCTTGCGCAGAAGAATAACCGAGACGTGTTTTCCATTAAAGGATCCTGGGCCGGTGCACTCGGTCTTCCGCAATTCATTCCCTCTTCATATAACACGTATGCTGTTGATGGGAACGGAGACGGCGTGGTAGATCTTTTCCATCACCCTGATGCGATCATGAGTGTTGCACACTACCTCAAAGAGAATCGTTGGGGGAAAGACAGTAAAAGACGCGTCCTTTTGCGGTACAATAATGCAACTTTCTACGTTAATCTCGTGCTTAAGTTTCGAAAAAAACTTAAGGCATACTACGAAAAAAACGCCTCAGAGGCGTTGTAGCCCCGCTAAAGGCGGGGTTTTTCTTTCAAATCAAGTGGGTTTTGATGATCATGGCAAAAAAATTTCAAAAACGCAAAGAAGATTTTGTGTGTGAACATTGCACCACGGAGGTGGTGGGCAACGGCTACACCAACCATTGTCCGAGATGTATTTGGAGCAAACATGTGGATATAAATCCGGGCGACCGCGCCTCCTCCTGTGAGGGGGCAATGCGAGCGATAGATATTGAAGTAAAAGCGTGCACATATACCATCGTACATCAATGTATCCTGTGCGGGCACAAACGAAAAAACAAGGCGGTAAAAGGAGACAGTATTGACGCAATGCTTGCGATTCAAAGGGGGGGAGACGGGAAAGAGAATAGGTAAGATAGACTAGAGCGATTTTACAATAAAGATGTTGAGAAAATACCATCCGTATTGCAGAGCGAGCTTTATCAATGGCGCTCTTTTTGTTACCATGAAACTATGGATCAGAATAAAAAAATAGTATTTACGGGAGATCGACCGACCGGGCGGCTTCATCTGGGACATTATGTCGGTTCCATCGTAAGTAGGGTAGAGCTTCAGGAAAAATATAAACAGTACGTGATGATCGCCGATGTGCAGGCGCTCACCGATAATTTTGACAATCCCGCGAAGGTTCGCAATAGCGTACCGGAGATCGCAATCGACTACCTTTCAGTAGGAATTGATCCCGCTAAAACAACCATCTTTATACAGTCGCAAGTGCCGGAAATAGCCGAGCTCACCCTCTATCTTTTAAACCTTGTAACGCTCGCGCGGCTAAAGCGCAATCCAACTGTGAAGGATGAGATGAAGCAAAAGGGCTTCGGTGAGGATGTTCCTGCGGGTTTTTTGACATACCCCATTAATCAGGCGGCCGACATTCTTGCCTTCAAGGCAAACGCGGTGCCGGTGGGGAAAGACCAGCTCCCTATGCTAGAGCAAGCGAACGAGATTGCGCATAAGTTTAACAGCATATACGGAAAGGTATTTGAAAAAATATATCCGATCATCTCACGTGCGCCGCGCCTCGCAGGCATTGACGGCAAGGCGAAGATGAGCAAGTCGCTCGGCAACGCCATCTATCTCTCCGACACACCAGAAGAGATAGAGCACAAGGTGATGTCCATGTACACTGACCCAAACCACGTCCATGTTAGCGATCCTGGAGAAGTGAGAGGCAATATAGTATTCGAGTATCTTGATGCGTTTGACAATAACAAAGAAGAGCTTGAAGAGTTAAAAGGCCGCTACGAACGCGGGGGGTTGGGCGATGTGGAGATAAAAAAGCGTCTCATAGGGATTCTATACGAGCTCCTAACACCCATACGCGAGAAAAGGGAGCATCTGGAAAAAGACCCCAAATACGTGATGGAAATACTGAAAGAAGGAACGAAGGAATCACGAAGGGTCGCGCAGAAGACTCTCGCCGAAGTTCGCGCAGCAATGCAGTTGCAGTATTTTTAATATTAAAAAAGGGCTTACGCGGTTAGCGCATTTCTTCATTATACCTATAACTGTATCCAACTGAGCAAGTCCTAAAAGAAATACATATGGAAAAAATTGAAAAAGACTTTGATCCCACCATCGCAATGCAGGTAGAACTGATGAGGAAACACCCCGATTGTTGGATCGAGAAGCACGCGGCGGAATTCAGAGACCTCGTTGAAAGCCACCCAGAAATAGTCCAAACATTCAAGAACGACCCCACCCGCGCAATAGAAGAACTGGAGGGCAAATTCTATCACGGATAGGCGACACAAGCACCCCACTTGGAAACCCGGTGTTCAATAGAACCCCGCGAGGATGAATATTTAGCGGGAGAAGTAGTTCAATGCTAGGCCCGCCGAAAAACAACTCTTCGGTGGGCTTAGCGTTTTAAGATTGACATTTTCCCCTATCCCTGTTAGGGTGCTATCGAAGCCACGGAGCCCTGTGGTTCGCGCCACGAGGGAGTCATGGTACTGTTGTTTTACAATTTGAAAAAGGAGATAGAGACTCATGAGTAAATTCTTACTTGCGGTTATACTGACGATCGGTTTAGTTCTACCATTCACACCAAGTTTTGCCACGACTGCCGTTCAAGAGATGACAGGCATTCAAAATGAAATGAAGAAAATCGACGGAGAGATCGGCACCTTGAAGGCAAAACTTCCCGGGCTTGCAGCTCTTCAGCGCGGGCGCGTACAAGAAGTCGCACAAAAGAAAAGTAAGCATGATGCAATACACAAGTATTACAGGGAAGAACTTCAGAAGTACAATACCAGATGCCTAGGCCGCCCACTTCTCGGTGACCATTATCGCAGTTGCAAGGCAAAGCAGGAGAGGTTGCAGCAGTATAAGAATGCTAAACAACCCGAACTTCGCCGAATGATAACGCGTGTACGCGAACTAGGGCGCCAATACCAGGAAACAGCTAATGAAATAACGCTCACCAAGTCAGGGATACAAAAAAAGGTCAATTATAAATCCAGACTTGAAGCAAGATTACAATCCTTGCGCAAGCGTATCATTGACGCGTGCCGTAATGTTCCCGCCGGTGCGAGCGATGAAGAGATCAAGCTCAAATGCGGAAATGTTCAATTTGACGGCGCCAATTCCAACCTGCCATCAGGCGATAATCTTCGTCCGCAGAGGCGCGGAATTTCTATTACTCCGCGTTAAGAACGAACTAAGTTTTTGTGAAATACATGAGGCACGCCCTACGGACGTGCCTCTTTTTGTTTTGCTATTGATGCCCTTGTTGAAGTCTAAAGGCGGCAGGTATACCTTTATTTTACTAATTAGTATACCTCTACCATTGCTCACCGATCGCCTCGGTAAAACTCATGGTCTTTGCCTGTGAGGCGGGTTGGCGAAAGAGAGAATGTTTTGGGGCCCCACAAAGGACTTTCGGGTAAGGGAGCTATCTGGCGGAGGCAATGAGGGTGGGGTGGGGATAAATATGGGGTATTGCGTGCAAGGAGAAGCGGGAAATGAAGGATGTCGAGAAGACAGAGAATTGAATTAGGGGGGTTTTGATGTCTTACAATATAATGAAAGCTAATTTCACCCTTAAAATTAGCGATATCTTGCTAATTTTTTTCAGGTCTTCCCAAATGTGTAGTTTTCTGTATACTTTATAATAGTATTTTAATAGCTTTAATAAACATTAAATATCATGCCTGAATTAAAAGCACTTTGTATGAGATGTCGTGATGATAATAAAAAGCCAACCATGCAGACCATGAAAGACATTGAGGTACAAGAGAAGAACAATAGGTACTCTGCCAAAGGGAAGTGCACACAGTGTGTAGGTAATATGTTCAAGTTCTTATCAAAAGACGACGCAGAGAAATACAAAAGCTAAATACTCAAAACAAAAACCCCTTAAGGAGGTTTTTGTTTAATATGACTATGAGATACATTCGGACGTCCGATGTCCGAATGTATCTCATTTCTCCTTCGGGGGATTTTTTGCTATGATAACTCGTATATGGAGCGGATACTTATTAAAGATTTACATGAACATGTTGGCGAGCAGGTGAGTATCGCGGGATGGGTGGAAACGCAGCGCGACCATGGCAAGCTCATTTTCATTGACCTGCGCGACAG
>BTQM01000003.1:0-34806 GCA_036985875.1 Patescibacteria group bacterium
TGTGGAACGCCTACGCCGGTTACTATTCTTGTCGTGCATGCCGCTCCCGGCCCGATGCCCACCTTAAGGCCGTCCGCGCCCGCTTTGATGAGGTCGCGCGCTGCTTCGGGCGTTGCTATGTTTCCTGCGACAATTTCAATATTTTTTCCGAACACGGACCTGAGGCGCTTTATCGTTTTGATCGCCCTTACGTTATGTCCATGTGCTATGTCAACGACGATACAATCAGCTCCCGCCGCAAGGAGTTTCTCCGTCCGCTCCAGTGTATCTTCTTTCACCCCCACCGCTGCTCCCACAAGAAGGTGGCCTTTTTTATCTTTTGCCGCGTTGGGATTATTGATGCGTTTCACAATGTCATGGAGAGTGATCAGCCCAGTGAGCGTGCCGTCTTTCGCGACAAGCGGCAGCTTCTCAACGCGATGTTTATGGAGCATCTCCTGCGCCTTTTGGAGCGTTACGCCGTGAGCTGCTGTAATGACCTTTTTTGTCATTACTTCAGAAACCTTCTTGCTGTCATCCTTTTTAAAAAGAAGATCGCGTGCTGTTAGGATCCCGACCAGAATATGCTTTTTCTTTCTCTCTTTTGTTACAAGAACGCTGGAAACTCCCTCTTCGCTAGAGAGAGTTCGTGCGCGCCCTACCGTGTCGTCGGGGCATACCATGATAGGGTCCTCTATGATAACATTTTCCGCGCGCTTCACTTTTCGCACCTCTTCCACCTGCCTGTCAATGGAGAGAAATCGATGGATAATTCCTATCCCACCGGATCGTGCCATCACACGCGCCATCTGCGCTTCGGTGACTGTATCCATGTTGGCGCTCACGAGCGGAATGTTGAGCGTAATGTGTTTTGAAAGCTTTGTTTTCGTGTGTACGTCTTTACGGGAGAATATCCGAGATTTTTTCGGAACAAGGAGTACATCGTCAAACGTAATGCCTTCGCGGAGTGTCATACGTTGACCAAGTATATCATTCTCTCAAACGCGGTGTCAACGAATGAGGAATAAACCACTAAATACCACCAAACTATTAAACACCAAGTGTCTAATAGTTTGGAAGGGACGTCGCCCCCATTTTATTTTCAGGGTATCATCATATATAATAGAATTATGAACCAGCGCGCCAAAAGCATTATCGTGTTCTCCGCCGCAGCATTTCTGCTCAATTTCCTTTGGGAGTCATGGCATGCGATCTATCTATACAAAGACTTCGGATCTGCCGCCTTTGATGTAAAAGAATATATTTCTCTTATCGGATACGTTTCTATTGTGGACATGCTCATTCTTCTTGGCATTGCCGCCCTCGGCGCGTTTTTGTGGAAACAATTCTTTTGGTTCAAGAAAATGAGCGCCGTAAAATATTGGTATGTAGTGCTCTCGGCCGCAGCTATAGCAGTGGCAATAGAGATAAAAGGAGTGTATGTATTTCACCAATGGGCATACAGTGAGCTCATGCCTACGATTTTTGGCATAGGACTCTCCCCCCTGCTTCAACTTGCTGTTACAGGCCTCCTCGGCCTGTGGCTAGTACGCAATATATGTTTGCATGAGTAGGATACAGGTTCTTTCTACTCCTCTTCAGTTGAGGTTGCTGTTGTTACAGTTTCCGAAGCCGGAGGTGTCAAGTTCAGTTTCTTGTCTATCACCGCGAAATTCTCAAGATCAAGCTTGAGCAGTTTTTCCTCCAATTGTTTTGTGTCTACGAAAGAGCGGTTGACCTCATGGGAAAGGAAGCTCACGCCCTTTATGCCCAACAAGAGGATCGCCCCTATAAAGACAAATGAGATAAAAGGATAAAGTAGCGATCGCATGGATACTTTTTTGATACCTCCTATTTTTGTTAAAATTGTTTCTTTCCAGTTCATAATTTTATAAGCGAGGCATGTCTGCATATCTGCCCGCGCGCAACCCGCAGGCAAACGTAGGGTGAGGGAAGTGAAACATCCGCACTTCCAGAGTCCTAGAGCTAGTATATGTATAATACCACGATGCCCTGCATCGTAAATGGATTATCGAGGTGATCCTCGATAATATCTAGGAGCTTGCCTCTGAGTTCCTTTATATTAACGAGCATAGAATTTCGCCGTAAGTGCAATGGAAGAAGATTCTTCCCACGAGCCCGAAGAAGGAGTCTGCACACTTAAAGACATTACCGCGGAAAAGTAGGGCAGGGCTTCGAGCGCTTGCAGGTATTCCAGAAAATCTGATATGCTGGCTTCCACGTTTATGTTGTATGCGATCTCGTAAACATCTTCCACTGCAGGGACGGGACCGCTAAACCTGACCGATTGGCTAACAGGTTGTTCTTGCCCCAACCGCTCCAAAGCCTGCACGAATCCCAATATATTATCTACCGGAGGAAGAGCGTTGAGTATCATGTCCTCCCCTTTTCCCACCTGCGCAAACTCTCCTTGAAGGCGCGCAGTGGTCTCACTCCCTTTCTTTAATATGAAAGAGAGAGCTTCTTTTTCTACGAGCGAGTCGGAGATATTTGATATTTGACCGGAAGAGAACACCACCACTGCCGCCCCCAAAATGATGACCAGAGTGGCCTTCAGAAGATGTCTGCCGATGATGAAGATAAGTTCTTTTTTGCTGAACATGGATTTGTCGTGTAACGTGTAATCTATAACTTATAATGTAAAACTTGGAACGCAATTTTGTAATACAGTTGTTACATTGTTATGAGTTATCGGTTTATTCATAAAGCGCTCCGGGGTTTTTTAATGAAAAGGAAATATTGAATGGGATGTCCTCTCCCAACTCCAAGTTGGTCAAGGGAAGATCGATGTCGGCAAGCAGCGGGGAGTTTTCCAAAGATCTTTTATAGGCATTTAATGTTTCGCGGTCTGATGCTATGCCAGTTATGTTCATTCGCGCCTCCGGCGACGGAAGAGAAAGAGAAGAGATTGCGATTCCCACGGTCGCCTCTTTTCTCAATTCTAGGACCACGCCCTGCCAGCGGGGAAGGGTTTGAGCCAATACGACGCCTTTTCTTATAAGCTCGTTAAATTTCGCCGCTCTTTTTTTCAAATCGGATGACTCTGTAGGGATGGAAACGGCAGACAGGGACTCAAGTTCTCCCAATGATCGCTCTTGCAGCGACACCATGAAAAGCCATGTTCCCACAAAGATTATTACTATAAAAAACACTAGGGCTACGGCAAGATTACTCCAAAACTCGCTGAATGCGATCGCCCTCTGGTGCTCGTATGCCTCTTCCGTGCCCACCGGCATAAGACTTATTATGTCATCTTCAGAGCGGGGAAGAAGTCCCCTTGCCGCCGCGCCGAGTGCAATGATCCATTTGGAAGGGTGGCGCGTGACAGAGCTATGGTGAGAAAATACCTCCACCGCCTGGAGCTTCTCGAACTCCTTGGTTTGAGGCAGGACCCCTTTTTCCACTTCGTAGAATTTAAGTATTTTACTGATTTCCCGCGGCAGGCGCTTGTCGGAAACGTATTTTTGCGGCAAAAAGCGCATGAACGCAAGCGACCTTCCTTCTGCGACGGAAAGTGTTGTACCGGAGGTGGTGGAGTGCTGTACGAGAGTGCGACCCCCCTCGGGGATCTCTGCTACACGGAGAAAGCTCAAGGAATGGAATTCCACCGCTACTGTTTTTATGTTTACCTGACGCATGGCTTCCAGATATGCGTTTATCACCTCTTTCGGGGCGGCCGCGAGCGCAATCTCATTTTTCTCTTCCGCGGACATCTTTTCCCAGTCAAGGTATACGGTGTCCGGGTCTATGGGCAATTGAAATCCAACCGTTAGCTGCATGGTCTCTTCCAGTTTCTTGTCTCCGAGCGTCTTTGGAAAGGAGTAGGTGTGGAAGTAGATGGTATCCGAGGGGAGCGAGATTATGATGTATCGCAGAGCGCCAGTTTTCGCTAAAAGCTCTTTTAGCGAGATTACCAGCTTTGTAATGTCTTTAACACGTCCTTCTTGTATGACACCGGCGGGCAGGGAAATTTCTTCAAGCGCTTTTATTTTGACGGAGAAGTTTTTTTTGTCTTCCAACTTCAAAAAAGCAAGTCGTACATGCGTTTCGCTGATCTCCAGCCCGCCAATGGGCTCATCTTTGGTAAAAAGACTTAACAGATTCATTGTCCTTATTATATTACAGTTATAGCATATTGAAAAACCTCCCCAGTATCACAAATCTTGCAGATTTGTGATACCCCAGTCGGAAAGTAAATTTTCAACGGGGCATGGTTGGGCGAATATGCAGACAGGTCGCCAATAAAAGCAGTTCACCTCGCACTAATTCCTCGGCTTGGCAATCTGAAAAAATCCACCTCGTTTCGTTTTTCAGATCGCTCTCGCTCTACGTCGTTAATAACGTATAATAAACAACATGAGGTTGCGTGGGAAATTCACGTTGTTCATATTGATCCTTTTCACGACGATTATTGTCGTGCCTATTTATTTTTTCAATCAAGAGAAACAGCAATCCATCGATAATATCTTTGAGGCAGAAATGGAAGAAGTGAATTTTTTCAGCGAGAACATAGAACACCAACTTTCCCTTTATGCTGCCGATATTATCGTAATAGAAAACTTGCCGCCCGTTCAGGGGATCGTGAGGGCGCGCGAGGCGCCTGACAATATTGATCCTCTTGACGGCACCCCTTTGGAGCTTTGGAAACGCCGCCTTGAGCAGATCTTTGAAGGGTATTCCCTCTCCCGCTCGTTTTATCTCCAGATCCGGTATTTGGACGAGAAAGGGAAAGAGCTCGTGCGCGTTAATTCTACGCCGGAAGGGCCTTATATCGTGCCTCCGGAGGAACTTCAGGACAAATCAGCACGCGGTTATTTCCGGGAAGCACTCAATATTCCACGAGGGCAAACCTATATTTCAGAATTGGATTTGAATATTGAACATGGTGAAATAGAAATTCCTTTTAAGCCGGTGATACGTTTTGCGAGGGTGGTGTATGGCGCGGAAGGCGAGGCGCGCGGAATGGTAATAATCAATGTTGCCGCAGACAATGTTTTTGGGTTCATCGAGACCCTTTCTCTTGGAGACGAGGAGGAGGATTTGTTTTTAATAGACCAAGACGGATATTTCCTGGTGTATCCGTCTAAACCGGAACTGGAGTTCAGCAGATTCGGCACCGAAGAAAGATCCCAACATTACCTTGAGCACCGAGAGCACATTTTAGCGGAGACCTTAACATCCCACCGGATTTCGGCGCATGACCATACGGGCGAGAAAATTTTTGTCCATCGGGTTATTCGTTATAACCCCACTCGTCCCGAGCGCTTTTTTATTCTCGTTGAAGAGCTGGAGACGCGTGCGTTTCTGGCGCCGACTCAAAATCGTTTTCGGCAAAATCTTCTCTTCTTGCTTGCTATATTCACCGGCGCATTTTTTGCGTTCTATTTTGTTTCTATGACTCCACTGAGGGCAAGGATTTTGCGGAATCTGAAAGTAATAGAAAGAATCAAGAAGGGAGATTTTGAGGTGCGGATAAATGCAAAAGGAAGCGATGAGGTGGAAGAAATGGCGCGTGGCATTGATGAAATGGCGGAGAAACTTGAAGATTCGCAGCGTGAATTAACGGGGGCGAATCTTGTTCTTGACGCTCAATTAAAAGAGGCGGTTGAGAGAGGCAATATCCTTGAAGAAACGGGAGAAGCGATGCTGAACATTCTTGAAGACGCTCGCCTGTTTGAAAAGGATCTCAAAGAGGAGCGTGATCTGGTGGGGGCGATCATCTCTTCAATGGCGGAAGGTCTTTTGCTGGTTGATACAGGATACAGGATCATGCTCATGAACCCCGTGGCACAGCGGCTTTTGGGCGTTGGGGAGAAAAAGATAATTGGCAAGGACGTGTGGAGCGCGATCCAGATTTTCAAGGGTGACAAGAAGCTCTCACCGGAGGATTTGCCTATCGCCAAAATATTCGCGGAAGGTAAACCGGTAAAAATCGGTCTGGAAGAAAACATCTTTTTTGAAACTCCCTCGGGAAAAAGATTTCCAGCGGAGGTGCTTATGGCTCCGCTGTTGCGAAGAGGTGTTACTGCGATGGTGGTGATATTTCGCGATATCACCGAAAGTAAGGCGTTGGATGAATCAAAATCAAGTTTTATCTCAACCGCCTCTCATCAGCTCCGTACCCCACTGGGTGTTATACGCTGGTACTCGGAGATGCTCTCAGATGAAGATGTCGGCCACTTGAACAAGAACCAGAAAGATTTTGCTGAAAGAATACATCGTGCAACGATCCGAATGATCGAAACTATCAAACTCCTCCTGATGATGGCTAGAATGGAGAGCGGGGTAGAGGGGGAAGTAAAAAAAGAAACAGATGTCGCGAAGTTTACAAAGGAGATACTTGCGGGGCTTGAAGTGGAGGCATCCAAAAAATCTTTAACAATGAATTTTCACGCTGCATCCGATCTGCCCAAGGCGGACATAGATAATTCTATGCTAGATCAGGCGATAACAAATCTCGTATCAAATTCCATTCATTATACTGACATCGGCGGCGTGATCAACATTGATATATCCGTGTCCGATCCCGCGACACTTTTATTCAAGGTGGAAGATAACGGGATCGGTATTCCTCTCAATGCTCGCGAGAAACTGTTCCAAAAGTTTTTCCGGGCGGAGAATGCCGCTATAAAAATCCCGGATGGTTCGGGGTTGGGGCTTGCGGTGGTAAAATCCTTGGTTCTACATTGGGGAGGAAAGGTGTGGTTTGAGTCAAAAGAGAAGGAGGGAACCACATTCTATTTCACTATACCAATTGCACGCATTAACCGCGACTAAATTACTGGTGTGTTGCGCACCATGCCCCCATAAGGGTAGAATCTAAATATGAGTAAAGTTGCCAAAAAAGTACTTATCGTTGAAGACGATGAGAGCATCTCTCGCATCTACGATATTAAACTGAAAAAAGAGGGCGTGGAGACGCTCATTGTTGCCGATGGGGAAGTAGTGCTTGAAAAACTCCCAGAGTTCAAGCCCGACCTTATTCTGCTTGACCTCATGCTTCCCAAAAGAGATGGCTTTTGGGTTCTTGAACACATAAGAAAAAGTCCCGACTTTAAAGAGACGCCGGTGGTGGTGCTCTCCAACTTGGGGCAGGAGAGCGACAAAGAAAAGGCGGAAGCATTGGGTGTGGAAGATTATCTAGTGAAAGCCAATATTTCTATTCGCGAGGCGACAAGGAGGATAATGGGATATTTGAATCATTCGGCTGCCAGCGGTAAATAGCGGGCAAGTCTGGACTTGCCCGCCGCGGGAACTTATCCACAGGCGGTCTCTGTCAAATAAAGTCGTGGTTGATATAATAGGTTACGGTGGGAGGGTTTTATTGTTTGTTGGCTTGCTAAAAAATTTAAAATTTTAAAAACTATGTTCATAGGACAAAACAAGAAAAAAGGATTCACATTACTAGAGCTTTTGATCGTTATCTCTATCATCGCCATTTTGGCGGTAATAGTCATTTTGGTATTAAATCCAGGCGAGACGCTCAAAAAAGCTCGGGATGTGCAGAGAATGTCGGACATGGCGACTATGAAAACTGCTATCGCGCTTATTTTGACCTCAAGTACAACGCCGTATCTTTCAAGTGGAAACTATGACTGTTTGACGACAGGCACCAGTACAGCGAAGATCTGGTACAGTTCTGAGGTTGCTTCCCCGACATGTACTGCTGATTTACCGGAGGGTGCGGATGCGGATGGAACATATGCGACGACGGGCGCCGGTTGGTGTAGTGCGGGAGGTACTTCGGGCGCAAGTGATACTGACGGAACGGGATGGATACCGATCAAACTATCATGGCTTCCTGGCGGCTCGCCACTCTCCAATTTGCCACTTGATCCGATAAATGACATCATTGACAGTATTCCGAGCAGTACCGATAAAGTATATCGTTATACATGCCAGACGACCGCTGGCTCAGGTAAGCCAAGCACTGTATTTGAGATCAATACAATTTTAGAAAGTGAAGCGTTTACTGTCACTGATAATAAAATGACCAAGGACGGGGGCGACAACGACAACTATTACGAAGTAGGTACCAATCTGAAACTTTTACCTACGGATACACAGTTTTAAACATCGTGTAACTCACACCTTGTAACGCGTAACCCGAAACTTGCAACACAAAATCCGCCGTAGGCGGATTTTGTGTTGCAAGTTATGAGGTATTGGTTATATGGTATAATATCAACTGTGTTTATGGTGGAAACTAACGAGAAAAAAGGATTCACACTACTAGAGCTTTTGATCGTGATCTCTATCATCGCCATTTTGGCGGTCATCATCATTTTGATATTAAATCCCGCTGAAACCTTGAGAAAAGCTCGGGACGTGCAAAGGATGTCTGACATGGCGACTATGAAAATCGCTATCGGGATCATCGTGACGGCGAGCTCAACACCATGGCTTAGCGGTACGTCGGGAAACTCACTCTGTTATGGCGGAAGCGGCACGGACTCCATTTGGTACAGTCTTTCAAGTACCGATGGCGTCATTATAGACACAACACTAGATGGTGGAACCGGCAGTATTCCTAACTCTGTGCAAGTTACCTCTACAAATCTCAATTTAACCGATGGAAACGGCTGGATACCGGTCAATTTCGGGTGGCTTCCGGGAAGGTCTCCCATCTCCAACCTTCCTGTTGATCCGATAAACACGATCGGTACTTTGAGTTCCGTGGACAACTACGATCTCGTGTATCGCTACGTCTGCAACAGCACAGATACGACATTTGAGATCGATGCGGTATTAGAAAGTATTTCGTTTACATCTAACGACAACAAGATGGCAACTGATGGAGGAGATAATAGTAATTATTATGAAGTGGGTACGGCGTTGGACATACTGGGAACAGGCGTAAATTTCTAAGGCGTATTGAATTTTTTTACGATGACAATATGAATTTCTTTCTCAATGTTGTCTTGCCGTGGTTGCCGGTGGTATTTTTTGCCGGTATTTTTTTGTATGTGGCCGTCCGCTACCTCTGGTATCCTAGGCGCATCAGATATGTGCCGCTTATTGCCGGTGTCGTATCTTTCCGTATTTTTTACGCTATCTTTCTTTCTGGTACCCAATACTATGTGTGGCTACAGAATGAATTTACGAAACTTCTCCTGCCTCCGTATCAGCCGATCTCGTACTTCCTGTTCTATTCGTGGGGAAGGTTTTGGTTGAATGCAATGATAATACTTGGTGTGTCGCTTGTGTTCTGGCTTTTCCTGCGTTCGCTTGCGGTGTGGAAGAAAGATTCTTTTCGGAAGAGTGAGGCGGGACTGGGGCTCCTTATGGCGCTTATTGTTGGATGGCCTCATGTGGTCATATTCGTGCCCCTCTCTTTTGTTCTTGCGGCTATTATCTCTCTTGCCCGCCTTATCTTTTTTGGAAAAAGCTCCGTCACACTTGGTACCTCGTTTCTTCTTGCGGCGCTCATTCTTTTTGTGTGGGGAGACGGACTCATAGAATTGTTCAATCTGGGGGTTTTGAGGATATAATCCACAACTTATAACGTAGAGCTTCGCCCCCGGCGAAGCTCTCTCGGGTTACACGTTACAAGTTATAAGTTATAATATGCTTATGCATATAACTTCCGAAAGATTTCAAAAGATATTGCTTGATTCTGACATGGTGGATGAGCAAACATTCGCTGATGTACAAAAAGAGGCGCAGCGCTTGAGCCAAACGGTGGAGGACGTTTTGGTGGGGAGGAAAATAATCACCGAGAAATATTTGGCGGAACTTTTGGGGCCGTACTTTGATGTGCCGTTCGTAGACTTGGGGCATGAGAAAGTTCCTCACGACACACTAGAGCTTGTTTCCGAATCTTACGCTAAGTCTCATCGACTCGTGGTGTTCAAATGGGACGAGAGGAAGAGGATCGCGCATGTAGCGATGTATGACCCCTTAGACATGGAGACGATAGAGTTTCTGCGTGCCAAGCTCCGCGCATGGGTGGAGCCGTATCTTACGACCGATACAAGTCTCCGATTCGTTCTGCGGCAATACAAGCGCGAGATCGGAAAAGAGTTTAGTGAAATTATTTCAGAGAACGTTAAGAAATCCCTGACGCTTACAGGAGAACCGAACCTTGCAAAAGTTGCCGCGGCAGTGCCCATCATCACCATTCTGGACAGTATTTTTGAGCACGCAGCCGCTCTAAACGCCTCCGACATTCATTTTGAGCCGATGGAAAAAGAAGTTTTGATCAGATACCGAATTGACGGGATATTGCACGAGATGCTTTCTCTCCCGAAAGCTATCGCCCCTATTTTGGTGGCGCGGATAAAAATCCTTGCCAATCTTCAGATAGACGAGCATCGCATCCCACAAGATGGCCGCTTTAGGTTTGAACTGCCCGATGGCGGCAAGATTGACGTTCGAGTCAACGTTATGCCGGTATTCCACGGAGAGAAGGTGGAGGCGCGGCTTTTGAAAAGCGCCGCCCGCCCGCTTTCTTTAAGAGAACTGGGTCTCTCAAAAGACAGCGTCAAGATCATGATGTCGGAGATCAAAAAGCCGCACGGTATGATATTGGCCACGGGCCCCACGGGGCATGGAAAAACCACGACGCTCTATGCCATATTGCATATATTGAATCGTCCGGAGGTAAACATCACCACCATCGAAGATCCCATTGAATATCAAATTTCCCGCATTAATCAAACGCAAGTGAATGTGAAAGCGGGTATCACTTTTGCAAACGGATTGAGGTCACTCTTGAGGCAGAACCCCGATATAATGATGATCGGGGAAATAAGAGACGCGGAAACGGTAGACATTGCGATCCATTCGGCCTTGACGGGGCACCTAGTGCTCTCGTCGCTCCACACCAATGATGCTCCCTCTGCCTTGCCGCGGCTTTTGGATATGGGAGCTCCCGCTTTCCTGCTTTCTTCCACGGTCAATGTTGTGATCGCCCAGCGCCTTGTCCGCCGCATTTGCAACGCCTGCATTGAGTCGTATCGGATATCTCCAGAGATACAGCGGCTCATTAAAGCGCAGATAAAGCTTGTTGGTGATGAACATATCAAAACGATTCCCACTACGCTTTTCAGAGGAAAGGGCTGTAAGATTTGTGGAGAGAGTGGTTTTTCCGGACAGATAGGCATTTTTGAGATATTGGAAGTGACGGACAAGATCAAGACGCTTGTTTTACGCCAGGCCACCGCTGGTGAGATCAGGAAAGTGGCTGTGGGCGAGGGGATGCATACAATGTTTGAAGATGGTTTGCAAAAAGTGCAGCAAGGCATTACCACCATTGAAGAAGTCCTGCGGGTGGTAAGGGAGTGATCTTGTAACATACAGGTTGCAGAGGGTTATATATTATAAAGATTGAGTTACAAGTTATTGGTTATATGTTATTTATCTACGAAGCGACAGACAAGGATGGCGCTCTAGTCAGAGGGGAGCACCATGCCCGAAATAAAAGAGAAGTAGTGGAGCGTCTAAAGAAACAGGGATTCATCCCCGTTTCCGTGAAAGAAAAAGGGAAGCTGTATATTCAGAAGATAGGAGGAATTGGGGGGCGTGTCACGGCAATGGATAGAATAGCGCTTGTGCGCAATCTCGCGACAACTATCAAGGCGGGGGTTAGCATATTGGAGGCGGTGGAAATTTTGATCGCCGATACGCCCAAGGGGATCATGAGAAAAATTCTTGTAAGTGCCAGGGCGGGTTTGCAGAACGGACAGCCGCTCTCTTCGGTGTTTGAGGCGTACAAGAAGCATTTTCCACCCGTTTTTGTGGGTATGGTGCGTGCGGGCGAGGCGTCCGGGCAGTTGAGCAGGGTCTTGGATGAGTTGGCGCGCCACCTCGCGAAGGAGTACAATCTGGTCCGCAAGATGCGCTCGGCGCTAGCGTATCCGGTGATCTTGCTAGTGGGCTCAACTGCCGTTGTGGTGCTTCTTCTGGTATTCATACTGCCGCGTTTGGCAAAGACATTTGCGTCCGCAGGTACGGAACTTCCGGGTCTGACCGTTTTTTTGATAGGGGTTGGGAACGTGTTGAGCTACAGTCTCCTTCTTGATCTTTTTGTATTGGGAGTGGTCGTTTGGTTTTTTGTCTATGCCCGCAGAATGCCGTGGGGCAGCGCGCTTGTGAATGCGATAATGTTTCACTTGCCCATTGCTCGGGACTTGGTTAAAAAAATAGCTCTTGTGCGGTTTTCACGCACCTTCGGGAATATTATTGGAAGCGGCATCCCGATTCTTGAGGCGTTGGAGCTCTCGGCTGAAGCGGTGGGGAATAATTATTACAAAACCGCTCTCCTGAAAACAAAAGAGGAAGTCAAGAACGGTGTTTCTTTTTCTGAAGCATTGCGAAAATATCCTCACCTCTTCCCGCGCATGTTTGTGAGTATGGTTGCCGTGGGGGAGAAAACGGGAACGCTTGAGAATATCTTTAAAAACTTCGCTGATTTTTATGAGGAGGGAGTGGACGCCACCTTGAAGGACTTGACAACGTTTTTGGAACCGCTCCTTTTGGCTTTAATGGGAGTGGTAATCGGTGTTATTGCCATTTCTGTTCTATTGCCGATTTATCAGCTAGTCGGAAGCCTTGTTTAAATAAGTATCGCGTGGTTTGTCTTTTGCGGCAAAAGGCAAACAAGAGAGTGCTCTACGCGTACCCGCCATAAGTAATTATGTTATCAGTTATAAGTTATAAGCGGGGCATTACTTTTTTGGAGATTCTTCTTGTGGTAGCGATACTTTCCATCCTAGTTTCCATAGGAAGTGCTTCTTATCGGAATTACATAAAGAGCGTTGAACTTGACGGCGTGACGAAGGGCATTATTTTTGATCTTCGGCAAGCGCGCGCCAAAGCGATGAGCGGCGAAGAGAGGAGTCGTTGGGGGGTGCATCTTGTCAATGGCACCGATGACTATTACGAGTTGTTTCTCACGGAAAGCGATTACGCGAGCGCCACGGTGACGGCGACGACGTTTCTTTCCGGCGGGATAGCGTTTTCCACGCCCGGCGAGGGAGTCACAAAAGATGTCGTTTTTTTCAAGATAAGCGGCACCACTACGTCTGAGACTGTGGGGCTAACGTTTGAAGGGGAGACGAGAACGATTACCGTAACAAGCGAAGGCGTGGTGTATTAGGAATCTTGTAACATAGAACTTGTAACTTATGATACACAACCGACAACCAACAAAATTTATTTGCCGCGAGCCTGCCAATAGTCAGGCAGGTTATACGTTACAAGCTACACGTTATAAGAGAAGCAGGGGTCAAATACTAGTTGAGACTTTGCTGGCAATCTTTATCGCGGCGCTTGTTGTGCCGCTTGTGGCGCAAATGTTGTTTACAGGCCTTGAAGGAAGCCGCATTGTCGGACAGCGTGATGGTGCATCGGAGCTTGGGCGGGAAGTGTTTGAAGCGGTAAAGAGCACCGCTTTTGAGAGATGGCTTGATGTGTACCGGCCGCCGGATGGCACCGGCGATCCTGTTACAAGCAAAGGCGTTTCCAATCACTACTACCCCTCCTTGCAAAACGGTAAATGGACGATACTTTCGGGGGACGAGACGGTTGTGGTAGGCGACATTTCCTACACGCGCTACTTCACCATTGACAACGTAAGCCGCGATCCTGCGACTCGCGACATTGAGTCTTCTTACACGCTCGCGAACGACGACCCGTCCACGCAAAAGATCACAGTGACGGTAAGCCGGGGGAATAACGAATCCCTCTCGTGGAGCGAATACCTCCTGCGGTGGAGAAACAAGATTTGTTATCAGACCGACTGGAGCGGAACCGGCTCCGGCACCACCATCTGCCCCACCACTTTATATGAGAGCGAAACCGACACAGATTTTTCCGTCTCCGGCAGTCTAAAAATCACTCCGCTTTAATTTGCTTTTTATCTTCAACACCCTTTGTTAAAGGATGTTGAACCCGTACAATAATACATGAGGAGACAATATGCTAAAGCCTAAATAACCGCTACTTTCAGTACAAAGTGATCCTGAAAAACGATGATTAATTTATCTGAAAAAGATGCCTAAATATCTACACAAAATATTTATATTTATAATTATCTCAGCCTGGGTATTTAGTGGATACCCTCAGATTTTTAATTTTCCGCCGGAAATTAAGGTGGCCGCAGCCGCAAGCACATTTAGAACTACCACCTATGAACTTGAAGGTACGGAATTTTCCGGAACCACTTACACCCTCACACTTAACAACAATCTTGCAGCCAACTACTTTGCGATGATTGCCGGCGCAAACAGTCAAACAGCTTCTCGCGGGCCTGACGATGATGGTGTGCGCGTTACGGACGATCCTTTTGGTACGGGTTCATTCCCCGGTTTGGTGAGCGCAAATCAGATCGAACTTACACGCTCTTCATCTGTCAATAATTGGATAGGATCGGTTACCATCGTTGAATGTTTGGGGGATTGCACCACTTCCGGATTTGAATTAAGGGAGGTGAGGGAGGTGGTTTTTTCAGATGGAACAGCAAATACATTACAGACGGTAACTGACACCCTCGCGCAAGCTCACACATCCCAGACCGTTCCTTTTGGCGGTTTTTTCGGCGGAGGCATGCAGACAACCGGCACAGGATTAAGCAATAATGAGTATGCGGTTACGTTAGGCGTCCGTATTTACAAAAGTGGGGCTAACCAGATCACGCTTGAGCGTTATGGCGCTCAATCCAGAATCCCCCGAGCGGGTACCATAACCGTATATATTGTTGAATGGGGGAGTGGGTGGACCGTGCAGAATGTCAATGTAACGGGAACCAATTCAGGAAATGGAATTAACGCAACCGGAGAGTACAATACCGCTTCTATCACATCGGTGACGAGAGCCAATACGTGGGTTTGGGCTGCCGGTCATGCAAGAGATGACGGTATCGGAGATGGCGCTTTTGGTCAGGTTGCCACACTTGGCGACGGTGTTAGTCAAAATATTAACGAAACTTCCGTTGCGGTGGGAGCTGAAGGCGGACAGATAAGTCCGGGACGGGATTTTCAGGTTTATGTGATGAGTCATCCCAGTTTGGCGGTGGATTACCGGTTTAAAGCAGACGGAAATACGGGAAGTTCTTCGGGGTATCAGGAATTAACGTTTGCCGTTGATAGCGCCAATGGTTCAGAGACTTATGACAACACATCAGGCACCGTTCGTTATACTGAAGGTTACCGAATCCCAATTATCTACACCTCTTCGGCCGGAGGTGGTCAGGCGTATTCTAGGCCGGTTTGGTCGCCTCGCATAAATGCAGACACGACTCTTCTTTATTGGCGGGCGTACGCGGGACAGCCATTCGCCGCTTGGGCGCAGATAGCTGACTTCGCGAATATTACCTTTACCGCCGACGATGTCACCGTCAGCACCAGCGGCACCCAGACTGCCAGTCTAGATATCCCCAGCACGAACCAGTATGTGGGGGGCACTTTTGCGATCACAGAAAACACAAGTTCCAGAAATGTCACCGGCATCACCATTACGGAGAACGGCACGGTGAACGCTTCAACAAATCTTGACAACATTAAACTGCAGTACGATCTTGATACTACAGCGCCCTACGACTGCGCCTCAGAGTCGTGGGCGTCCGGCGATAGCCAATTTGGCGCGACCGATACCGACGGGTTCAGCGCCGCCAATGGAACATCAGCTTTTACCGGCACGGCAGCGATCTCCACCACCCAGACGATGTGCGTCTATGCGGTGCTGGATGTTCTCTCCGGAGCCGCCAACAATGAAACGGTTGAGATTGAGATCAGTAATCCTTCAACAGAGGTAACCGTAAGCGCGGGTGCGGTGGGACCGGGTACGGCCGTTGCGCTTTCCGGGACAACTAATTTAAGTACTAATATCTCCCCTAACACCACACAGTCGTTTCAAGACGGAGTTTCACCCACCGGCAGCTATGCCGGAACAAGAGATACTTATATTCATGACAATCTGCCCACCACGAACAACGGCTCTGCGACCGAGATCCTCGTTGATGGTAGTGCGTTGGAGCAGTACGGAACCCTTCTCAAGTGGGATATCACCGACATTCCCGCGGGGCAGATAGTTCAATCAGCCGTCATTACGCTCACCAGCTTTAATGCTACGAGTGACACCTACTCAGTATATGAAATGCTGCGCAATTGGGTGGAATCTGAAGCCACGTGGGAGATATATGCCACCGGCAGCAGTTGGCAAACAAACGGCGGAACGGGTGCGCTTGATAGCGGAACTACGGTCTTTGGCACGATCACCGGAGGAACCGGAGAGAGAACCATCACCTTGAACGCATCCGGAGTGGCTTTGGTTCAGGGATGGGTGAATAATCCGAGCTCTAATTACGGGTTCTTTATTGAGAATTATCTTGCGACTGACGGCGCGGATTTTCGCTCCAGAGAATATGCCACCGCATCCTCGCGGCCTAAGCTTACCGTAACGTACGGTTCTTCCAGTATCGTTGAGAGCAGAGTTTCCCAGTCAAGCGATGACGCCGAAGAGCAGAATCCTCCGAGCGGCAGTATGTATCTGACGAGTAGCGATCTTGAATTGATATCGGATGGGTCCACTGATCAGGAAGTCGGCATGCGGTTCCAGAATATAGTCGTACCCCAGGGAGCGATCATTACGAACGCCTATGTTCAGTTTACCGTTGACGAACTTGATTCGGGTACAACCAACCTTACCATTTACGGTGAGGATATTGATGTGGCGCCAACGTTCACGACAACCGCCGGCAACATTACGAACAGGACGAAGACGAGCGCTTCGGTTGCGTGGAACAGTGTGCCGGCATGGACGACGGTTGGCGATGCGGGCACTGACCAACGGACGCCGGATATTACTTCCATTATTCAAGAAATCGTCAACAGGGTGGGGTGGGCAAGCGGCAATTCTCTCGTCGTTATCATTGACGGTACCGGAGAGAGAACCGCGGAATCATACGATGGGGTGCCGACATCCGCACCACTTTTGCGTATAGAGTATGCCGATATCCCCGACGATGTCACCGTCAGCACCAGCGGCACCCAGACTGCCAGTCTAGATATCCCCAGCACGAACCAGTATGTGGGGGGCACTTTTGCGATCACAGAAAACACAAGTTCCAGAAATGTCACCGGCATCACCATTACG
Source organism: Patescibacteria group bacterium (assembly GCA_036985875.1). GTDB lineage: Bacteria > Patescibacteriota > Minisyncoccia > Phycocordibacterales > UBA1539 > BTQM01. The sequence continues at coordinate 17,095 of BTQM01000003.1, forward strand.
GAGAACGGCACGGTGAACGCTTCAACAAATCTTGACAACATTAAACTGCAGTACGATCTTGATACTACAGCGCCCTACGACTGCGCCTCAGAGTCGTGGGCGTCCGGCGATAGCCAATTTGGCGCGACCGATACCGACGGGTTCAGCGCCGCCAATGGAACATCAGCTTTTACCGGCACGGCAGCGATCTCCACCACCCAGACGATGTGCGTCTATGCGGTGCTGGATGTTCTCTCCGGAGCCGCCAACAATGAAACGGTTGAGATTGAGATCAGTAATCCTTCAACAGAGGTAACCGTAAGCGCGGGTGCGGTGGGACCGGGTACGGCCGTTGCGCTTTCCGGGACAACTAATTTAAGTACTAATATCTCCCCTAACACCACACAGTCGTTTCAAGACGGAGTTTCACCCACCGGCAGCTATGCCGGAACAAGAGATACTTATATTCATGACAATCTGCCCACCACGAACAACGGCTCTGCGACCGAGATCCTCGTTGATGGTAGTGCGTTGGAGCAGTACGGAACCCTTCTCAAGTGGGATATCACCGACATTCCCGCGGGGCAGATAGTTCAATCAGCCGTCATTACGCTCACCAGCTTTAATGCTACGAGTGACACCTACTCAGTATATGAAATGCTGCGCAATTGGGTGGAATCTGAAGCCACGTGGGAGATATATGCCACCGGCAGCAGTTGGCAAACAAACGGCGGAACGGGTGCGCTTGATAGCGGAACTACGGTCTTTGGCACGATCACCGGAGGAACCGGAGAGAGAACCATCACCTTGAACGCATCCGGAGTGGCTTTGGTTCAGGGATGGGTGAATAATCCGAGCTCTAATTACGGGTTCTTTATTGAGAATTATCTTGCGACTGACGGCGCGGATTTTCGCTCCAGAGAATATGCCACCGCATCCTCGCGGCCTAAGCTTACCGTAACGTACGGTTCTTCCAGTATCGTTGAGAGCAGAGTTTCCCAGTCAAGCGATGACGCCGAAGAGCAGAATCCTCCGAGCGGCAGTATGTATCTGACGAGTAGCGATCTTGAATTGATATCGGATGGGTCCACTGATCAGGAAGTCGGCATGCGGTTCCAGAATATAGTCGTACCCCAGGGAGCGATCATTACGAACGCCTATGTTCAGTTTACCGTTGACGAACTTGATTCGGGTACAACCAACCTTACCATTTACGGTGAGGATATTGATGTGGCGCCAACGTTCACGACAACCGCCGGCAACATTACGAACAGGACGAAGACGAGCGCTTCGGTTGCGTGGAACAGTGTGCCGGCATGGACGACGGTTGGCGATGCGGGCACTGACCAACGGACGCCGGATATTACTTCCATTATTCAAGAAATCGTCAACAGGGTGGGGTGGGCAAGCGGCAATTCTCTCGTCGTTATCATTGACGGTACCGGAGAGAGAACCGCGGAATCATACGATGGGGTGCCGACATCCGCACCACTTTTGCGTATAGAGTACATCAACCCGGGTCTGACCCAGATCCATTACCGTTGGCGCAATGATGACGGCAATGAGGCAAGCGCCACCTGGGCCGCCCTTGAAGATACTGCTTCTGCCACGATCAATAACACCTTGGTTAGACTCCGGTTTGAGGTTTCCAATGAAGGGTCAGCTAATTCGACTTCCACCGCTTACCGACTGGAGGTTTCAGGCCCTGATCCCTCCTCCTGCGCTGCTGCCTCCTATGTGCGGGTGGACTCAAGCAGCGACTGGGATATGGCCACCTCAACCTATTTTGCGGATGGGGATCCCACCACCAATGTCTCGGGCGGACTGACGGATGAGAATACCACTTTCCTCGCCGGTGAAATGAAAGAGGCCAATGACATCACTTCAGGCATCGTTTTGACTACCACTGAATTTATCGAGATCGAGTATGCGTTCAAGTCAACACCAAGCGCCACGAGTGGTGCCCTCTACTGCTTCCGGCTGACCAATGCCGGCACAGCCATCGATATCTATTCCGCCTACGCCAGAACCACCTTGGGTGGGTATAAGGCCGTCGGGACGCTCGTCTCCGTGGTGTTGGATACCGGCGTTTCAGATGGCGCGGCTTATAATTCCATTTTGTGGAAGGGCATAATGCCGGCCGGCACAAAGGTGCGGCTGCAGTTGGCTACTTCCAATAGTTCTTCCGGGCCATGGAGTTACATTAGCGGACCAACCTGCTCGTCGGGCGATTATTATGAGCCGTTGCCCGACCAGCCGGATGAGATCGGTTGCTTCACTTCTCATAATAACAAGCGGTATTTTAAGTATAGGGTAGAGTTGTGCTCGTCAACTGACTGTATAACTCCCGGTGGTAACACCCCGATCGTCCAAGACGTCGTCGTGAGTTGGTCACCGTGAGATCTTGTAACGTAGAACTCGTAACTTGAAACGTATAACTTATAACCTGTAACTTGTAACTTATGATACACAACCGACAACCAACAAAATTTATTTGCCACAAGCCTGCCGATAGGCAGGTAGGTTATATGTTACGAGTTACGAGTTATAAGATTGGGCGTTACAAGCGGGGTGTTGGCCTCCTTGAGCTTCTGCTTTATATTGCTATTCTGGCGATCATCATGGTGGCGATCGCAAATGTGTTTATCCTGCTCTCCCGCGGGCAGGGGCAGGTGGAGTCGCGTACAGAGATGCATTCCCAACTTCGTTTTTCGCTTGCAAAGATGACGCATGATCTGAAAGCGGCCTCTGCGGTGACCTCTCCGGCTTCAACATCCACTGCCACCTCCACGCTTACCATGACAATCGGCGCTGATACCGTAACATACGATCTGTCCGCCGGTATTTTGCAACGTACACTCAATACAGGTACTCCGGCGCAGGTCACCACGGATACAATTACCGTGGCAACGTCCACTTTCACAAGGATCGAAAATACCAACTCTACTTTAGGAAAAACGCTCGTGGGGATTCAGATAGAAATAAGCGCCGACTATAACAGTATGAGTCCGGGTAGCCAATATTCTGCGAGCAAGAAAACGACCGTCTTGTTGAGATAATAATGAGCATGAACACATCATCTAAAAAACAAAACAGGATACCTCTCATCACCCGTGGTGTCGCCTCGCTTCTTGCGGTGGTTACACTTGCGCTTTTTGTGTTGGTTGTGGGTTTCAGTATCACCACGTTGAGTGTAAGCGAAAGTCTTGTTTCCATTGGTACCTCGCAATCTGGAAAAGCGTTTATGTACGCGGAGGACGCCGTGGCGGACGCGCTCCTGCGGATCGCCAGAAAAAATGACTATGTCTGCGACAGTCCCTCACTTCCTACGGGGTGCTACCCCATTGACTTTGTTTCCGGTGGCTGTGCGAACAACGAAGGGTGTGCGCGGGTGACAGTCTCTTCGGGCGTTGGGTCAAGCGGAAACCCGAAAGTCATTGAAGTGGAAGGGCGCGTGAAAGACAATATAAGGAAAATAAAAGTGACTGTGGAATACGGTAGTGCGCTCTACGGCGAGATCGCCACGAGCACGTGGCAGGAGATCGGGGAGTAGCTTTTCCAGGGTAATTGGCGAGTTTTTGGTATAGTGGGGAAACGAGCATTGTTTGTTCTGTTACTTTATTATTATTTCAATGAAATCATCATGAAAGATATTGAGCTGAAATATAAGGAAACATCTCTCGTGAGCCTACAGGCGCTCGCGGATGCTGCCGAAACGCTTTCTCCTTATATTGCGCGTCTGCGCGAGGTGTCGGAAAGTGAAGAATATGACACGCCGGAGGCGTTCATCAATCTCCCTTTTGACCGAGATATTGTCGGCGTGGTCAAGGAAGCTGCGGGAAAAGCGGGAGGTAAGGAACTGTCATACATTATTGTTGTCGGTATCGGCGGCTCTAACTTGGGGACGCTCGCTGTCTATGATGCTCTGCGTGGGAAACTTGACGCGTTTAGAAGCACTCCGATGCCTAAGATAATTTTTGCCGATACGAACGACCCTGATCTGCTTGCCGACATCCAAAGCATCTTGGGGGAGCACATCAACTCTCCCGAGCAGATCCTCGTGAACATTATCAGCAAATCGGGAACTACCACGGAAACCATCGCTAATTTCGAGGTTCTCTACGGCACTCTCAAGGAGCGTTTCGGAGAGGAGAGTGCAAAGAAGCGCGTAGTTGTTACCACCGATCGTGGTTCCAAACTCTGGAGTGAGGCACAGAGGGAGGGCTTCGCCCTTTTGGAAATACCGCAACAGGTGGGCGGAAGATATTCTGTATTCTCCGCGGTGGGACTTTTCCCACTTTCGTTGGCGGGTATGGATATTGACGCGCTGTTGGAAGGCGCTCGCGTGATGCGCGACAAGTGCCTCTCGGAGGGTGTGGAGGAAAACCCCGCGCTTCTCTCTGCCGCGCTGATACACCTCCACTATAAGGCGGGGATATCCATTCATAACAGTTTCTTTTTTAATTCACAGCTTGAGTCACTGGGCAAGTGGTATCGGCAGCTTTTAGGAGAGAGTATCGGGAAAAAGCACAATGCGAAAGGAGAAGAGGTACGCGTTGGGATCACCCCTATTGTTTCCATGGGACCCGCCGATCTTCATTCTATGGCGCAGCTCTATCTCGGCGGGCCGAAAGACAAGTTCACCACGTTCATGTATACGCCGGAGAGCGAGCGGAGCGTGCGCGTGCCCGAGGATACGGCGTTTCCCGCTTTGGCAGAGAGTGTTGCGGGGAAATCCTTGACGGAGATCATGAGAGCTATTTTTAGCGGCACAAAGGAGGCGTATCGCAAGGGAGCCTTCCCTTTCATGGAAGTAGTTCTTCCGGACATTTCGGAGGGGAGCTTGGGGCAGTATCTCCAGTTCAAGATGATGGAGATGATGTTTTTGGCACGCCTCTTGGGTGTGAATGCGTTTGACCAGCCCGCCGTAGAGGATTACAAGTCAGAAACACGGCGCATATTGAACGGCTCATAGCTAGCTTACCGGGGTGTTGCGGGGTCGTGTGGATAAGTGAGAAGCCACAAGCTCCTATTTTTCTGTTAGAATGGTAATGTTGTCCTATAATCCTTTTCCAATGTTTAAAATATCCATCATTATAAGTTTGCTGTTGCCGAGCGTCTCATTTGCGCAGGACGCGTATTCGGGGGCGACGCTTATTTTGAGCTCCTATTCTTTCATAAGCGCTATTGCGGTGGGTATTCTGACGAGCATCATGGTGCTTATTAATGCGAGAAAAATGAAAGGGGGAATTTTTGGAAGCGTGCTGTATTATATAGGGGTGGGAATGCTTTTTGTTATAGGAGGATTTGCCGCCTCCTTTCTTTCCTTGGAGTTCCCTGTGTATGTCACGAACATGTTGCGTGACATACTCTTTATCGCCGGGTATGTAATAATGGCAATTGGAGCAGGTAAACTTTTTCACATTACCAGAGGGAATTAAATAACTATGGGAGAACAAGAACAATACAAAGCGCTCATTGCGGAGATCGTCGCCAAACAAACCGTGATATTGGGTCCCAAGATCGCTATTTTGAAGGCGCGCAATGTTGAGGGTCTTGTCGTCTCAGATGATGGTAGCGTAATCGAAGTAAAGGGAAATCCAGATAAGGTACTCCAGCAATTGATCGACCAGTACGTTGAACTATCCGGACAAATAGTGAAAAATGCGCTCGGTACGATATTCGCGAAATATCCGGCGATAAAGCAGACCGAGTAGTTTACTGCTAGAACTTGCTCCTGCCAAAACCTCATTTTTTGAAATGAAATGCAAACTATTGTAGTTATTGTTGTTATATCCGCCTCGTTGCTTATTGCAGGTTTTTCTTATTTGCGTGCAAAGTCTCTCGGCAAGGAGGCAAGGAAGAAAGAAGAGCAGGTGAGACATCGGATGTATGAGCTTGCGATCTTGAAAGAGATCAGCGACCGTATCGGTTATTCTTTGAACGTAGAGAAGATAGTTGATATTATTACCGCTTCCCTAGAGCAGTTCATCCCCCATAGCGCGGCATCTTATATGCTTCTGGGGCCCGGAAAGATCTTATTCAAAGTGAATCTAAGGAAACCTGTTTCTCCGCTCTTTATTGATGAGGTGCGAGGCAGGATGCTGGACTCGCTCTCCGCGCTCTTGGAGAAAGATCTTTCCAGAGTGAGTGTTGAAGCCACAGTGGTGGGTGTTTTGACCGACGAGGAAGCGGCGGAATCAGTGAATTCTTTTTTTAACATACCCCTTGTGATCGGTGGAAATGTTGTTGGCGTACTCACGGTGGCGGATAGTGCAGAGGGGCTCTACAAAGAAGAGGAGATGACGCTCCTCTACAAGATCGTCGGACAGGCCTCCCGGGCGGTAACCCGTTTGGAGGAGGTGGTGAAGACGGAACAGAGGAAACTTTCCGCGATGGTGGAGAGCATGGCAGACGGGGTGGTAATGATCGATAAGGATTATCGAGTGTTGGTTGCGAATCCGTCCGCGAAACGCATCGTGGGTTTTCTGGCGGAAGAAAAGCCGACAATCTTTGATTTCATTGATGCTTTGACAGGAGTGTTTGACATAAAAGGAAAACTCGAAGAAGCGTTAAAGACCGGCAACACTCTTGCGATGGACAATGTGGCAGTTGGTGAACGTGTTTTTCATATTTTGATCTCACCAGTAAGTGGGCACGGGACGAAAAAAACGGAGTTATTTGGCGGAGTGGTAATCTTTCACGATATTACGTATGAAAAAGAGCTTGAGCAGATGAAAGAGGACTTTATTTCCATGATGGTTCACGAGCTTCGCTCTCCTTTGGACGGCATTAAAAAAATGAGCGAGTTTATGGGAGTGGATCCTGCGATAAGGGAAGATGAAAAGAGATATAGGGAATATATCAAGCTGATACACGAAGGTTCTTCAGAAATACTTGAGTTGGTAAACGATCTTCTTTACGTTGCGAAAATAGAATCCGGTAAGTTCGACGTTGATGTGGAACTTGCGGACATAAAGGATATCATCAAGCAGAGAATACGGTTTTTTGAAACTACAGCCAAAGATGCTAGAATAGAATTAACCTCGCTTTTTGACAAAAACGCAAAGAGTGAGATACGCATTGACCCGCTTCGAATATCTCAAGCACTCAACAATCTCATCTCAAACGCGCTCAAATTTACGAAGCCGGGCGGAAGCGTAGTTGTGCAGGTGCTTGCGCACAAGCAGGGGCAGTCTATAGAGAGCGAGGCACAGAAGGTGGGAATCAAGTGGTTTCTGAAAGACAAAGAAGAGAAATTGAAAAATTATCCGGACGCCCTTTTCATTGCGGTAACTGATACAGGTGAAGGAATATCAAAGAGCAATATGGGGAAATTATTTAATAAGTTCAAGCAATTTGAATCCGTCGTGCGAAGCGGAAGACGCGGGACGGGGCTAGGCCTTGTCATCGCGAAAGGAATTATTAAAGCACATGGCGGTATTATAGGTGTGGATTCGGAGGAGGGGACAGGAAGCACGTTTTATTTTATACTTAAATCGTAGCCCCTGTTTCTTTATTGGCGCAAACAAGAATGTAAAATAAATTTTAATAAATCTTAAAGTTGAGAAAATACCATGAATAAAAAACCAGACGTCTCCAAGGCGGCAAAAAAAATTCTCATCATAGATGATGACAAGATCTTTTCAAAAGTTCTCAAGGATGCCATGAAGGTGCACAAGGATGGGAAATATACGACCGTACATGCGGTTGATGGTGAAGAGGGACTCAGGAAGGCAAAAGAAGAAAAGCCGGATCTGATAGTGCTGGATGTAGTTATGCCCAATGTCGGGGGTCTTGAATTTCTCAAGAATATGAAATCGGATAAAGACATCCCGAAGATCCCCGTACTTGTCACCTCTCAATATTCAGATATGGAGAAGATAAGCGCGGCTACAGAATTGGGCATCAAGGGATATCTCGTGAAAGCGGACCATACTCTGGACGAGATCATCAAGAAGATAGAGGATGTGTTGGAGGGGGAATAGGGCATAACTCAAGTTAGCCATTAGGGTTTAGCCACTAGTGGCTAAACTCTAAATTATCGCCATGGAACAGAGAAAGGACAAAAAGGAATTAAAGGATGAGCGGCAAGCTAGAAGGCAGCTTTTCAAAAAAATAAAAACAATGCTCATTTGGGTACTTGTTTTGGGTGTGCTCGGCGTGGGGATATTTTGGCTTGTGACGCTTCCCAAAGTGCCGCAATCGGCGACCGTTTCGCAGCGCGGTATCCACTGGCACCCTTCTCTTTCCATCTCCATTAAAGGGGAGGAGGTTGCTATTCCCGGTGGGATCGGTTTGGGGGCGGTGCACTCGCCGATGCATACGCATGATCCTGGCGGCATTATCCACCTTGAGTACAGCGGCATTGTCAGGGAAAATGACATCATGATAAAGAACTTCTTTGACACATGGGGAAAAGATTTCAGTAGAGATATGATTTTGGGAAATAGAGCTGAAGAGGGCGGGACGATAAGAATGTTTGTGGGAGGTGAAGAGAACATGGAATTTGAGAAATACATGATGCAGGATGGCGATGTGATAGAGATTTTGTACGAGGAGTAAAGATCGCTCGGACTATTCTTTTTTCAAACGTGCTCGCGGTGAAAGGAAATTACAGTCGGTTCGTCACAAAAAATCTATAACTCGCCCCAAGGGCTCAAACAGATAAATTTTCACCCACAGGGCACAGGTCTATTCACCTCCTTAATTTCTCTTTCACCTACCGCCTGCCTGTGCGTGTACGCACGCAGACAGGCAATGCTGGCAAAAAGAGAGAGGGGCTCGCTTAGTCGGAGGAGAACAGTCAGATTTTCCTATTCGTCCCCTAGGTCCACCCTAGGGGAACTTTGCTCTACTAAAATAGTTGAGTGTTTCTGTTTTTTCCCAGAAAAACTCCCGCAATAGTTGTAGGGGCTTGAATATGCGCAATAAGCCGAAATCATTGACAATTATTACAATAGATGTATAATGCAGTGTAGACGATCGGGGAATATCCCGTTGTTAGTTTTTGAACTTTGAAATAGGAAAAGAGGTGGCTGTAAAAAGTTAGTTCATTTTTCTTGTAAATTTTTTCTTTTACCGAGAGACTATCGGAGGTGTATTATGACAGCTATGACAGATGTAGAAAAGAAAATCTTGAAAGCTCTTGAGGATGACAAAGATCTCGCCGTCGACAAAAAGCCTACTGGCATGGGGAAAGCAATGGCAATCGCTGCTGTTAAAAGCAATGTGGAAAATGCCAGCGCACCCCAAGTCCTTCCCGACCTTCCCGATGAGGCGCCTTCGCTCTCTTCGGAAGAGCTGGAAGAAGCGGCGCAGAAAGCTCAAGAGACGAAATCCTGGGCAGAGAAGGCGGGAGAACGTCTTCTTGACTTGAAGAAGGAGCAAAGGCGAATCCATGCTGTTGAGGGATGGGACCTTGTTCGTAAGCTCGCTGAGCGAGATGCGCTTCTTTCAGAAAGGATAAAGGAGATCGAGGAAGCGGGCGACGAGAATCTCTCCAGACATGTGGAGTACTCTGAGTTCCTAAACTTTATTCGCGAAGTGGAGACTCCTGAGCAGATAAAGAAGGTACTGCGCCGGCTCTTGGACGAGTCTGTAAATGAAGATGGCGTAACGCGCGTGAGGGATATCCACAAGGAAGAGGCACATCGCTTGAAATCTGCGAATAAGGGTCGTCTTCCCAGGGGGTATTTCTATGTGGAAGGGCAGTGTTATGCCTTCTACAGTCCTTCCGAAGGACAGGAGAAGTCTTCAGGACAGAAAGCTCTGGAGGCGGAATTCACGAAGGCGCTTCGACGGGTTTCTCTGCAGAAAAAGCGGAAAATTCGTAAGAAGACGGAAGAGCTTCGCGCTCTGACGGACGTTAGTGATGACCTGGACGGGATGATCGACAAGGATGATCCGCAAGAAGGCCTCTATCGCATTTTCAAGGAGCCGGTCAAGGAAGGCAAAAGGGTGATTCGCCACGGAGGCGTGGGAATCGTACGCCTTGTTCTCAAGGAAAGAGGCGACAGATCCTTTGCCATCATTGAGGCCGTTGATGGAACCGGGTGCTTTCATTTTCTTTCCGGTCAGGAAGGGAAATTGTGGGCTTCGGTACCAAACGCGATCTTTGGCAAGGTGCCTGAAAACCTTCCCAGCGATGTGTGCGAGAATGTGCTTAGATTTACACGAGCACTGAACAAGCACCTCTTTCCGATCTGGAAAGCGCAGAAGGAAAGCAAGGAGGAATAAAAGCTCCTTTTAAGCTTGAGCCCCGAAATCGTTACGACGATTTCGGGGCTTCTTTTATGTCGCCGTATCTCGGATAGAGTATACTTGCGGAAGTTGATCCAGTTGAGAGATCGCGAATGATTGCGATGCTCCTACTTCTGATAGGATTGACTTTTTTTCATAAAGATATAGCATGAGTATGTTAGATAACGCGCCTCGAAGGGCGGTTTTTAGTAATAGCAAGAAGGATGAAATTCATACAGTATCTCAAAGACACAAGGGGTGAGTTAAAACATGTAAGCTGGCCTACGAGGAGTCAGACGATTCATTTTACAGTTGTTATAATCGTAGCGTCCCTGCTCACGGCGTTTTTCTTGGGTATTTTTGACACCATCTTCTCTGCTCTTTTGAGTGATCTCCTATAATCCGGTATTGATCTACTTGTTCGCGCAACGGCGCTTGTGGGCGAATGAATGCGAATCTCGTTAGAAATCGCGAAAACTTGCAACGTTCTATTTCTAACGGGATAAATGATACGAATGTTAGCATCGTAATAATCATGGCAAAACAAGAATTAAAGCAGGAAAGAAATTGGTATGCTATCCACACATATGTGGGGTATGAAAATGCAGTGATGCGCAACTTGAAACAGCGCATAGAGTCTCTTGGCATGGAGGACAAGATATTTAGCGTTGTTGTCCCCACGGAAAAGAAAATAAAGATAAAAGGAGGGGAGAGAGCTGAGGTTGAAGAGAAAATATATCCAGGCTATGTGCTAGTGGAGATGATCGTTACCGATGATTCGTGGTACGTGGTGCGCAACACCCCGAGAGTGACCGGCTTTGTCGGCGCGGGTGTGAATCCAGTTCCCTTGAACGAAAAAGAGGTGGAGTCGTTCTTTAAAGTGATGCAAAGCGATGCGGTGAAGCACAAGATCGATTTTCAGATGGGAGATGCGGTGACAATCATCGACGGACCATTCAAAGAGCTTGAAGGGAAAATAAATGAAGTTGACGAGGAGAGAGGAAAGATAAAAGTACTTGTTTCCATGTTTGGGAGAGAAACGCCGGTTGAGCTTGATTTTCTGCAGGTGAAGAAAATTTAGGGCGATAGTAATATACGAATGCATGTGAATATATTTTCCTTTAACGGAATCATTATTTTCAAAAATTCACTGCGTTTATTAAGAAAATATATGAAAAAAGTAACGAAAAAAATAAAATTGCAGATTCCGGCAGGAAAAGCAAATCCCGCGCCTCCTTTGGGTCCCGCACTGGGACAGGCGGGGGTGAATATCGGCGAGTTCGTGACAAAGTTCAATGATGCGACGAAGGAAATGGGGGGAGATATTATCCCCGTTGTACTTTCGGTATTTGAGGACAGAAGCTTCGACTTTATTTTAAAAACTACACCCGCCTCGCGCCTTTTGATCAAGGCGGCGGGTATCGCGAAGGGTTCTGGCAAGAATGTGGTGAGTAAAGCGGGGAGCGTCACGAAAGCGCAGGTACGCGAGATCGCTGAGCAGAAAATGCCGGATTTGAACGCCGCCGATATCGAAGGAGCAATGAAAATTATTGAAGGCACCGCCCGCTCAATGGGCATTGAGGTGAAGTAAATAAAGGATCTTTGACGCAGAGAGCATGGGGGATCCTTTATCTACTTCTATTCCAGTATATTGGAATAGAAGGGGCTTTTTAATAATACATAAATTGTTGACCACACAACTCGGTCTGGTCGGACTAGTGTATTTTATATGTTCCAGTATACTGGAATATATAACCACTTTGTTAATAATTATAAAGCAATACAACAATCATGCCTCATATTTCATCTAAGCAAGTCAATGGTCAGATTTTAGAAAAAATTTACAAACTTCTTTTTTCTGCGATTACTGACAGAAACATTTCCAAAAAACAACAACACTCCGCTTTTGGCGAACTATTTACGCCAACCGAAAAAATTATGCTTGGCAAGCGGCTTGTGGCAATTTCATTACTATCGCAGGGGATGAGTCCATATAAAACAGGGAAGACGTTGCAATTAAGCCCAACTACAACTACGAAACTCCAGGTTAAACTTGAGGGTGGAAAATTTTCAAATGTAAAAAAGCTTTGCAGCGTGTTGCGTAAAGGACCATTACAGCATTATATAGAGAATCTTATTAAACCATTACCACGTTACGGTACAAGCCCAGCAAGGCTTTTCAAAGAAAAATAACCGTACACTATTCCAGTATACTGGAATAGTGTACAAAACCTCGGAAGAGGTTTTGTTTTTTCTGTGTTTTGTGATACAACTTAGGCGGGTTTTTTTATTTTCAACTTTTTCTTTGGAGGTGTTTATGGGCGTGAAGTCCGATAGGTGGATCCGCCGTATGGCGCGAGATTGTGGGATAATTGAACCTTTTGAACCCTATCAGGTAAACCGGACTCCCGACGGGAAAAAGGTCATTTCGTACGGTACTTCAAGTTACGGGTATGACATGCGTTGCACCGATGAGTTCAAGATCTTTACCAACATCAACCGTGCTGTCGTGGATCCCAAAAACTTCAATCAGGAGAGCCTCGTGGATTTCAAGGGGGAAGTGTGCATTATTCCACCCAATTCGTTCGCATTGGCGCGCTCTCTTGAATACTTTCGCATTCCGCGGGAAGTACTCACGATCTGTTTGGGGAAATCTACATACGCCCGCTGCGGCATCGTGGTCAACGTCACACCCCTTGAACCGGAGTGGGAAGGACACGTCACGTTGGAGTTCTCAAACACGACGCCTCTTCCGGCGAAAATTTATGCGCATGAGGGTGTCGCGCAAGTAGTATTTCTCTCCGCGGACGAAGTGTGCCACACGTCATATAAGGACAGGAACGGTAAATATCAAGGACAAACAGGAGTTACTCCGCCGAAAGTATAGCGTAACATGGTCCAAGCTGTGTCCCATCGAAACCGGGACGCAGCTTTTCTTTTGCATACATCTGTGATAAAAATAAAGCAGAAAGTCGTTTTAAGAGGAGAAAAAATATGCCACGAGGCAAATTTATCGCTATTGAGGGGGGAGAAGGATCCGGAAAGACAAAAAACATTGAGTACCTAAAAAAGGCACTTGGTGGCGAGGGCATTGTCTTTACCAGAGAGCCGGGTGGCACTCTGGTCGCGGAGAAAATTCGCGAACTCCTTTTTTCAAAAGATCCGAATGAAGAAATGGAGGTGGAAACAGAACTCTTGCTTTTCTTTGCGGCGCGTATCCAACATATTAAAAAACTTATCATTCCAGCTCTGGAGTCCGGCAAGCATGTTATTTGCGACAGGTTCAACTTTTCCACCTACGCATATCAGGTGGTTGCGCGAGGAAGACGAGACCTTGAAGATACATTTCATGTCTTGGACGCGTTCGCTCGTGGGGGAATTATAAAGAACAGGAAATGGATACACACCATTGAACCGAACCTTTATATCTTTCTTGATGTGAGTCCGCGCGTTGGACTTGCGCGCGTTGCTTCCAGAGGAGAGGAAACAACCCGTTTTGACGAGGAGAGTTTGGATTTTCATAAACGCGTGGCAGAGGGATTGCGCCGCGCGGCATGCGGCAAACCCAATGCGGTCGTTGTTGATGCCGAAGCGGAATTTGATGAAGTTGCAAGGAATGTGCTTGCGCACATAAAATGCACGCTTAATATTGAAAAGTGAATGTGTATCAGACCCCAAGCCTTTTGACTTGGGGCTTTTATTATGTCTGAGCTGAGAGCGGAATAAAAACGGTAATGAGCAAGGCGAATGGAGATTTTCATTCCGTCCGAGCGACGGCATAATATAGACTGTCCGGGACTCTGTGGTCTATATGTGCAACATACGCTGTGTTATCATAATCTTTATGATAAAAGATATTCTCACAGAGAGAATAAAAAAAGCTGCGGCGTCTCTCAGTAGGAAGGTTGATACGGGTAAAATTGATGTTTCCCATTCTGAGCGTTTCGGTGATTACGCGACCAACGCTGCAATGGTTGTCGCCTCTTCGCTGGATGAGGACCCCCGCGAGCTTGCGGAAAAGATAAAAGAAATGCTTTTGACCTCTTCCGAGCGCGGACGATATATCAAGTCCATAGAGATCGCGGGGCCCGGATTCATCAATATCATGCTTACTGACGAAGCGATCCTCAGCAAGGTTGGTGTTTTGGACAATACGCTGGATCTCGGACTTGATCTTCTGGGCGGACAGAAGGTTAATATTGAGTTCATTTCTGCAAACCCTACGGGCGAACTCCACATCGGGCATGGCAGGGGTGCATTTTATGGCGATATTCTTTCCAGCGTGTTTTCTTATGCCGGTGCGGACGTGGTGCGTGAGTTCTATATCAACGATTCGCGCGAGAGCAATCAGATAAAGGAGCTTGGCAAGACGGTACTGGGGGAGGGAGAGCAGTACAAAACAGTGCGACTTGAAAAAATAATCGCCGAGATGAGCTTCAAGAAGGAGGATGGCACGCACAGTGAAGCATTAACAGAGGCGGGTTTTGAGCTTGCGGAAAAAGTGGGGGAGTACAATAAGGACTTTATTGAGAGTAAGCTCGGCATCAAATTTGACAGGTGGTATTCGGAAGACGAGAACATTCGCGCGAGCGGCGCTGCGGAGAAGATATTGGACGAACTTAAGGCAAAAGACTTGGTGTACGAGGAAGATGGAGCGTGGTGGCTCAAAACATCAGAGTACGGCGATGATGAAGATAGGGTGGTGGTGCGCTCCGACAAAACGGCAACGTACTTTCTCTCAGACATTGCTTACCATATGGACAAGTTTTGCCGAGGATACGACAGTGTGATTGATGTATGGGGCGCGGACCATCACGGGCATGTGAAGCGCATGATGGCTGTGAAAAAAATGCTTGGCTGGGAAGGGGATTTCCAAATTTTCATCACACAGATGGTATCGCTCAAAGAAGGAGGGAAGGCAGCAAAGATGTCCAAGCGCGCGGGCAACGTGGTGCTTCTTGAAGACTTGGTGGACGATTTTGGACTTGACGTGGTGCGGTGGTTTTTCGCGGAAAAGTCGCTAGGAACGCACATGGAATTTGACGCGGAACTTGCCAAGCAACAGTCGCAGAAAAACCCAGTTTACTATGTCCAATATGCGCACGCGCGTATTTGTTCAATCTTAGAAAAAGCGAGAGAGCTTGAAGCGGACAATAGCTCCACCTCCGGCATCATAAAAGAAGAGCGGGGCAGGGCGCTTGCGATGAAGGTCACCATGTTTTCGGAAGTGGTGGAAGGTGTCACGAGAGATCATCAAGTTCACAAACTCACTACATATGCGTACGAGCTCGCAAGCGAGTTCAACCAGTTTTATCGTGACGTGCGCGTGATCAAAGACGACACATATAATAGGGGAGCACTTGAGCTTGCGAAGCTCGCAAAAAGAACGCTCGCGAAAACCCTCTCCCTACTCGGCATTTCCGCACCGGAGAAGATGTAGGTGAAGTGGGCTATGAAATGATATATAAAAAATAGCGGCATGGAGCCGCTATTTCAAAACCAATCACTTTAACAGAACAAAGAATACTTGTTCTTCGCCGGGATGACAGGCTGATATAAACATTTCAGCAGAATCTTTGTTTTTATCTTGCTTAAGCCATGCTTCTGCAAACGCGTCAGCAAAAGATTCATTTCGTTCTACTATCCTATCAATAAGATCTTCTTCTTCATGCACTGCAGGAAGACCTTGTGCGTGCATGCGCAATGAATCAAGATTTTCCCCATCCGGAAGAGGGTGAAATGTATGACCAATCTCATGTCCTAGTGTGAACGCGTGCTCGTCGTAATTTGCTGCTCGTGTGTCCAGATACATAACCAGTTCACAACCACCCTCTTTTATTCTTGCCAGTCCACCACATACAAGAAGCGGTTGAAAAATAATCTTTTGTATGTTCTGTCTTTTGAATTGATCCAGCAGGGGGACACCGTTTAATATACCAAGACATTCATTCACGAATGGTTGGAAATTATCAACCTCGTATAATTTCTGCGCAACAGTATTCATGAAGACCTCATCGTGCTCAGTGTCGTCTGCCCTAAAAAATAGCATGTTGTGTTACTGTGTCAAGCAATAAAATACGGACATCCGATGTCCGTATTTTATATTCCCACCGGAAAAGATGCAGGGGTTCCTCGCGGTTGTTGGGGGCAAAATCTTTTGACACATAAGTAATTTTGTGCGTAAATACAATCAGAAAGAATCGTTGACACAAAAAATAAGGAGATAACAACGTGACTAGCAAGCTAGGAATCACCATTGATGATTTCATGCAGATCCTCCCGAGAATCTGCGACAAAGAAACAACTCAAGAACCCCATGGATGGTCTCCTGAGAATCCTTTATGGGGGCATTGTGCGGTGGTGTCTATTGTTGCCCAAAACCTGTTTGGCGGCACCATCCTGAGGGCATCGCTCAAGCCGTATCCCAAGTTTTCTGGGGCAGCCTCTCATTACTGGAACCTTCTTGAATCAGGTGAGGAGAAAGATTTTACTGCTGTGCAGTTTGGTAATGACTACCCGGAAGGTATGGAAGGCGAGGAAAGAACCCGTTCTTATATTCTTTCGCATTCTGAAACTGTAGAGCGCTACAAACTTCTTGCGTTTCGCCTTGCGAAAGCCGTTACGCAGAACCCACTTTTTGAGAATGACATTTACCGACTTTGTTTTATGAAGGCCCTTGAATCAGAATGTCGAAAGATGTGGTTTGGATGCGCTATTACACACGAAGATAACACTCTTGCGGTGACAGCCAACAAGTCCATTGAACCCCTGAAGCATATCTGTGAACCGACTTGTGTCAGATCCCAGATGCAACCTCAAGGCGAAGCTGCTCTTGGAGCATGCGTCCACGCAGAGGAATGGGCCTTGTGGGAAATGACGAAACGTTTCTTCCCCACTTCTGAATGCGATTTGTGGATCGCCGGAGTAAACACGAATGGGATGCCCTGGTTCAAAGAGGAGGCAGTGTATACATGTCTTCATTGCGCACCTCGGATGTTTCTTGCAAACTTCAGAACCATACACGTGCCCGTCGGGAATCGGTGGGAAGGTATGAGTCCCGAGGAAGCAGTACGAACTGCGTCTGAATATGCCTTGAAACAAAAAAGCGCATAATCAAACGAAAGCTCAGCCGCTCTGAAATACGAGCGGCTTTTTTATTGGCTCCTCGGCTCGGTATATCCGCGCCGGATAGGATGTAGATCCATCAGACCTTCTGTGGGTCTCGGGACTCGATAACTCCACATCAAGGATCGTCCTTGGTATGGGGCAGGAGTTTTTTTGGTATAATGGGTGGCAATGGCGAGGATGAAACCGAAAAAAGAAATAAAACGATGTAGGTGGTCGGAAGGGAGCGATACGCTCATGGCGGAGTATCACGACAAGGAATGGGGTGTTCCCGTGCATGATGACCGCCATTTGTTCGAGGTGCTCATCTTAGATGGCGCACAGGCGGGGCTTTCGTGGAGAACAATCTTGAACAAGCGCGAAAAT
>BTQM01000004.1:0-28848 GCA_036985875.1 Patescibacteria group bacterium
CCGCAGGGTATTTACCTATAATTTCAAGCGAGGAGCATGTGAAAATTTATTTTCACAATGTCCGAGCGATGGGATTATATGTACTCATATATTAACTCCTCGGCTTGAAAGTATGAATGTTTCACCCTGCCTACCGGCAGGTAAGTTCGCTTCACATTCATACTTCGCTCGCTCTACGCCTGCCTGTGCGTTGCACGCAGACAGGTCGCTAATAAAAAAGCCCCTGATACGAAGGTCCAGGGGCGAGTGCGGTCAATACGAAAAGCAAAGAGAGGTATTACACCAGAGACACTTGATGATGTTTACGCCGTATCCTGTGCTGCGGCTTGTCATCAGGAATGACAATCACGGATTTTTGAGAAAGTGAATGAATTTTGCCGGTGCACACGTATCCGGCAAAGGAATATGTTACTGTATCGTCTTTCCGCAACGCGGAACCGCCAATCCGAGATAACTTCTTAAAAAACACTTTGATAGTCATTATTCCTCCTTTATCTATGAGGTTGAAGCCGGTACTACTCTGACGATAGTATATCATAAATAAGTAACTTGTCAATGAGTGCGGTGGGAAAGATTTAGGATACAATGGTGCGATGAACTTAAGCTCACCTATTGAAAAGGAGTTTCGTGTGGACAAACGCCACAAGGCGGCGTTTGTCCGACTGGGACTTACGACGCTGCGCGATCTCCTTTATTACTTTCCCGCCCGCTACCACCACATTTCAAACATAAAAAAGATCGCGCATGCGCGTGCGGGCAAAGAAGTGATCCTCTACGGAAGGGTAGTGAGCGCAAAAATGTCGAAAGCGTATCGCAAAAAAATTCCCTTAGCCGAAGCCATTATTGAGGATGGCACCGGTTCCATTAAAGCAGTGTGGTTTCATCAGGCGTACATTGCGAAAAGAATGAAGAAAGGCGACATGGTGAAGCTCGCCGGAAAAGTGACAGAAGGGTCATCCGGCCTCTATCTCGCCAACCCCGAATTTGAGCACGCAAAAGAGCTTCCCATGGACATTGGGACATTATTCGGCAAAGATACACAGGAAACACTCTCATATCCGGTGTACCCCGAGAGCCGCGGCATCACCTCGCGCTGGCTGTACCACGCAATGCAGAGGATTCTGGGAAGCGGCGTCATGGAAGAGCTACGCGACCCTCTTCCCAAAGAAATACTAAAGAAATACCGCCTGCCGACATTACGCACCGCCCTTGTCTGGGTACATGCTCCCCGCAAAGAAAGCGACGCCCTCGCAGCGCGAAAGCGATTTGCATTTGAGGAGATATTTTTCATTCAATTAGAGCGGCAAAGAGTGCGGCATGCATACAGGCAAAACCCGACATTCGTAATTGATGTAGAAAAAAAAGAGATTGACAGCTTCCTGAAAAGGTTCCCATTCAAACCGACCGGGGCACAAGAGAGTGCTATTACATCTATTGTATCTGACCTAAAGAAAGACACGCCCATGACACGACTCCTAGAAGGAGATGTGGGTTCCGGTAAAACTCTCGTTGCGGCAGCGACCACCTACGCAACGATCATGACCCGTCCACTAAAGCGCCCGGAGACGCTCGGGCGATCATCCCAAGGGGACGATTCAGCGCAACGGCAAGATTTTGGCAACCTGCAAGTTGCATATATGGCGCCGACCGAGATTCTGGCAAACCAGCACTTTGAATCTTTCATAGAATATTTTGAACATCTCTCCATTAACATTGGGCTTCTTACGGGTTCTGGATGCAAAAAGTTCCCGTCAAAGGTCAATCCGGGGAAAGCAACAAAGATCTCCCGCACACAGCTTTTAAAGTGGGTGGAAAACGGAGAAATTCCTATTTTGATAGGCACACACGCACTTATTCAAAAAACCGTGCGATTCAAATACCTTGCGTACGTAATAATTGACGAACAGCACCGCTTCGGCATAAAACAGCGTATGGAACTTGTACAAAAAGACGGGAAAGTGCCGCACCTGCTCTCCATGACCGCCACCCCCATACCGCGAACCTTGGCACTTACCATATACGGCGACCTTGACCTAACCCTTCTTGACGAAATGCCCGCCGGACGCAAGGAAATAATCACCGAGATAGTACCAGTGAAAAAGCGTGAAGAAGTTTATGAAAAAGTGCGAAAAAAATTGAAAAATGGGCAACAGGCGTATGTCATCTGCCCGCGCATTGAGGAACCCGACCCCGACAAAGCATCGGCACTCCGTGTGAAATCGGTGAAAGCGGAGGCGGAGCGCTTAAAAGAAAAAGTGTTTCCAAAATATGAGATTGATGTGCTACATGGGAAAATGAAGCCGAAAGAAAAAGAGGATGTTATGGGAGAATTCGCCAATCGCAAAACAGATATTTTGGTCGCGACGTCTGTCGTTGAAGTGGGCGTCAATGTCCCCAATGCAACCACTATCGTCATTGAAGGCGCGGAGCGATTTGGTCTTGCACAACTGCATCAGTTGCGCGGGCGCGTCTTGCGCAGCACCCATCAAGCATATTGTTTTCTGTTTGCCAACACGAAAACGAAACAATCACTTGGGCGATTAAAAGCACTTACTACCGCAAAAGACGGTTTTAAATTATCAGAGCTTGACTTGGAGCTCCGCGGCGCAGGGCAACTTACAGGAGAAAAACAATGGGGCATCTCCGATCTCGGAATGGAAGCGATCAAAAACATCAAAATGGTGGAAGCGGCGCGCATCGAGGCGATCGCAATGATGGAGAAAGATCCTGGACTCAAAGGACATCCTGCCATCAAAGAGCGGCTGTCCGGCACGAAAGCAGATATCCATCTTGAATAACCCCTTTTTCCTCTTCTATCCCGCGGGATAGAAGAGGAAAAATCTATGTGCCCTGTAAGGGGGGTCAATGTAGTTTTGAATGATCCGCCTACTAATCCCGTGTTCTTACGTTTACGACACCATCACCGTTGATATCGTATCTCCCTGCGGAGGACTTGAACTCGCCTAAGTCCAGCGAATCAATAACGCCGTCCGCGTTTACATCCGCTATCGCGCAGTTCATGATGGATTTCTTTGCAACGCAGTACTCAATGATCTGTATGTCGGAGAATTCCGAACTGTCAAACAACATCGCCTCAATACCGCCCAGTTTAAATCCTAAAGGAATAAAAGGGGATGCCGTGGCAGCAAAAACGCTCTGGTGCATGAAATCTCTAAACGTAAGATCGGCGTTATTGATTGCCCCGTCGGCATTGAAATCCGCCTGAGCGCACGCTCCCGTGGGCGACTGTGCGAGACAGGAATTAAAAATCGCAAGGTCTTCGTTTCCTCCTCCTTTTCCGAGATCCGCTACGCCGTCGCGATTTAGGTCATAGACCGCGATCGTGGAGAACGTAATGGCTTTCAACTCGGGCTGAGAGTCGAAATAGCATGTCCCTTCGTCCGAATCGCAGAAGAAAAGATTACGGTACAGATCATCAAGTTGCACGCGTGTGCCAGATGCGGATCGGTTAATGGCTTTTTTGAAATTATTGAACTCCCCAATGGAAAACGTGATGTTAGTCGGCGCACATTTCACCGCAAATACAGGTGTGTAAGGCGAAAAGATGAGTTCGTCGACATTGAAGAATAAGCAAGATGTGATGGGTGGATCGCTTATCTTGCGCAGCGCCACGATAAATAGATCAAGGTCCGAGGAGTCAATCTCATCGTCGTTGTTCAAATCTCCAACATTACATGTGATCGGCTCCGTATTAACCTTAAATACGCAAGACGTAACCGCAGAAGTGCCGGCAAACTCAATTACACCGTCACTATTGATGTCATATTTAAGGGACTCCAGAAACAGCGTAAAATCATCAATATCAATATTCCCGTCGGAATTCAAATCAGAAGTCGCGCATACACCCTCGGCAATCCTTAATAGGCAATCCTGCAAGATCGCCAGATCGTTGGAGGGGTCCGAGAGCACAACCGGCGGAAGGACGAACTCTGTGACAGGTGCCGGTGGAGAGATCGGTGCTGGAAGTACATTCGGTGAGGACGGCAGTATGGAAGGTAGAGTTGAAAGGGGGGGCACTTCGGGAACGGGCGAGAGGGCGGGCGGTGGAACCGATGGTATGTTCAACGTACCGCCAATTAGATCGGGATTAAGGGTGTAGAGAATAACCCAAGAGGAGAGGGCAAGCAGGAGCCCGAAAAGGGCGTTCTTGATCCTATTCTTTGCATCCTTTTTTGCCGACTCACTACCCGCGCCTCCGATGTATTCTATTCCCGCCACCACAAGCATGAGGACCGCAAGAACGCCCGCAACGCCAATCCCTATCGCAAATAATGCACTAAAGTATTCCGCCAGATTGCCTCCCCCACCAGACGCCTCAACGCTCGGCAGAGGCGCCAGAGGAATATATCCTTGTGCAAGAAGAACGCTTGCCGGTACAACACACAAAAACAATAAGATCGTCCATTTCACTATTTTTTTATAGAATTTTGGAAACATGCTGGGAATATATTTGTGCACACAGTTGTTACTACATAATATCATCAGGTGCACATTGAACAAAGACAGTCGGGTGCCACACTCAAGCGGGAACCGTCATTGACCACTCTTTTTAATTCATGCTATTGTTTTTCTGTTACCCTACACACCATAAGCCCCGCCTCTAGCTCAATGGTTAGAGCACCGAGCTTATAATTTCAAGTGAGGAGCACGTGAAAGCTTGCTTTCATGATATCCGAACGCAGGAATTATATGTATCCATATAATTTCAAGTGAGGGTGTGAGAAAACATGGGCGCATAGCTCAATGGTTAGAGCACCGAGCTTATATCTCGGCGGTTCCAGGTTCGAGTCCTGGTGCGCCCATGTTTTCTCATCAGCCGAACGATGGAATTATATCAAAAGATATGTCTCCGCGCTTCCAGGTTCGAGTTCTGGGGAGCAGATTAAGAGTCGGGTTTCATTTTCAATTCCAAAAAACTCAAACGATATATCCAAAAGGGAATACGAAATCTGTAAGATTTGAGTCTTAGTACATGCGGGAGGGTGACAAAAATATACCCTTGACAAAATAGCAAAAAACATATTATACTGTTGACCAGATAAAGCACAGTTGTGTATTGTGTTCTTTACATACTCTAATGAAAACCCTTTGTAAGGAGGTGCATTATGCGCCAAAAACTACAGGTATTTCTATTGCTTACGTTTATCTCCTACTTATTTGTACTGCCGCAAACGGCGAGTGCGAAAACGGGCGAGAAAACTACGGAAAATACAACTATTCCAACAAGTGAGATTCCGCTGAAGAAGAAGTGGGACGTGATCGTGGGAGTAGATTACTACAAGCTAAGTATCGATCTGGGGCAAAAGGGGTGGAAAAAGAAAGCCATTCCGATTGACTACAGTGGTACGGGACTCAATGTAGAAATTGTTCCCTTTCACGACATTTTTGGTTCTAGTGGCTTTGATATTGGTTTTGGGCTGAAATATATCCAAAATGGACATGAAAGCTCAGCTCAAGAATGCCAATTGGAATACTGCATACAAGCGAACAGTAATCTGAAATTTCGTATATTGACGCTCTCTACACTTTTTTATATCCCAATCAGCAGGAGCCAAGGACGACTTGATTTCACCGCGTCTGCGGGAATAGGACATATATCCTACAAGCTCAATAGAGACGTTACAGACGGAGATGAAAGCGAAAGCGAAGCATTAAGCGACAAAGGCTTTTTCGTACCGCTGGGAGTTGGATTTAATTTCACACCGCGCAGAAGTAAGTTTTCTTTCCGCGCAGAGTATATGTTGCTCCACAAGAAAGGTGGCAATAAATCAGATATATGGACACTTGGCGTGAGGTACGGCTTCTAACGAAGTGCTGCATATCATTAAACAGGCGAGAATTTCTCTCGCCTGTTTTTCTATCTTCGCCAAAACCGCGCATACCCTATTTTTCTACTGCTTCCCCTTCCAGTCTTTTTGGCTGAACGCCTCCCATTATCAGAAGTTTTTCAAATTCTTCTCTCTCTATCGTCTCAACTTTTATAAGTTCCTGTGCGATGCTCTCCAGTAGCTCTCTATGCTTTATCAACATATCATTTGCTTTGACACGCGCCTCGCTTATGATGCGGGACACCTCGGCATCAATCTTGGCAGACATTGTCTCTGAATACTCCTTATCGCTTACTCCCTTTCCGAAAGATATGCGCCCGCCTACATCCTCCAGAGCGATCGGTCCCAAAACTTCCGACATACCGTATTTGGTGACCATGTCGCGCGCAATAGCCGTTGCCACTTGCAGATCACCTGAGGGGCCGGTCGTCAGATCTCCGAACACCATCTGTTCCGCAACATACCCACCCATAGAAACGGCGATGTCGTCCAGAAACTCTTTCCTGGACTGGAGTCCCTTTTCCTCAAGTGGTAGCTTGAGTGTATATCCCCCCGCATGTCCCCGCGCAATGATTGACACTTTATGCACCGGATCAGCATTTGGTAGTACGGACGAAACAAGCGCGTGACCCGCTTCATGGTAGGCAGTAATCTCTTTTTCCTTTTTGGAAAGAATGTGGCTTTTCCGTTCCGGACCAAGCATAACTTTTTCAACAGAGCGTATTAGGTCGTACTGCGTGATATTCTTCCTGTCCTCTCGCGCCGCAAGAATTGCCGCTTCATTCATAATTGAATAGAGATCAGCGCCTGAGAACCCTGGGGTACGCTCTGCGATCGTGCGTAAATTGATGTCTTCGCCCAGTATTTTTTTATTGGAGTGTATTTTCAGGATCTCTTCACGGTCGCCACGATCCGGCAAATCAAGCACCACTCTTCGGTCAAACCGCCCCGGGCGAAGAAGTGCTGGGTCAAGCACGTCCGGCCTGTTGGTTGCCGCTATCACGATCACTTTCTCGTGCGGCTCAAACCCGTCCATCTCAACGAGAATCTGATTGAGAGTCTGCTCCCGCTCGTCGTTTCCTCCACCGGCGCCCCCGCCACGCACGCGCCCCACGGCATCTATCTCGTCAACAAAAATGATCGACGGAGCCGCTTTTTTCGCAATGCGAAACAGATCACGCACGCGAGATGCACCTACGCCCACGAACATTTCCACAAATTCCGATCCCGAAATGATGAAAAAGGGCACCGCCGCCTCTCCTGCCACGGCCCGCGCAAGGAGTGTTTTTCCCGTCCCTGGCGCCCCCATCAAGAGAACACCTTTGGGAATACGCGCGCCGATGTCCAGAAACTTCTTCGGATTTTTCAGAAAATCAACTATTTCTAGAAGCTCTTCC
Source organism: Patescibacteria group bacterium (assembly GCA_036985875.1). GTDB lineage: Bacteria > Patescibacteriota > Minisyncoccia > Phycocordibacterales > UBA1539 > BTQM01. Next base: position 7,247 of record BTQM01000004.1, read on the forward strand.
TTCGCCTCCTTTATGCCGGCAACATCCTTAAACGTCACACGCCGACTCTTGTCCTTAGGGTCGATCATCCGCGCCTTAGACTTGCCGAAGCTGAACGCCTGCATCCCCGCGCCCTTTACCTGTCGCGTCAGGAACCAGAATAAAAGCACAATGAAAAGTATTGGTATCAAGAAAGGAGCAAGATTCAGGAGCCAGAACCCGACCCCCGTCGGCCTCTTTATCTCTATCTCTACCATAGCGAGCTTCTCTGCGAATACCCCATAGTTGGAGAGCGTCTCCGACAATGGGGCTTCCACCTCCTTTTTAGATTTTTTCACCGCGCCGTTTTTGTATGTTATTTCAAGCTTGTCCCCTTCAACGGTGATGCCCGACACTAGCTCCGCCGAGATGCCAGAAGCGACTTCCGATAGTGGGATCTCGGGAATCTCTTCCTTGTTTTCAATAAATACTGAGTAGAGCGCGGCAAGGATAATAAAGATGAGAATCGTACTCAAGATATTGCTCATGAACTGCTGCTTGATGCTGCCTTTCCCCTTCTTCTTGCGCCCCCTTTTTTTCTTATTTCTTTTGTTAAATACGTCCATAGATGCCCCATTATACACGAAAAAAGTGCAAAGAAAAACCGCCCCAAATCATCAGAGCGGCCGATGTGACAAACGCGGCGCCGGTCACCGAACAATCGTAGCAAGCCAGATCAATGCTATCACCGTGAACCACTCTATTGCCATTGCTCTCGCTCTCCAGCTTCCGTTGTGCGCAAAAGAGATGTAACTTGCTACATTTACGATCAGCATCGTCGGCCATGTAAGTGTTCTCAATACGTCAATGTTCGATGCCGTCCATGCCTCCCAGACCGTTGGCAGGAAAGTGATCGGACCAATTAACATGAGACTAAGAAAGATCTTACCGATTCGCGTCTCAATAAACCTTTTTGTTTTGCCGGACACAAGTTCCGCAAATTTCTTGTCCAGTGTCAGAAGTGCTTTCACCACAGACATCGCAAACCTCCGAATATTGTTGAAAATCTGTTTTTAATGCTATAACATTTTATGAGACTTGTCAAATACACCCTATGTTGCTAAAATGGCGGTATGCCGACCTTTATCCAAAATAAAAAAGCTCGTTTCAATTACGAGATACTGGAGACGTTTGACGCGGGCATTGAGCTTCGCGGATTTGAAGTGAAATCACTCCGCAAAAAGCAGGGGTCTCTTGAGGGGGCATACGTCGTTGTGCGCGGGAATGAGGTGTTTCTCGTAGGCACTACCATACCGCCCTATCAGCCCGCAAACGCACCAAAGGATTACGATCCGGAAAGAGCGCGCCGGCTCTTGCTTACCAAAAAAGAGATCACCGTCCTCGCGGGCGCGGAACACCAAAAAGGCTTGACAATAGTGCCTCTTTCAGTGTATAGTAAACACAACAAATTGAAGCTTGGGATCGGCATCGCGCGTGGAAAGAAAAAATACGACAAGAGGGAAGCGATAAAAAAACGCGACACTGAGAGAGATGTCGCGAGGGAGCTCAAAGAAAGAATGTAGAGCATTGAAAACACGCGGAAGCATACGCCACATACTGCTCACTCCCCTAAAGCATATTTATGAAGTATGTTTTGGGGGGATGATCGGCCTAGACGGGTGATCTCCTCTCATATGTGCAAAGCCGAGATCTGCGGGACTCGTTAAACACCGCAACATTGATTAAGTGCAAACTTAATTGCAAAAGTAAAGAACGGTATCGCTTCCATTGGAGGTGGTTCAAGTAACTTTGCTCCGGCTTACGCTTTAGCCTAAACCGGCGTCTGCATCCTTTGATGTCTGATAAGAGGATACGGGTGTAATAAACTTTCAGACTCGATATTGCGTCCTTCCCGACTCAATACCTAAACTATAGGGAATCGGGGTGAAAAGATTTTGTTTGTTATATACTCTTCATTCCTAAAAACAAAAAACGAACTATGCTTTGTAGAATCATGTGGGAACATCATCCGGACGCGGGTTCAATTCCCGCCATCTCCACACGTACAAAAATCCGTCCCGGCTTTGCTGGGGCGATTTTTGTTGTGTGGACAGAAAATAGTGATAGCCACCATTTCTCCTATCCTGTGAAACCACAGGGTATAACCACGAGGTAACGATTGAAAGACCCGAGCATACATCTCCTTTCAATAAAGAGGTTCTAACGTCGTTCATTAATCTCCCGCGTATATAGAAATATGTGAGATATATGGAAGAATAAAATCCTTATTTTATAAGGCTATTTTTGGTACTTGACAGATAATGTTGAGTGTGCTACACTTCTGGCAGAGAAGTAGCATGGTGCTATTTCCAAAAATCTCTGGACAAGCGAAGGAGAAGGTCATGGAACAAGTTACCCGGAAGTTCAAACGGCATGATGCCAAGCAGGACACGGATATTCTATACACCGCCACATACCACGCCAATGGGAAGCTCAGTCGGCTTCACAACGACACCACAGGCGACGACATCCCTCTCGATACGAGGACTGCTCGTAAGTTGGTCGCGTCCCACCCATGCTTCGTCTCAATTGACAGCTAGAAGTCGCCCGTCGGCACACCTCGTAAGAGCACCCTGCTCTGCGGGGTGTCTTTTTTTAATACTGTAATGGCTTTTCAAAGTGCAAAACAGGCAAGTTCTAACGTCGTTCATTAATCTCCACACAAAAAAGAGAGCCTTGTGCCGCAAGTCTCTCTTGGGTACCGAGCAAAGCTTGTTGCGGTCTGCATTCACTTGCAATAAAAGGGGGAAGCAATAAAATTGCCTCCCCCTACAATAATGACTACACTCCGAGCTTTTTAGCTATCGTTGAAGTTTCGCAATCGCTTGCTTTGATGATCGCGGTTTCAAGCCGGGCCGTGACTGATTCGGTAAACTTCAACCCCGTAGCGGTTGAAACGACCACGATACGTTGGCCTGATTCGATCCTGCCATTTCGCAGCGCATTTCGGACCCCGGCAAGAGCGGTGCCAGTTTGCGGACAAATAAAGATTCCGTCTTTTCCGCAAATCTCTACGGCCTCGTTGAGGGCTTCTTCATCGGCGATCTCCATTGCGCCTTCGGCGTACCCAACAGCCGTTACCTCGCGTATAACTTTATCTTTGGAAACAGGGTTCCCGATCCGTGCCGCCGTAGCGGTCGTCTCACCAACCGCTATAGGCACAAACGCGAAACGCCAATCAGCCGGAGAGGCATGCCCATCGCTTTGAACAGACATCCACGACTTTGACAGGGGGTTTGCGGCTTCGGATTGGCAGCCAAGTATACGAGCTGTTCTTTCAACCAAGCCAAGGTCTTTAAGCAGGCGCATGCCCTTGCCAATCGACGATGAATTGCTCCCATTTCCTACGGGTACGGCGATCCAGTCAGGCAAAGTCCAGTTGAAAAACTGGGCCAACAGGAACGTGGTTGCTTGATGCCCCTCTATGCGCGTTGGATTCAAGCTGTTTGCGGGATATACCCCGTAGTTTCTGACCAATTCCTGCATGACCCTCATGCAGTCATCAAAGTCGCCGGGTAGGGTGATCACCGAAGCACCGTATACCAAGGGCTGTACGAGCTGTGCGGCAGTTACCTTTCCTTCGGGCAAAATAACCGCGCATTTCATCCCGCCGGCCGCCGCATACGCAGCCGCCATTGCCGAAGTGTCGCCTGTTGATGCGCAGGCAACCGTATTGATCCCGGCCGCTTTGGCAACAGACATCATTACCGTGCCACCGAAATCTTTGAAAGACCCCGTCGGCGTCATGCCTTCCAATATCAGCCAAAGATCCAATTCTCCGCCGATCCATTTTTTCAAATTTCTACCGGCCTCAACGATCGGCACATTCCCCTCTCCGAGGGAGATGATGTCGCTTTCCGGAAGATACGGCATGATCAGTTCCTTGAACCGCCACACTCCCGATCGGTTCATCGGCGAAGAGCCGACCCTTGCCATTGTTCTCGCATCGAATGTTGATTTTTGAACCTTTGGGTAATCGTGGCACACGTCATACAGCCCGTCGCAGTTTGGACAGCGAAATAGCCTTTCTTCCAGTAGATCGGTCTTGTGCCCGCAGTCAATACACTGAAGCCAAGTCTGGGTCATCTTAAGCGATTTAATAGTCATCGTTATCTCTCCTTATCACCAAAAATACACAGGAACTACTGGGGTGTATTATCCACATCTGCATATGTGGTGTCAATAATGCGTAATGGAAGTAATTGAAAGTCGGAGGCGGGAGACGCGTAAAAAAACACACCCGCTTTTTACAAGCGGGTGTACGGATGTGCATCCATTTCTATGGACTGCTTTTAAGAAAGAACGTTGGGTCAACTCGGCTGTTGTTCAAGCTGATCGTCCAATGCAAGTGCGGACCCGTCACACGGCCGGTCATGCCCACTGTGCCGATCTTCTCTCCGCGCACGAGCTTTTGACCTTTCTTCACCGTAATTGAGCGCATATGGGCAAACATGCTTATCAGTCCTTGACCGTGGTCGACAAACACCGTCTTTCCGCTAAAAAAGTAATATCCCACTCCTACGACAATGCCGTCAGCCGGAGCGACAATATTTGTCCCCCTGGGTGCAGCAATATCAATACCACTGTGAGGATTGCGGCGTTTTCCGTTTATCACACGTCTCACACCAAACCTACTACTCATTCTGCCCTTTACGGGCACCTTGAAGCGGAGATTAATATGCCGAACGAAACGCCATGTCTTGAAAATATTACCGCTTTTATTTTTTTCATGCTTGATGCGTTTTATACTTTTAGTGTTGGGATTCACTAAGCGTCTGTTTTTTATACGCAGGTACTGCGTAGTATATTTTTTATGCACGATCTTAATGCGACAGTACTCTTTTTCCCCTTGTCCCGACACTACTACGGGGTATTTTCCGGGCTTCAACTTCAGCGAAAATCCTATCACTGCCACCCACGAGCCGCCACGCGCCACGACCATCACCCTCTGTCCGCCAAAATACACCGAGGGTCGGTGCTGTGTGGTGGGAAAAAGCTTGAGCACCGCTACGCCGCCAGGTACAGCAGTACCGCAAATGTTCTTTTTTTCTTTGCCCGCGAACGCGAACAAAGAGAATGTGAAAAAAACAAGAATAACGAATGATATCAACGTGCTTTTCATTGTCTGAACCTCCTGAACATAATGGGCAGATACTAGAGTATGCCACCCACACCATATGTGCGGAAAGTAATCTTCTGCCATGTATACTAATACATCTGCGGAGAAAAGTCGATATGGCTAAAGTGAACCGCCCCATCAAGGCGATTTTCTACTTTATGCGAATATTTCTCGTTTTCTAACAACCATCTTGTTGCATTATTACCGAGCCGAGGAGTTAATATATGCGAAGCATATATTTCATATGTATAAAAATACCCCGAAACTGTTGTTTCTTCGGGGTATGGCAGTTGCGAAGACGGAATATTGTGATTAGAATTTCCGCTTGGCATTCTTGCCTTTTTCCAGATAATATACGCGATTCATGAAAATGAATACGAGGTAGCATATACCAATAATCTTAGGGGTTATTCCTTCAAAAATTACCATTAATGATAACCCTGGTGTCGTTATGCCTAACATAACAAAAAGAGATGTACATGTGCCTTGCTTATCGTACCATTCATGAAATTTCTCCATGACATTCTTTAATACGGTCCCGAGTACTGTCATGCCCAAGAACATTATAAAAAAACGCACATATCCAGCCTGTTTGCCGTACCATTCGTTAAGTTTCTTCATGGCATTCCCTCTACATGACAATGTGCATGGGCTAGCTAACTGGTATTCATACTAACACAAACATGGCACTTGTATATACCCGCGTGCTTTTTCTCTCTTTTTTAATTATTAGCATTACATTCCAATATAGAATTCAAAAAGTTTTGTTGACATATGGCACATTCCCTGTAGGGTTCAATAATCACAACATTATCAAATACGAATCACTCTCAGGTAACCATGGAAAACAAAGACTTCAAATTACCGATTCACCCGGCAAAGCGGATTTTTGATGTATTCGCATCGTTGTTGATGTTAGTACTCCTCTCTCCTTTCATTTTGCTTGTGATATTGTCTGTTATCACGGAACACATACTTCGTGGCAGACCGTCTGACCCGCTTCTTTACAAAGAGATACGAATGTCCCAGGGAAAGCCTTTTTGGCTACTCAAGTTCAATATCTTTAAATATGAAGAGATCATATCAATGCGTGAGAAAGGAATTTTCATTCATACAAAGAATCTTGAAAAAACCGGTGGAGTGACGTTTGTCGGCTGGCTTCTCAAGCAAATCTACATGGATGAGCTTCCTCAACTGTTAAATGTAATTCAGGGAAACATGAGCATTGTCGGACCAAGACCCGTCAACGAGGAGGTTTACGAGGCACTTATGAGCCAAGGGATTGTTGCGAAAAAAGAGGTCAAGGCGGGAATAACTGGGAATTTCCAATCATTCAAAAATACCGCTGGCAAGAAATCTGATGAATCAGATCGGGAATATGTTGATTATTATTTCAATAATCCATGGTACAAAATTCTTTTGTTTGATCTGAAAATTATACTCAGAACCATGAAAGTGATTTTGAGGGCGAGGGGCGTATAATTTTAATACAAACGCAGAAGCGCTATCCGCGAAAAATATCGGGAATATGCAACATTGATACACTCGATGAGTCACCGAGTGTGGCGGTTTTTATTGCCCATGGCGTTGAAAAAAATGAGCAAAGGTGTATACATAGAAGCAGACTGGGCATTGAAAAGATTATAGGGTAAACCCATTGTAAAGCGTTGGAGGCAAAGAAATGCTGAGGATAGGACATCGAGGAGCGCCAGGTTGGCCGAGAAAAGCGGAAAATACCATTTTCTCGTTTCGCAAAGCATTGCGAGGTGGAGCAAATGCGATCGAATTTGATGTGCGACGCTGTAAGGACGAGATCATTGTTCTTCACGACAAAACTTTCGAGAGAATAACAGGAGGCGTACACACGGATGAGGTCAGGTATTTGCAATACGCGCATTTGTATTCTCTCTACAATCGCTATTGCAGCGCAAATGGGATAGGCGAGAAAGAAGTACACATACCGCTTCTATCGGATGTGCTGAAAAGATTTGGAGACCAGTGTTTCCTCATTATAGAGCTGAAAGAAAGAGGGATTGGTAAAGACGTGTTTGATATGGTAAGGGCGGAGAAGCTTGAGAACAGAGTTATAATCTCGGCATCTGATTTTCTTGAGGGAGACTCTCATGAGAAAGCATCGTTACCATGGGAAGAGCTTGTTCCGCTGGCACAAGAGGTAGCGGTAGCCCCCCTTGTAACCATGCGGAACGTTATGTATATGGGATATCAAGAAATTATTTCCCGCACAAAAGACATGGGGGCAGTTGCCATTCATGCCAACAAAACAATATCTCGGGAGAAATTTCTTATTCAAGCACAAAGAAATGGCCTCCAAATGCACGTGTGGACCGTAAACAAAGAGAAAGAAATTGCACACCTCAAAAAACTGGGGGTTGACGGCATCATGTCAGATTTTCCGGAACGCCTGTAGATGATTGGTCATCGTCTGCACGATTATTGCGCGACTATCACGTAATCGCCTCGCCAACAAGCGAGGCTTTTTTATGGAAAATTTAACGAACTACGGAAAAATGAAACGCGCTTGATGTTAACCTACCGAACTGCTAGGATACTGGCAGAAAAGAACTTCGACAGCAAGATCATAAAGGAGATATGTATAGTGGAAAAACACATACCGGTAGTGGTTCTCACGGGAGGGCCATGCGCAGGAAAAACGACCGGCCTGTGCTACCTGCAGGAAAAACTGGCAAATCTTGGCTTCCATGTATTTACGGTTCCGGAAGCACCGACGTTGCTTATGAGCGGAGGTATCACACCGAAAGAAAATGTTCTCTCGCTTCCTGATTTTCAAAAATCGGTCTTTCGGCTCATGCGTATCATGGAAGACGAGTTCAAACAGGCAGCACAGGGGACAAGCTCGGGAAAAAGCATTATTATCTGTGACCGCGGCTTGATGGATACGAAAGCATACGCACCCGACGGTTTGTTTGAAACGATCGCAAGTGGAGAGAGCATGTCCGTTACGGAGTTGAGGGACGGCCGCTACGATGCCGTGTTTCATTTGCGGACGGCCGCCTTGGGAGCGGAAGAGTATTATACGCTCGCAAACAACGTGGCGCGCTTTGAGAGCGTGGAGGAAGCAAGGATAGTTGACGAGAAGACGCTTCAGGCGTGGGTGGGTCATCCGCACTTAAAGATCATTGATAACGCAACCGATTTTGAAGGAAAGATGAAGCGCCTGCTTCAGGGACTCTGCCGCGTTTTGGGTATCCCAGTACCGCTTGAGATCGAACGGAAGTTCCTCATTGATCCCATTGATCTTGAGAAAATGAATATCCTGCACCAAGCTATCGAAATAGAGCAGGTGTATCTGATAAGCCGCAATCCCGACGAAGAAATACGCGTGCGCAAACGCGGGCAAAACGGAACGTTCGTGTACTATCAGACGATGAAGCGAGCGCTTCGTCCGAGCGTCAGAGTTGAGGTCGAGCACCGCATCAGCGAAGCTGAATACGAATGGAGTCTGCGTTACCGGCTACCCGACACCGCAATGCTCCGGAAACGGCGCTTTTGTTTCACGTTTGATAACCAGTATTTTGAGCTGGACGTGCTTGAGGAACCCCGAAAAGGGCTCTATCTCCTTGAGATAGAGCTTACGGAGGAAAATGAGCGGATTACCATTCCTCCGTTCATAAACGTGGTAAAGGAGGTCACTAACGACTCTTCATTCTCAAACTGCTCACTAGCTAGCCATCCGCTGAAGCGGTAGCACGGCATCCTCGGCCGGTTTGCGCATTATACCCTGCGCAAACCGGTTTTTTATATCCTGTGCTCCCTCAAGCTGCTTCGTTGCAGCGATTTGACTCTTTTGGCATTTTCCCCTATAATGCCCCCATGAACCCGTGCATACACGGGTTATAATTTTCAGGAACACATTGAGAAAACAACGGATAAGGATCAACAATCAAATAAGGGCTTCGGAGCTACGAGTGGTCGGCGACGCCGGAGAAAACCTGGGGGTGTTGTCGCTCTCCGACGCACTGAAGCACGCTGAAAAAAGCGGGCTTGACCTTATTGAGATATCTCCCGCCGCACTGCCGCCAGTTGCAAAGATAACGGATTATGGTAGATTCCGATATGAGGAAAAAAAGAAGCAAAAACTGACAAAAGCAAAAGCGCACACAACCGAAACAAAAACACTTCAGGTAAAGATAGGCACGAGCGAACACGACCTGACGCTAAAGGCAAAGAGGGCATCGGAATGGCTTAAGGGGGGGCATAGGGTAAAAATAGGACTTTACCTTGTCGGAAGAGCAAAATATACGACAATGGATTTCAAAAAAGAGCGTCTAGGAAGAATTCTAAATCTTATTACAGAGGAATATAAAATAGCGGAAGAGGCAAAAAGGGGGCCGAAAGGATTGATAATTATTTTGGAAAGGGCAAAAAAATAGAACGACTTAACTAGCTTCGTTAGCTTACTAAGCTAGTTAAGCTAATTCGAGCTAATAAAGCTAGAAACATGAAAACAAACAAATCATACATAAAAAGGCTGCGGGTCACCAAAAGAGGGAAATTGTTATCCAGGAAGCCCGGTGGAAATCATTTTAACGCCAAGCAAAAAAGAACAAAGCAGTTGGCGGCCAAAAAGCCGATGGGGTTTAGCATGAAAAACAAAGACAGGAACCGTTTTATACCTAATCGCCGATCAAGCTAACAATATGACAAGAATTAAAAGGGGTACAATATCACTCAAGAGAAGACGAAGTGTCCTGAAACAAGTTAAGGGCTATCGTTTCGGGCGAAGCACGAAAGAACGCCAAGCGAAGGAAGCTATCGCTCATGCGGGCGCTCACGCGTTCACCCATCGAAGGGACAAGAAGGGCGACTTCAGGAGATTGTGGCAGATCAAGATAAACGCCGCCGTCAGACCGCTTGGACTCTCTTACAGTAAGTTCATTGACGCGCTAAAGAAAAAAGAGGTTGGCCTTGACCGCAAGGTCCTCGCGGACATCGCGGAAAATAATCCAGAGGTATTTGAGCGCATCGTAAAAGAGGTGCAGGCGTAGAGCTTGACAAATCTTCTATAATTTGCTAGGGTGGAGTCGGCTCAATAAAAGGGCTACATATAATCCAGGTTTTGTTGGGCTTTATCCCAACACACTCCCCGCCACCCCTTTGTGGCGGGGTTTTTTTATGTTTAGGAATCGCACAGTCGGCGCATTTCTTTCCAACGGAGGCGGACAGGCGCCACACGTCACTAAATGTCACTCACTGTATACTTGTACAGTGAGTGACATTTAGTTCGTGCGCCTCAAACTGCATTCAACTGTGCGAGTCCTAATGTTACAAGCAAGATGAAAGCTATCGTTGCAAGTAAGCAGATTTTCTCTTTTTTGTACCATGGTACAAAAAAGAGAAAATCTGCTTGGACCATACTATGATAGTGTCACACGAAAGAAACTCCGGATATTTAGAATTCCAGCTCAACACGCTCTCCTTCCTCGGGAGCGATTGCGGGGATCCCCAAGTAGTCTCTTATTCTTTGTACAAAAAACAATGCTGATTTTGGCTCCCCCTGCACAACAAAAACTTTTTTGAGAGATGGAGTGGCACGCGCGACAAATTCAAGCAAGGCATCGGAATCTTTGTGCGCCGAATACCCCTCAATGGTAACAACTCGCGCCCTCACGGAAACATCGTCGCCGGCAATATTTACCGTTCTTGCCCCGTCCTGTATTTCTCTTCCCGGCGTTCCAGCGGCCTGATACCCCACCAGAAGTAGGGTGTTGTTAGGATCAGGGAGATAGAGCTTTTCGTGGCGAACAATCCTTCCCCCGTTTGACATGCCGGAGCCGGCTATTATTATCTTTGGATTGGGCACGCTTTTTATCGCAAGAGACTCTTTTGTTTTTAACGTAAATTTCAGGCGTGGAAATTTGAATATGTCATCCCCTTTTTCCATGGTATGCCTGACATCCTCGTTGAAGTATTTACCGTACTTTTTATAAAGAGCGGTAACGTGTATCGCAAGCGGGGAATCAAGGAACACGGGAACGGGAGGGATCTTTTTTGACTCCACGAGGTCGCCCAACTCAAACAGCAGTTCCTGCGTCCTTTCAATGGAGAACGCGGGGATCATAAGGACGCCCTTTTTGCTCGTTGTCTCTTTGATGATACGCTCCAATGCATACTTACGCTCTTCTCCGTCCTTGTGGTTTCTATCGCCGTACACGCTCTCAATCACCATATAATCCGCGTCAAAAACCGGCTTGCCCTCATGCAGAAGAGGAGAAGGAGAATTTCCCAGATCCCCGGTAAAAACGATCTTCCTCGCGCTGTAAACAACTTCAATCATTGCCGACCCTAATATATGTCCGGAGTCTTCCAGCGTCACGCTAAAGCCACCCTTAATCCCGATCTCCTCTCCATAGGAAACAGTGCGCCAAAGACCCATTGTCCTCTCCACGTCTTCTTTTGTATAGATAAGGGATGATTTATCGGACTTTGCTTCTTTGCTCAACACCCCCAAGCTGTCTATCAGCATCAGATCGGCAATGTCTTTCGTGGGAGCAGTAGAATATATTGTTCCGCTAAATCCGTCTTTCACCAGCTTCGGGATCCTCCCTATATGGTCAAGGTGGGCATGCGTCACGAAAAGCACGTCAACTGAAGCCGGGTCATAAGGGAAGGGTTCTCTGTTTTTGTCGCCGCATATCTTGCATCCTTGAAATAATCCGCAGTCAATCGCTATCTTTGTGGTACCGCTCTCCAATAAAAAATGAGAGCCTGTTGCACTTCTGACTCCTCCAAGAAATGTTATCGTTGCTTTTTTTGTTTTCTCCATGATGTGCATACTCTATATACTTTTCGGTTTCCTGTACCTGCCCGAGATAAAGTAAAGAGATGCGCCAACACCCCCCAATGCGCCTAACGTTATGTCGCTTATGGTATCGGAAACGCTGTTTTGTATCGAAAAAGAAACAAGTGTATCAAGACCGAACTCAAATGATTCCCACAAGGCACTCACGATGAGCACGGAAGCAAGTGAGATGGCATATGCAAGCCAGGGTTTTTCGCGCATGTCTTTTACGCTAGTGCCTCTGAAAAAAACAGTGGCCCATAGCGCAACCCCACCAACCCAAAACCCCCCAAGAAAGTGCATTGGCATATCCAACCACGAGAAACGCCAATACCACGAGAACTCATTCGCAAATCCGTTAAGAGCCGCAATAAAAATAATGAGTGCGAGCAAAAAGACGGGAAACGGTGTTCTTTTCATTGTATCCGAAGTACTCACTACTTTATTATACAACAATAATACCATTGTTGAACGCCTGTCGGAAAACAAAAAACCGTGCGCCTCATAAGAAGTACATGGTTTTTTGTAAAGAGTTACTTTGCAGATACCGACCTTAACGAAAATCTAGGTGGGTGTCCGCAACATCCTGCCACGGCAGAATGGGATATGAGACTCCCTGTTGTCGTGTTTACAAGTAGACGATATGCTCCAAAGCAACCCTACAATATATTATAATCCCCTCTCGTTATATTTCAAGGCGCGGTTGTGCAAAACTTTTTTCTGCAAGTTCAGAGAAGTGATGCTACTCTAGAATCCCGTCAAGATTGATGTCGTAAAGCATTTTTTCATTCACGTGCTTGTACCGGATTATTTCGCCGTCCTTAAACCACACGTTTATTTCCCGCTCCGCCTCTTCCTGTCCATCTTCGGGGTCGGTGCAATGTATAAGATTGCGTACGGCGCGGCCATCAAAATTGGCAAGTTCATATGAGTCAATAGTGAGGTCCCCTCGAATCGTACCCACATCCGAAGTGAGCGGCTCAGTACCTCCCACCAGCTTTTTCACAATACCAATCGCCTTGTTCCCCTCAAGGACTATCGCAACAACAGGACTACACGTCATAAACCCAACGTTTCCTTCCAGAATGTCTTTACCATACTCCAACGCACTCTTCTCCGGCTTACCTCCATCTTTCTCTATGTTCTCCACCGTCCGCTTGCCAACGCTTTCGCACCATGCGCCGTCTTTATTATAGTGCGTCAGCGTCTGCTCACGCGTGGGAACAAACATCTTCATCGCAACGATTTTCAGCCCAGTCCCCTCAAGGCGTTTTATAAGATCGCCCACCAGTGACCGTTGAACGCCATCGGGCTTTATGATAACAAGCGTTCTCTCTTTTGTTGGATGTGTCATAAATAAATAGCTTATAGCTTCATTGTCTTGGTTAGCTTCACAATTCTAGTGCATCAGATAGTACCAATAACTCAAAACAAAATCAACTCTTGAATTAGCTCTAGAGCTAATTCAAGAGTTTTTATCCCCGATACTTCTTCATGATCTCTTCCTCCACCTCCGCCCTGTCGCGGCCGTATTTTAAGTAAGAAAGTTTTTTTATTTTTTCAGCAACATCCGGATCGCCTTTCGGCGCCGGCATAGCCGTGATATTGAACGGCGCAACCGGTGAGCCGTTCACGAGAAGCTTCAAATATGCATTGAAATTCTCAATATTCATAATATCTTTCGCGTCAAATACCGGCGCGAACTGCTTCTCCAAAAACTCCGCGTCCTCCGAGCCAACACGATACGTCGCGATGGATCCTACATTACCGAATACAGAATCGCGAATTCCATCATCAAGCTGAGCTATAAACTGATGCGCAATATTGAGCCCCAAGCGATACTTTCGCGCCTCTGAGAGAATCGTTGAGATAGAGTTGGTTGTTACATTCTGGAACTCGTCAATGTAGAGATAAAAATCATGACGTGTTTCCGCCGGCGCGTCCACACGCGAGAGTGCCGCCATCAAAATCTTGCCGACAACGATAAGACCGATCAGGTTTGAATTAATATCTCCCAAACGCCCTTTTGAAAGATTGACGAGGAGAATCTTGCGCTCATCCATTATTTGGCGGAAGTTGAACGCCGACTTTTCCTGCGCGATGATCGGGCGCATTATTTCGTTCGCAAGAAACACATCAAATTTGCTGGTGATATAGGGAACAATGTTGGCAAGCGCCGCCTCACCACCAGCTTTCGTGGCTACACTGCGCCAAAATTGATTTATTACAGGATTTTTGGAACGTGAAAGTTTAAGTTCACGAAACTTCTCGTCTATCATCACGCGCGACACATCAAGCAAAGTGTTGCCCGTTTCAGGATCCTCCACTACAAGCATCGCGGAGTTTCTGAAATACTGCTCAAACATCGGTCCCATTGACTCCGGCGAGCCGGCATAGAGTTTTTGGAAAATACCGAAGAGCTCATCCACTACAAATGTCTTTTGCTCCGGATAACGCCTGTCATACTCAAGCATATTAAGACCCATCGGACGCGCCGTATAAGCGGGATCAAAATAGATTACATCATCAATGCGCTCCTTTGGAATATTCGCGAGAATATCCTGCAGGTCAGAACCGTGCGGATCTATCATGCACACCCCATCTCCGTTCTCGATGTCCTGAATGATCATATTTTTCAGAAGTGTCGTCTTGCCGGTACCAGTCTGTCCGATCACATAGAAATGCCGTACGCGGTCCTCGCGCTTGAAACGCACCTGCGTATCTTTGTTTCTGTACCTGTTTACACCCAAGAGAATTCCCTCTTCCGACACACCAGACACCGCTGGCGCTCTTTTCGCTTCCTCTTCTCTTAATTCCGCCGTCGCAACAGCGGTAACAGGGAAATGAAACATCGTAGTAAGCTCTTTGATGTTAAGTGGGAAACTGCGGTCTTTGTTATACATGCGGTAAATAAACTCGCGCAGAAATGCAGATAATTTTTTGCCTGTAAGACGGCTGAAGGAAATACCATTCCCATCCGCTTTATCAAACTGATTGAATGCCGCTTCCAGTTCGCTCAATATCATTTCCGCGCTTTCTTCATTGCCAGCTGAGGCAACGAGACGAATATTTGTATCCAAAATTGGAGAAGCGATCTTGTTCACAATACCCTCAATAGTTTCCTCTCCTTCTTTTAGTGTCTTATCCTCCTTTTTCGACGATTTTGACGCGCCAAAAAATGCGTCTTTGAACGCGCCGCCAAATTCTTTAGCGATACGTACTCCATCACCTTCTGTCGCCCTCTTAAGCGTTTCTCCTTTGCGTACTTTATCAAGAGCAGATTTATATCTTTTGTTGTATGTATCGCCCGCCGGAGAGAACACGAGCTGGATAGCAGCACCTTCGCCCTCACGATTGATCTTTGAGAACGCGTTGAGAAGAATGTTCAAAGGATCGTGTTCAAACATATCGTAAGTTTTGATTGGTAATATCGGATTATCACTCGCCAGCGCATACGACGCAAGCGTCGCTCCGTTTGCGTTGAAAGGATTGAAGTCTTCTTTGTGCTCATCAATACGCGCATCTGGGAATACAGCGAGAAGTTGTTTCTCAAACAAACGTTCACGAACGCGCGGAACGGCGCAATAAAACACGATCTCTTCTTCGTAGTTTGAGCGCGTTATCTCAATGGTGAAATGTTGTACCATTTCTTTGTCACCATTGCTTTGCGCAACAGAAAGCATTCCTGCGTAAAACTGCTCCATTCCCGCCACAAGCTCGGAGAACTTGCGCACCTGCTTTTCCGGATTCACTTTCGGAAGCGCTACCTCAAAAAGCTTCATCCTAAGCGATTTGAAAAGCACGGTTCCTTCTTTAAGACCTGGCACTGTGCCGAGTTCCACAAGATATTGCACCAAAAGCCGGTGAAAGTCGTCGCGAATATGCGGACCCAACTTCTCCGCAACCTCTAATGCATTTTTGATGCCTTTTTCCTCCACAACATCCACAAGCTCATCAACCGCCTTCTCGTGCTCGGTGCTGAAATGAAGCACCTTCTCTTCTATCTCATCCACCTTCATTTGATGTCCGCTTGAAAGCACCTCTTCTGGCGGTTTTTCTACATACTCGCGCACTTTTTCAGCGGCAATTTCCGCACGAGGCATTCGCTCGCCTCGCACCTCAAGCGCGCGCTCTTTATCCTCCATCTGCGCACGCAAAAAATGTATCTCCTCCTCGGGAGTAGTGAATTCATTTCTTTCTCCAAATTGAGTTTCCATCGAGGTTATTATACCCGATATTACCCCGCCGCAAAAGCAGGGTGCATAAAGCTCGTGACGATCTTATCGTGGATTCGTTATGGCAGTGTTAAAATTTCTGCTTCCCCTTCCGTGACAAGGATCGTATGTTCAAAATGGGCACTTCGTTTGCCGTCCGCCGTTTTGAACGTAAAGTGGTCATCGGCAGACAAGAAGACATTTTTTGATCCCTCTGAAAGCATTGGCTCCAATGCCAGCACCTCGCCAACGCGAAGTTTGGGACCTTCTCCTTTCCTGCCGAAGTTTGGTATAAAAGGTTCTTCGTGCACCCCATGCCCCACCCCGTGCCCACCGAGATCTTCAATAATCCCAAATCCGCGCCCTTTCGCGTACCGCTCTATGGCGTATCCTATGTCGCCGACATGTGCGGTGGCGCGCGCAGCGGCGATGCCCAGAGAGAGCGCTTTTTCCGTTTCATCTATAAGACTCGCCGCGGACGCATCAATACGGCCAACTGGAACCGTCTTTGCCATATCCACAAAAAGTTCCTTGTGCCGAAGTCCGAGATCAACACCGACGATGTCACCCTCCTCTAAAATTCGCGTACCGGGGATGCCATGAACAACCTCGTCGTTCACCGACACGCAAAGTGTGGCCGGATATGGAACGGGAGCCCCTTCCGGCTGATACTCTAAAAACGCCGGCTCATCGCCGCCTTCTCGTATAAGGCGCTCGGCAAGACGGTCAAGTTCTTTTGTCGTAACACCGGGCGCGACCATCTTTCTCACTTCACTCAAAATAAGAGCGAGGCGCTTACCGCCCTCACGCAAGATCATTACTTCGTCCTTACTGTAAACCATAGGTGTGTAATTTTAGTTTTCAATTTTGGATAAAATTTCCTTGTGTACTTCTTCTATCGTCTGATCTCCATTGACTTCTATAAACATGTAACGCGAATACTCTTTGAAAAACTCTATGGCGGGCATTACGTCTTCCTCAAACCAATCCAAACGTTTTTCCACCTGCTCGCGCGTATCATCCTCGCGCCCGCGCGCGAGCAGGTGCTTGCGCGACCACGCGCGTGGCACATTCACATATATCACGAACGGATTCTCCCGCCGATAAAACTCCATCGCCGTATCAAATATATGTGCTTCATTGAGCGAGCGCGGCGTACCGTCAACAAGCAGGTGCCCTCCCTCCTCCATACCGCGTATCAGCGCGTGCGACCACATGTGTATCGCCAAAAATCCCGGCTGGCGCTCGCCGCGCTCGTAGATCTCTTGAGCAAGGTCATGCGTGTAGTCCTTTCCTTTGAAAAACTCCCTAAAAAGCGAGCCCGTCTCAAGATAATAGACACTTTTATCGGCATCCTTCTCCAAAAGATACTTCTGCAATAATTTCGCCTGTGTACCTTTTCCGGAACCGGAATTGCCGGTGAAAATGAATGTTCTGGAATCCATTGATTTGATTATATCACAACAAATAGCAAAGAAGATTAAAAACCCAATTTAAGATGCAATCTGTCTGCCGTCAGACAGATTCAAGGCGCGGACGAGAAAAGGAAGCTGGCGTGCTATAGAACTTTCAAAATTGGACGCAGAGCGAGAAAATTTTTCGCAATCGACAAAGTTATGCGCCAATTTTGAAAGTTTTAATATTCGCGCATGGTCACCTGCGCATCGATCTTTTTGACCAGATCAAGAACGACGGACACGACAATGAGGAGAGCGGTACCACCTATCGCGAATGACTGGACATTCGTTATTGACTGCATTACAAGCGGCAGAACGGCGATGGCACCCAGAAAGACCGCTCCGACAAATGTTATCCGCGTCAGTATCTTGCCAATATACTCCGCGGTGGACCTGCCGGGACGGACCCCCGGAATGAACGCTCCGCTTTTCTGTAAATTAGTGGAAATGGCATCGGGATCAAACGTTACTGCGGTATAGAAATATGTAAACAAAAACACGAGGGCAAAGTAGAGTATCGAACTGAACCATATGTTGGTAATAACACCCTCTATAAAGCCCGATATGCCAGCAACGATCTGATTGTCTACGCCGGAGAGAAAGCCCACGAGGACCTGCGGGAAAATTAAAATTGACAACGCGAAGATAATCGGGATAACTCCGGCCTGATTTACACGCAAGGGAAGATACGTTGAGATCCCGCCATACACTTTCATTCCGCGCACCCTTTTCGCATAGGTAATGGGGATAGGCCGCTCCGCCTCGGTAACCGTCACAACGCCCGCAACGATGACAACGGCCGCCACCAGAAATCCTAGGTACATAGGAACTTGAGACACGTCAAAGGTAAAGAAAAGCTGTCCCATTACCGCAGGCAAGCTGGCAACAATACCAGCAAATATGATGAGAGAGACACCATTTCCGATTCCGAACTCTGAAATAAGCTCCCCTATCCACATAAGAAGGATGGAGCCTGCCGCAATAATGATAACATTGACCAAAAGTTCAAAACCAAAAAGCCCCTCTATAACTCCCTGCCTTTCAAGAAAAATAAGTAATCCGTACCCCTGTACAAATGCAAGCGGTACAGTGAGCAATCTTGAATACTGCGTAAATTTTTTCTTTCCCGCTTCTCCTTCCTCATGATAGAGCGCCTTCAGTTTTTCCGACATCATAGTGGAGAGCTGCATAATAATAGAAGCGGTAATATAAGGACCCACACCAAGCATAACAAGAGATATCGCGGAAAGGCCTCCTCCAGTCAAGATGTTGAGGAACCCGAGCGCTTGATTGTTAGTCAAAAAATCACCCAGACTTGCACCAGCCGCGGCGGGCACGGGAATGTTTGCCAAAAACCTAAATACAATCAACGCAACAAGTACAAACAATATTTTTCTCCTGAGTGTGGCGTCCTTTATTATAAGCTTGGATTTGTGTATGAAATTTTCCATAATATGCGAATGATACGCTTCGCTACAATTTCTAATTTCTAATTTTCATTTTATACTACCTCCCGCGCTTTCAATTTTCCTGCGGGCGGTCCCCGAAAGATAACACTCCGAAACAATAACTTTCTTAGTGATAACTCCCGCACCGAGTATTTTCACATGCGGCAATCTTCCTTTAACTTTTTTAAGCACACCCTTCTCTGCGAGCGCAGAAGGAGTTACGGGCTCTCCATCAGAAAACACGTTATCCAAGAGAGAAACATTTACTATAGTGGGCTTTGACACGGAAGGATTAACAGTGCGCGCTCGATTCTTGCCGTACCCGCGCCTCTTGGGTAACTTCTTTATAATATCTCTCATTTCCGGACGCAATTTTCTTCCGGCTCTAGATTTTTGGCCCTTCATCCCCTTTCCCGATGTCTTACCCCTCCGACCACCTCGCCCAACAAGCTTTCCCTTCTTACGGGGACTATTCCTTTTTAGTTGATGTATTTGCATAGTAGATTTTTAGCAAGTGGTGACGAGTATATTCTTAAATAATGATCAGTTCGTTCATTATTTTTCTAACTGTTCAAGCGCTTTCATGGCCGCTCGTGCGTTATTAAGCTTGTTCTTGCTCCTTGATAAAATTTTAGCGGAAACATCCTTTATGCCCGCCAAGTCCAGCACATTTCTCACCGAACTTCCCGCAGCAAGACCTCTTCCTGGGGCTGGCATTATGATAACGTCTGAACTGCAAAACCTTGCTCCCACTTCGTGAGGGATGGACATATCTTTCGTCAATGTCAATTTCACCATGTTCTTCTTAGCGTTCTTTGCCGCTTTCTCGATCGCCAAAGCAGTATCTGACGCCTTTCCCACTCCAACACCGACAGACCCCTTCTTGTTTCCAGCGACAAGCGCAACACTAAAACTAAACCTCCTTCCGCCGGCAACAACGCGAACCACTCGCCTTATTTTGACGATCTTCTGCTCAAATTCGGGCTTTACTCTCTCTCTTCCCCTTCCAAACCTCCTTGGAGCACGTCTCTGTCTCCCTCTCGGCTTTTCAAAGGGCGACTTTTTTTCTCCCGCCGTATGTGGCGTCGTTTTTTTGTCGTCCGCCGCCTCTTTTTTATTGTTGTGTTCCTTTTCCATATGTTACATATAAAATCTAAGTATAAATTCAATCTTTCTAAAAAATAAGTCCGCCCTCTCGCGCGCCTTCCGCCAAGGCTTTCACTCTTCCAGTATACATAAACCCTCCCCGATCAAACACCGCCCTGCTGATCTTCTTCCCTTTTGCCTTTTCGGCAAGAGAGAGCCCTGTCTTCTTCGCTCTTTCCACCCTTGTCTTTCCCGAAATTCCCTTATCTGAAGAAGCGACCAACGTCACGCCTTTGCTGTCGTCTATAAGTTGAGCATATATATATTTATTGGACCGAAAGACAGAAAGACGTGGGGTGCGGGACACGCCGGAAATCCTGGCCCTAATCTTGTTATGCCTCCTTGTTCTCTTTTTGATCTTTGTGTTTTTAACCTGTCTCATATATTTTCTTAAAGTGTCCTTTGGTTGTTATTTCTACGCAGATTTCTTGCCCTGTTTTCTCCTCACAACCTCATCAATATACCTAATGCCCTTCCCTTTATATGGTTCCGGTTTTTTAAATGCTCTTATCCTTGCGGCAAACTGCCCCACAATCTCTTTGTTTATGCCAGAAACGGTTATTTTGTTCTTTTCGATAGAAACGCTTAATTCCTTTGGGACAGCTATGTGAATCTTATGAGAAAACCCCAGCTTCAACACCAGCTCATCTCCCGACATCTCAACCTTGAATCCAACCCCTTCAACAACCAATTTTTTCTCAAACGGCTTGTTCACGCCCTCTATCATGTTCTTTATGTGAGAAGCGTATGTCCCCCACAGCGCGTTTGCAAACTTTGAATCGTCAGTAGGCGCAAGCGTTACTTCTTTGTCACCCACCATAATATCAATGGTAGCGAGAAATGATCTTGATATTTCACCCAAAGGACCTTTTACAATAAAGGTTTTACCGTCTTTGACGACCTGTGTCTTTTCTGGAATTATTATTTGCTGTTTTCCTATTCTACTCATAATGATAGCTTGATTATCTTATAGCTTCGCAAGCTTTTGGCTGTTCCATTACCATATCTTAAACAATGCCTCCCCGCCAACATGCTCTTTCTTCGCAACATCTCCCGTTAAAATACCCTTCGGAGTGGACAACACCAAAAGTCCGTATCCGTTCCTCACTGGTTTGATGTCGCGCAAGCCGCAATATACCCTGCAGGAGAGCCTTGAAACCCTCTTCGTGCCCTTTACCTTGGGTTTCCCGTTGTTATACACAATGCCGACATCAAGGAACTTTTTTGTTTTCTCCTTTTTCTTGGAAAGGGACGCGATATACCCTTCTTTCAGCAAAACAGTAGCTACGGCAAATTTAAATTTTGAGTAGGGAATAAGAGTGGACACCCTGCCGGCATCCCCTGCATTCTTTATCCTTATTAACATGTCCGCTATTTTGT
>BTQM01000005.1:0-25846 GCA_036985875.1 Patescibacteria group bacterium
AACAGGCATTGATTCTCCGGTAATGATTTTTTCGTCAACCGCAGACTCACCATCAACCACCATGCCGTCAACAGCAATTTGTCCCCCCGGCTTAACCACAATTATATCTCCAACGACGATCTCATCTATTGGCATCTCAACTTCTTTCCCGTCTTTTTCAACCAATGCTGTATTGGGACGCAATTTCAAAAGTTTCTTAATTGCGTCAGACGCCTTTCCACGCGCCATCTCCTCAAAATAGCGTCCGAGTATAATGAAAGATATCAACGCCGCTGATGATTCCCAATAAGGATGGTCAATATTCAAGAAAAAGAATCCGATGGCGCTATAGAAAAATGCGGCTGATGTTCCCAAAACCACCAATACATCCATGTTTGACGAGCCGACACGAAGTGCGGTGAAAGCATTTTTGTAAAAATGCCAACCGACTCCAAGCTGTATCGGGGTAGTGAAGATAAAATAAATGTAGTTCAAGTCAATTCCGAAAAGATCATGTACGTGCTGAAGGTTGAACATGTGGAGAGCCATATAATAAATTATTATAGGACTCGCCAACAGAAAACTGATGATCGTGAGGTCACGAAGTTCCCTAAGTCTATTTGCTTCCTCTTTCTTTTCCGCTTCTTCGTTTATATCCTCCGACGAAATAAGAGTATACCCGAGCTTGCCGACAAGTTCTTTGATCTTTTCGAGGCTGATTTTCTCCAAATCATATTCAAGTGCGAGTTTTTTGGAGCCGAAGTTTGCAGAGGCAGCAATTATCCCTTCCTGTTTCGACAACAGCTTATTTATAAGCACCGAGCAGGCTGCGCAGTGCATTCCTTTGATTTTTAAGATCAGAGTTTCTTTCGCCATATTTTATCTCACCATCATTTTGCCAACCATATCAAAATGAGTTCGCTTTACGCCATCCACAACGCCGCTGCCACAAGAAACGGAGCAATAAAATGGAAATTCACCGACCCTGCCCGCCACAAACTCCAATTTTACCCATTCCTTGGGTGGTAATCTTTTATTAATGCCGTAGGCCTCAAGAGCGAAACCATGATCATAATCATCTTCGTTGTAGAAATTGATAACCACCCTATCTCCAGCTCCCACTTCAAAATAATCCGGGTCAAAACGCCATTCGTTTTTTATGGCCCTCATTTCAATTTCAATCGTTTTACCACTCTCCTCAACTGTCTGCAGTGCCTCAGGCAATAAAAAGTTTCGATAAAAAAGACCAAGAAGTATCACTACTGCTATAAAAATTGCAATGATTATAAATTTTTTCATGCTAATTTTCTTAATGAGCAAAGTGAGTTTTAAAAAATTTAGTATCCCGTGAAATAATTCCGCGAAGCGGAATTCCTGCTTTGTAGGATTTCACTGGGGTGATAATTTTGTAACACCCATTCTGCTCTTTGATTTGCTTAATCTTCGTGTTCTTCTATAATGCCGGCTTCGTGTCCGTGAAATCCTTCTTTCTCACCGAAAGGGTCTTCCTTGATAAAATACATTATACTGGCAAAAATGACAGATGCTACAAATATTAAAAAAATTCTTTTTTTAATATCCATAATTATTCCTTATTATTTTCCGTATTCTCAACTTCTACTTTCTTTCTCTTGAATTTAAGGAGGTACCAAATTATTGTAAGTATGGTCAGTACGCCCATAAACCAGTTGCCGTAACCAAGCCACGGTGCGTCCGGTTCTTCGTGTTCATGACCTAGAATCACTTCGCTAAAGCGCTCTCCACCCAAAGTAGACGCTGTTCTCTCCCAAGCACCGTGGATACCTGACTGAACATACCAATCATGTCCGAAAACCCCCAGTGTAAGAATGAATATACCAATTAACACAAGGGCCCAACCCATTACTTTTTCCACCGCTACTTTTTTCTTTACAAGCGAGCTTGTGGCGTTAACTCCCAAAATCCCCAAAATTGCCAGAAATATCAGTGGGACAGCGCGACCTGCGCCATGGACGAACCCGAGGAACCAACCATACCCAATAGATCCGACGCTTGCGATATACGCCAATAAGACATAGAACGCTGGATTTGGACACCCAACTCCAGCGTTACCAAGGAAAAGCCCGAGGAAGAAAGTTTTTAAATAATCCCCCTTCCCTTGAATGATCTTGGGAACACTGCCGCTATAACTTGGCATTCTGAAACGAATTAATTTTAATTCCGAAAGCCCGAATATAAGAGCAGCGCCTCCGGCCAAAATAAACATTGTCTGAGTCGCTTTACTAAAACCTATTATTTTCCCAAGCCAAGCTATGATAATTCCATAAAAACTCAAGGTAATGGCAAGCCCTAAACCAAAAAGAAGGGCCATTATAAAACCTTTTTTGGCATTCTGCCCCATTGTCAGAGGAACGATAATAAACGCTAGAGGCAAAGTACAAGGTAGGAATATCATTGAAAGACCCGCGACAAAAGCAAGCGTAAGACCGACCGTCTGCACCGGCGTAGTCATAAACCAAAAAATGCCAATTACCGAGATGAGAAAAAGTATAAAACCAATAATGGCCACATAAGTCCTAGCTTTTTTCTGATAATTCATTGTTTTTATTATAAGTGGCATTCAACCACGAGACAAGCTCTCATATACAATTTTTGCATATGAAAACATGTTGTCTTGTCTCAGGTAAGAGAAGATCGAGCGCCCTCTTTTTTATTATGTCTAGCGAGGAGCGAGATGAAACCGAACAGCACAAGCTGTAAGATTTTCATTCCATCCGAGCATGGGCTACTCAAAATGTCTAATAGTTCGCAGCTTGCTGCAAACTTACACGAGTGAAGCAAGCTCTTTGCGAGTTCAAAGCTTGCTATTGGCTTTAATACCTTTTACTTTCGCTTCTTTCCCACTTTCCTTCTTGAAATGATGTGTACGTTTGAGTATTTCTTTACACGGCGCGTCTTCTGCCCTTTTCCCGTTGGTTTTCCCCATTTGGACACCGCCCGTCTCCGTCCGCGCCCAGCGCGACCTTCGCCGCCACCGTGAGGGTGATCAACGGGGTTCATTGCAGAACCGCGCACGGTTGGACGAATACCCATCCACCGCGACCTGCCAGCCTTGCCGATGGTGCGCAATTTGTGCTCCTCGTTTGAGATCGCGCCAACTGATGCCCATGCGGTCTCCAATACCTTTCGCACTTCGCCGGATGGCATCTTGAGGTGCGTATATCCAGCGTCGTTCGCTATCACTTCAGCGTAATTACCCGCGGATCGCGCGATCTTTGCACCTCCTTTCGGTTGTATCTCCACATTGTATACAAATGTACCCGTAATAATGTTTTTAAGCGGAAGACGATTTCCCGGAGCAAGCGGGGCTTTTTCTGAAACGATAAAAGAATCACCCACCTTGATCTGCTTGGGGGAAAGCACATATCTCCTCTCTCCGTCGGCATAGCATACGAGCGCGATGAAGCCGGATCGGTTCGGATCGTATTCTATGGTTTCAACCTTCGCGGGAATGTCGTGCTTGTTATACTTAAAGTCAATTTCCCTGAAAAGCCGTTTGTGTCCTCCTCCTTTGTGGCGCATGGTTATCCTTCCCGCGCTATTGCGTCCAACGGAACGCTTCCTGCCCTTTGTGAGAGATTTGCGAGGCTCGGACACGGTCAAAACGCCCCTGTATGAAACAGTGGTCATATGCCTTCTTGATGGAGTTGTGGGACGGTATTTCTTCATAATAATTTCTAATTTTCAATTTCTAAACAATTTCCAATGAAATAATGTTCCAATGTTCAAGCGCACGGAGCTTAAGTCATTGTAAAATTAAGGCATTGTTTGAAAATTGTGCTACATTACTTCGATCGAATCTCCTTTCTTCAGATACACCATTGCCTTCTTCTTTCCGGACTTCACCCCCTTGATCCCTCTGGAGAGCACATTCTTTGAAGGAATGTTCACGATATTCACCTTTCTGGGCTCTACGTTATAGATCTCCCTCACCGCGCTCTTGACCTCCGCCTTACCTGCCCTCTTGTCAATCTCGAACACATACACGTTCTTCTCCGCGAGCATTGAGGCTTTTTCCGTAATGTGCGGTCTCGCAAACACATACTCCAAACCGCCACCGTAGGAGCGCTTACGCTTGCTCGCGCCCGCAGATGCTCTAGCGGGTACAGCATCTTTTATGGAAGCAGGTGGTGCGGATGGTTTTTTCTTCTTGCCCGCCGCGACACCCTTCTGCACCGCAGACACTTTGGCAACATCTTTCACGTCTTTCTTACGTGCATCTTTTTTTCTTTCTTTCTTGTCAGAGCTTTTTGGGCGCCGGCGAGTCTTAAATGTATCTAAAATACTCATATAAATTATTGGTGGCAAATACTGCCCGTGTATTACTTTTTCAACTTACCCGCGATATATTTAATGCTCTCATCGGGGCTTGAAATAATCAGATATTTATAGTTAAGAATGCGCGATGGATTCATGCGCTCAACATCCTCTAGTCGCATGTTGCTGAAATTCCTGAAACTCTTTTTTACGTTCTCGTCCTTGCCCAAAACGGCGATATAGACCGCGTTCCTTTTTTTTGTCGCTAGACCCTCAAAACCTGAAATACCGCTCAGCGCAGAAATGATTTCCTTCGCCTTTTTTGTTTTTATGTCGCCCACATCAAGCTTATTAACGAACATTACTTCGCCGCTTCTTAACTTTTCGGACAACACTGTATAAAGTGCCTTGGCGCGCATTTTCTTGTTGATGTTCTTTTTATAGCTTTTTTCTTTCCTCGGTCCGTGCGTAGCGCCGCCTCCTGCCCACAAAGGAGAACGTATGGAACCGTGCCGCGCGCGCCCAGTTCCTTTCTGCTGCCATGGCTTCTTCCCGCCACCGGAAACTTCGCTCCTGTCCTTCGCATGGGCCACGGGAGTGCGCGCGTTGGAGCGCATAGACATCACCACCTGATGCACCAGATCCCCGTTCCATGGCAAACCAAAGACATCTTCTGGTAATGAGATCGTCCCAACTCCTTTGCCTGTTTGGTTGTAAATTGATGCTTTCATAAAAATTTTCAATTTTCAATTTCTAATTTTCAAACAATGTTTTAATTTTACAATGACTTAAGCTCCGTGCGCTTGAACATTGAAACATTATTTCATTGGAAATTGTTTGGAAATTCGCTATACGCGAATTTCCAGCAGTGTTCCTCTTTTGCCTGGAACTGCTCCGGAAATTAAAAGTGTGTTATTTTCTTTATCAACCTTCAACACTTTCAAATTCTTTACGGTTACTCGATCGCTGCCCATTCTTCCACCCATTCTCACACCCTTAAAAACTCTTTGCGGTCCTGTCGCGCCTATTGAACCCGGCTCGCGTTCAGAGTGCTTCTGCCCGTGAGAACGCGGACCGCCGTGGAACCCGTGCCGCTTCACAACGCCCTGAAAGCCCTTACCCTTCGTAACACCGGAGACTTGCACCACATCTCCCTCTTCAAAAACAGATGCGTCAATTATGTCACCGACGCTATATTGGGATGCTGGTTCATCTTTGGTGGAAAACTCCTTAAGCGTCCTGAATTTGCCCAAATCTTTCAAGTGACCCGCCACCGACTTGCTCACGTTTCGGGCATTTTTCTCGCCGAAACCAACCTGAACCGCCTTGTATCCATCCTTTTCCTCGTCTTTGATCTGGATCACAGTAACGGGACCGGCACTCAAAACAGTCGCCGGCAAACATTTTCCGTCTTCGGTAAAAAACTGCGTCATATTCTGTTTTGTTCCAAGAATAAACTTCATAATGGATAGCTTTATTAGCTTTAGGGTGCCGACCTCGCCGTAGGCGAGGTCGGCTAAGCTAAAAAGCTAGCGAAGCTAATAAGCTTTTGAAGCTAGTCAAGCTATTTATATCATTTTCACGTCAATATCCACTCCAGACGGAAGATTCATGTTCGTTAACGCTTCAATAACCTTTGGCGCTGGATTTAAAATATCAATGAGTCGCTTATGGACCCTCATCTCAAACTGCTCTCGCGCATCTTTGTAAACGAACGTTGCCCTATTAACGGTATACTTTTTTATTTCCGTCGGCAGAGGAATAGGTCCCAATATCTTCGCGTCATAACGAAGAGCGGTATCCATAATTTGCCTCACAGAATTATCAAGTATCTTGTGCTCATACGCACGAACCCTGATGCGAAGCTTATGGATAACTTCCGCCTTTTTTGCCGATTTTCTCGCCTTCGCCACCGGTTTTTTCCTTTTCACCGTTTGGGCTTTTGGTTTTTTTGTTTTTACTGCCATATAACAGAGCTTAAATAGCTTTTAGCTTCTCATGTATGGCGCCAAAGGCGCCATACATCAAGCTTAGTTAGCTATATAGCTTGGTAAGCTTTAAGCTATCTTTACGCGATGATCTTTGTTACTACTCCCGCGCCAACCGTCTTCCCTCCCTCACGAACAGCAAACCTCTGCTGTTCTTCAAGGGCAACGGGAACAACCAGTTTCACCTTCACATTCACCGTGTCTCCGGGCATAACCATCTCCGTTCCTTCGGGAAGTGTAACGTCTCCAGTCACATCAGTCGTTCTGATGTAAAACTGCGGTTTGTATCCGGCAAAGAACGGCGTATGGCGACCTCCTTCTTCTTTTTTCAAAATATACATTTCTGTCTCAAACTCGGTATGCGGGGTAACAGAACCCGGCTTCGCCAACACCTGACCTCGAGTAATGTCTTCTTTTTTGGTACCTCTCAAAAGCACTCCGGCATTGTCACCCGCCATTCCTTCCTGAAGAGACTTGTTAAACATCTCAATGCCCGTTACCGTCGTTTTAGTCGTATCTTTTATTCCGACAATCTCAATCTCTTCTCCCACTTTTACTTTCCCTCTTTCAATTCTCCCAGTCACGACCGTTCCCCTTCCTTCAATGGAGAAGATGTCTTCAACCGGCATAAGGAACGGTTTGGCGATATCTCTCTCAGGCACCGGGATGTACTCGTCCAGAGCAGTCGTGAGCTCAAGTATGTTCTTTGCCCATTCATCATCAACGGACGTTGCGTCAAGCGCCTTAAGGGCCGACCCTTTGATAATGGGGGCGTTCTCGCCATCAAAGTCATATTTCGTCAAAAGCTCGCGCACTTCCTCTTCCACAAGATCCACGAGGTCTTTGTCGTCAACCATATCAACTTTGTTCAGGAACACGATGATCTTGGGAACACCAACCTGCTTTGCAAGTAAAATATGCTCTCGCGTTTGCGGCATCACGCCGTCAGTTGCCGCGACCACAAGCACCGCGCCGTCCATCTGCGCTGCGCCGGTAATCATATTTTTAATATAGTCCGCATGCCCAGGCGCATCAATGTGCGCGTAGTGACGGTTATCGGTCTCGTATTCGTTGTGGGAAAGCGCAATGGTAATACCGCGCGCCTTCTCTTCGGGCGCCGAGTCGATCTGCCCGACGTTTCTTAACTTAACATTTTTCCCCGCAAGGTTGAGTACGTGCAGGATCGCAGCGGTCAACGTGGTTTTTCCATGGTCAACATGTCCGATCGTTCCTACATTGACGTGCGGTTTTGATCTGTCAAATGCCTCTGCCATAATAATTTTAGAGCTTGGTCTTGATAATGAAGGGTTAGGGCGCGAGAGCACTTAACCTAAACGCTCATTACCAAGAAAAACATTAATTAAATAATGATAATAAATCGACTTTGTAATGTTTAAATACAAATAAAAACGACGCAAATATGCGCACAGCCATACTAACAAACACCCCCAAATAGTCAAGTGCAGGTATTGAAGTTTGTAACTTAAAACCTGCAACGTTCAGATTAAGGTAAAGCAATAATAAATGGACGAGGCCGGGCGTTGCCAATTTATTATTGTAGGCGGATGCCGCATTTTGAGTATGCGTTTATAGCATCTTTAATTGTCTTTCCCTTGCTACTTTTTGGCAAACGTTTGTTTCACACCTTCAAAATCAAAGCGACGCGGTAATAAGAACGCGAGGAACTCATCAAACAGAAAAGCTTAGTTGTTTCCTTCAACAAAGCGAGGGTTTCTCTTTTGTAAAACATTTTGGAGCCCGAGCGGGCATTTTACATCCTCCACCGAAGCACGTTGGTAAAAAGAGAGGGGCGAGCGTCATTTACTTTCTCTTGCCTATGATTTCTTCTGCAACATTCGCCGGCACAACTTCGTAGCTGTCAAATTCCATAGTGAAGCTTGCACGCCCCTCCGTCATGGAGCGGAGCGTGGTGATATACCCGAACATCTCCGATAGCGGCACTTTTGCCTTGATTGCTTTGTTCATCCCCCGGTCTTCCATTCCTTCAATGCGGCCTCGTTTTGAGCTCAAGTGTCCCGTTACGTCACCCATGAACTTTTCCGGCGTAACCACCTCAACCTTCATCACAGGTTCAAGGAGCACGGGACTTGCCCGCTTTGCAGCGTCTTGAAGTGCTTGTGATGCCGCAATCTTGAATGCGATCTCGGAAGAATCAACATCATGGTATGAACCGTCATAGAGATCAACCGATATGTCAACGAGTGAGTACCCTGCCACAACACCTCTATCCATTCCTTCCTTGAAACCTTTTTGGGTAGCGGGGATAAATTCTTGGGGAATAGTGCCTCCTTTGATGCTGTTGACAAACTCAAACCCGTCAATCCTTTTCGTGTTCTTGGGGAGATCCTCCTCGTCAACCGTCTTATCAAGCGGCTTTATCCTGATCTTGACGTGGCCGTACTGTCCGCGACCTCCCGTTTGCTTGATGTATTTTGTTTCCGCTTCGGCCTCTTTGGTAATAGTTTCGCGATATGCCACCTGCGGCTTACCGATATTGGCTTCCACACCAAATTCCCTTTTCATCCGATCAACAAGAATTTCCAGATGAAGTTCCCCCATTCCCCATATCACCGTCTCCAGTGTCTCTGGATCGCTTGTAACCTTAAATGTCGGATCCTCCGCCGCGAGCTTGGATAGTGCAATTCCCATTTTCTCTTGATCAGCCTTGGTTTTCGGCTCAATGCGCAATGACACGACCGGATCGGGGAATTCAATTCTCCCAAGAATGATCGGGTTTGCTTCATCGCAAAGCGTGTCTGAGGTCTTCGTGTTCTTGAGTCCAACCGCAGCGGCAATCTCTCCAGCGTACACCTTCTTCACGTCCTCTCTGTCATTGGCATGCATCCGGAGGATCCGCCCGATACGCTCTTTATTCCCTGTTGTGGAATTGTGTACATACGAACCCGCCTCAAGCGTCCCCGAATAAACTCTGAAATAGGTAAGCTGCCCCACGAACGGATCAGTCTGAAGCTTGAACGCCAGCGCCGCCAAGGGTTCATTGTCGTCCGCTTTCCTCACTATTTCTTCTCCCGTTTTGGGGTCAGTGCCTTTTACAGGAGGAATATCAATGGGGGAAGGAAGATAGTCGATCACGCCGTCAAGCAATAGCTGCACGCCTTTGTTTTTCAACGCCGACCCGCAAAATACGGGGAAGATCTCATTCTCAATGACCGCTTTCCTTAACACACCCTTGAGGTCGTCTATCGCGACCTCTTTACCTTCCAGATAATCACTCATAAGCGCCTCATCGTTCTCAACAATTTTTTCCACAAGCTCATTTCTGAATTTTTCCGCATCTTCCTTCAATCCATCCGGAATTTCTATTTCCTTCACCTCCTTTCCCATCGTCCCTTCAAAGAGGTACCCTTTCATCTTGAGCAGGTCAATAACTCCCTCGTGCCGCTCTTCCTCTCCTATCGGTATCTGAACACGCACCGCGTTTTTAGTGAGACGATCCAATATTGTTTTGAAAGAGTGCTCGAACGAGGCGCCCGTGCGATCTAGCTTGTTCACAAAACAAATGCGCGGAACGTTATACCTGTCCGCCTGCCGCCATACCGTCTCGGACTGCGGCTCCACGCCCGCCACTCCGTCAAACACGGTAACGCCGCCATCAAGCACTTTCAATGACCGCTCCACCTCGGCGGTGAAATCAACGTGTCCGGGAGTATCAATGATATTAAGACGGTACTTCTTTTCCTTATTATCCGAATCATCTGTTGGCGCCCAAAAGGCGGTCGTTGCAGCGGAGGTAATGGTGATACCGCGTTCCTGCTCTTGTTCCATCCAGTCCATCGTCGCCTCGCCCTCATGCACTTCACCGATCTTGTGGGAGATGCCGGTATAAAACAGCACGCGCTCGGTTGTCGTGGTTTTCCCAGCGTCTATGTGGGCAATGATGCCAATATTTCGTACTTTTTCCAATGGATAATCTCGTTCCATAAAAAATTATATTAACTTTATATAATATGATTGTTTTTAAAATCAAAAAAAACAAAAGGCTGACGCAGCCAGCCAATCGGGAACCACTATATACCAAAAGTAAAGTTTGAGCAAGGATTTTATCACGGAATACCGCGACTATCCATCAATTTGACACGAGAGACAAAGCAGGATAGAACGTAATATAGAAAAGATGCTTGGGAGTACGCGATGAAAATGAAAACACGGTTTGTTCTTGAAAAACTCACGATCCCCCTGCCCAATGGGACACAAGCAATATTCTGGCTTGATGGGAACGGGAAAATTACGGTCGGGAACGGCACGTTTGAAAAGCCGGCCCCGAACGCATTTTCCCTCGTTCAGGTAGAGGATTGCCCGTTTGCAACGCCGATATGCAAAAGTGTGTGTTACGTGCATCGGCTGGAAGAAGCGGAGCAAGAAGTGCACCACGCGTACCGGGAAAACAGTCGCGCCATAAGGGAAATCCTGAAGTATCCGGCCCATCAATGCGCCGCACAGCAGGCGCTTGCCGCATGGATACGTACGCACTGTAAGTATGGTTTTCGGTGGCACGTTTCGGGAGATATTTTCTCCCTGCAGTACGCGCGATTTATCGCCAATGTGTGCAATCAGGCACCCCATGTACTTTTCTGGATCTATACTCGGTCATTTGCGTATACGGAGCCGCTTTTGGAAGCGCCAAATCTCATCGTTAACCTCTCTGCGGATGAGGACAATTTGGAAAAGGCGTATGCGTACCACAGAAAATACGGATTCCGCATCTGTTACATGACCGTATCGGGAGCGCTGCCGAATGACCTACCCGAGGGATCGGTTATCTTTCCATCCCATGAATTGCGCGGGCGCGATCTGTCCGACCCGAAGCAGGCACCGTGGTGGCAATCACTCACGCACCACCAGAGGAAAATGGTGTGCCCGCCGGATTTCTTCGGTCAAAGTGAGAAGCGACGGTGCGGCCCGTGCAAAAAGTGCCTTAAGTAACGCTACTACGGAGCACGGATCGTATAGATCCACCAAACCCGCCCCACCCGGCGGGTTTTTTGTTTCAAAAATGAACGTAGGAGGTATAAAAAAAGCCCCGAATCATCGGGGCTTTTGCGTTTTTACGCTATTCTTTCGTTATTCTTTTCTTCGCTTCTTCTATGAGCTCTTTGATTTTATCTTCGGCGGGTGCAACATCTCCCAAATCCGGTCCGAAGTCAAAAGGATACATAAGAGGCAGTGTGGGCATTGGTAGATCTTGATACACCATATAACCGTCCGGCCGCAGTATTTCAAATTTCCACTCACTCTTCATACGATGATGCTGAGGAAGGAGCGCAATACCTATCCAGCCATCATCATCCTCGATCCTGAAACATTCTTCCCACGCAGGCGGTGGTGGTTCGCGATAGGACTGAACGATCATACCTTCAAGCATGATCTTCTTCTCCTTTTGCAATTGCTCCACAGCCTCCCAAACGTACTTGCCCGGTTGTTCAATAGTGAGTTCAAAATTTGCACCTTTCATGGGAATTTTTTTAATATCGCCCACAATAGACGCAACCGTCTGAAGGTAGAAATAACCTCCCCAGAACTCGGCTCCGTTGCCATCCTCAATGAACTCATCCGCTTTCGCCTTTTCAATAAGATTCATGATGATCTCGGGTATGTGTTTCTCTAAAGATGGAGAGAAGTGCTGTTTATACTCTTCCCGAAGTTCAAGAAGGCGCAGGCGGACTGCTTCTTGGCGCGGAACACAGTTCTCCGCACAAGGATGGTCGGCTTCTTTTGATCCCAAGATCTTGCGGGGTTTTCCGTCTTCATTAATATCCCAACCAACACCTTTTGTGAAATCGCACTCACAGTAAAGCCCGTAGCCCTCATATGTCTCACCCTCCCGACCCCGACCGGTTATGTCGCACACAACCGTTCCCGTATATTTCATCCATGCAACTTCATGCCCGTCAATGACCATGCTCTGGACAATTTCATGGGATGGATCCGTCCCGAACGCTTTGTAATAGGCGGACAATAGATCTTTGATCATTCCATCCTCCTTCTTTTGCTTCAAAAAACATTCTGAGGACACTATACTGGAATCGCAAGAGCCGAGCAAGGAGAATATTGGTAACTGATCACACCCTCAAACCGGAGAACATATCTGTTTCCCATCAACAAAGCAAGCCCCTCTCTTTTTGCCAGCATTGCAGAAGGTGAATTGGAAATTAAGAATCCGCCAGCTGGCGGAGAACAGAAAAGTTCAATTGTTCCCCTCCGGTAAAGCGAGGGTTTCTCTTTTGTAAAACATTTCGGAGCCCGAGCGGGCACAGTTTCCCATAATAAAAAACAAGACTACGTCTCGTTTTTTCCGACAGAGCGAGGACTATTCTTTTTACAAACATTGCGGTAGGTGAAAGAGAAATTAAGGAGGTGAATAGATCTGTGCCCTGTGGGTGAAAATTTATCTGTTTGAGTCCTTTGGGCGAGTTATAGATTTTTCGTGACGAACCGACTGTAATTTCCTTTCACCGCGAGCACGTTTGTAAAAAGAATAGTCCGAGCGCCCTTTACCAGGCAAAGTGCGCAAAAGCCTTATTGGCCTCCGCCATCCTGTGAGTATTCTCTCTTTTCTTTATCGCCTCGCCTTCTCCTTTGCTTGCGAAAATAAGCTCGTTCGCAAGGCGAGTGTACATGGGAGACCCCTTTTTTGCTTTTGCGGCACCGATGATCCAACGCATAGCAAGCGCAACCCTTCTTTCGGTGCGCACTTCGCGAGGGATTTGATAATTCGCACCACCCACCCTTCTTGAGCGAACCTCCATTGAAGGCCCCGTATTTTTGAGCGCAACATCAAACACTTCAAGGGGGTTATTATTTTTCGTCTTGTCTTTAATCACATCAAAAGCATCGTACACGACCTTTCGTGCAGTATTCTTTTTCCCCCCTTGCATAATGTAGTTGATGAATTTCTCCACCTTTATGGAGTTATATAAAATATCAGGGGAAACTTCCGTTTTTTTCTTGATCGCTTTTCTCATAATATTATACTAGCGTCATGCATTTAAGACTCTTTGTAAAAGGTCTCTACTTCTTCTGCTTCTTTGCACCATATCTACTTCGTGCCTGCTTTCTCTTTTCAACACCACTTGCGTCCAAAACCCCTCGTACGATATGATATCGTACGCCACCCAAGTCCTTCACCCTGCCTCCTCGAATCAACACGACCGAGTGCTCTTGAAGATTATGCCCTTCACCGGGAATGTATGCCGTTACTTCCATACCGTTAGTAAGCCTTACACGCGCAACCTTTCTCAAGGCGGAGTTTGGCTTTTTGGGAGTTTTGGTCGTCACCTTTGTACACACCCCT
The DNA here is from genome assembly GCA_036985875.1 of Patescibacteria group bacterium. Classification (GTDB taxonomy): domain Bacteria; phylum Patescibacteriota; class Minisyncoccia; order Phycocordibacterales; family UBA1539; genus BTQM01. Next base: position 13,597 of record BTQM01000005.1, read on the forward strand.
CTCTTAAAAGGAGACGAGTAGTACGTAGGCTTGTTCTTCAGCGTATTAAATCCGCGAGACAAGGCAACCTCTTTAGATCTCCTCTTCACGTCCTTTCTCTTTTTTCTTACTAATTGGTTTATAGTAGGCATATATTCAGCTTGGTCAGCTTCACTAGCTTAGTGAGCTTTTCAGCTTACCAAGCCGGATCAAACTTACGAGCGACACTATATACTAAAAAAAAGATTAAGGCAAGAGCCTAGAATCCCGTAAGCGGCAATCCGGTAATGAGAGAAAACAGCGCGCCTACAACGGGTATAATGATGCGCCACGCAAAAAAGATAACGATGAAAATGAAAAACAGCCAGTGCCTTTCCAGAAAATCTTGTATGTAGAGCAGGCGGTAAGGAAGAAGAGAGAAAAACACCTTTGAGCCGTCAAGCGGCGGAACAGGCAAGAGATTGAACACCCCCAATAAGATATTGAGGACGACAATGATGATGAATATCTCAAGAAACGGACCGGGCAGGTGCAAAAGATCGCCAAAACGAATAAATAGTCCGAACACGATCGCCAAAAGAAAATTTGACAATGCACCCGCCGCTCCAACGAGAGCGATGCCCCATCTCTGGTTCTTTAAATTATAAGGATTATATGGGACCGGCTTTGCCCACCCTATAATAAAGCCCGTGGAGAGATACATCAGTAAGGGCACAACAATGGAGCCCAAAAGATCAATGTGGCTCATTGGATTGAGCGTGAGCCGCCCAGCAAGCTTTGCCGTCGGGTCCCCTAGCATATACGCGACGTATCCATGAGAAACCTCGTGGATGACGACCGACATGATAAGAATCGCAATGATAAAAATAAAGTCTATTTGCATAATATAGGTTCTATGGTAGCATGAAACCTCAACAAGTTCTAAATCTTAATGTCATGGCAAAATCGTGTCCAATCTGCAATAAAGGTTCTCAAATGGGTGGAAGATACGCCCGTTTTCGCGCTACCAACTATAATCCGACCGGTAAATACCGCCGTTATCCGAATCTACAATGGGCGCGCAAGACCGATGGTTCGCGCATCAAAATATGCACTAGGTGCTTGAAACGAAATAAACATCTTGAGATGAAATAAAGGATCCCCGACGCAGAGCATCGGGGTATTTTTTATTTCACATAAATATTTTCTCCATCACTTTTGATGACAATTGTCCCACTCTCATATGTCGCAAGCGATAAGATATCAAATTCCTTCAGCATATCTGTTACTTCTTTGTGGGGATGCCCGTAACGATTATCTACCCCCGCGGATATAATCGCATACTGCGGTGAAACGATTCCCAGAAATACTTCCGATGTAGAGGTCTTGGAGCCGTGGTGGCCAAGTTTCAAGATGTCTGCATTAAGCCTTTCCCCTTCAAGCGCCACGACATACTCTTCTATTCGTTTTGGCGCATCGCCCGTGAGGAGAAAAGACACATTACCATAGACAAGTCGCGCGATGATAGATGCATTGTTCGTGTCCCACCCGAACGTATCTCTGTCAGGAAACAGTATGTCCATATACACCCCACCTCCAAGAACCACTCTCATTCCGCGACGCGCCATTACTTTCTGTATTTTCTGTTCACGTACCAATCCTTCAAACTCTTTATACACAGCCGTATCTGACCCCACTCCCGGACCCATCACGACACCGATATCAAACCGCTCTAGCACCGCCGGAAGTCCGCCTGTGTGATCCTGGTCTGGATGACTGGCAATGACCATGTCAATACTGCGATCGTAAAAGGGCATCACTTCGCCAAGCTGCCGAAGGACACTTCCCCCAGGACCGCCATCAAGAAGAACCTGAGTGCCGTCTGGCGCTTCAATGAATATCGCGTCCCCCTGTCCCACGTCAAGAAATGCCACGGTAAGGACACTGTCGCGGGACTCTTGAAAAACAGCGAACCAGATGAGGGTATTGGCGAGAAATAGGACACCCAATAGATACCACATTGCGTGTTTATTCAGTGATTCCATTGCAGTCAAGTATACATATCAATAGGCAAAAGAAAAAGCCGCCACAATTTCTGTTGACGGCCATATGACGTGTAACCATAAACGGTTAACTTATTTAAAATTCGGTTCGCCTTTGTCTTTAGTAACGACTGACTCTGCGTGCTTCTCCCATTCACTCCAGGCATATTCCGCGCCGTCAGAGCCATGATACGAAGAGCTTTCCCACCCGCATGAACAAATAACAACATCGACTATTTCTGTTTCCGCCTTATACTGCGGGGTATGCCCGAGGTTCTTAGCGGCGACATAGAACGAATCTGCTTTCTCGTTAGCTTCGCTTTGTTTGCGGCATTTACCACCGCATTTGCAAGAATCATGCTTATTGCACATGCTTTTCTCCTTTCAAATGAACAGCTGGGAAACTCCCAAAAACACTCTGATAGAATCCTATCCCTCCCGCTCTCTTTTGTCAAAGGGTTCATCGCGGCAAAAGAAAAAAGCCACAATCGTGGCTTTTTTTATCATTCTCAAAGAAAAGAGTGGGGCGTAAGGAGCGTTTCGTAAAATGTCTTCACTTGATCCTCCAAGTGGTCCAGTGTCCGATTATTTATTATGTGGAAATCCGCTTCCGCACCAATCTTTGGAATAAGCAGCTCATTGGGTGCCTCTTCTTCCTTCATGAATTGTCTAAACGTCACTTCGGCTTCCCCTGCTTTTTCAGCGGACTGCCGTGTTCTCTCAAAACGAACATGTGGATCGGCAGTAATGTACACTAGGAAATTGTTGGGGAATTCACGAAGCATTCGGACATCCGTCTCCCACCGCACACCGTCAAGCACGATGATGTCAGCATCGGTTTTTCCCACCCTTTGCGCCACCGCGCGCGTAAGTGTTCCCGCACCGTATGTATCGTCCATCACAACGACCAAGCGTTGCAGATTCTCCCGCGATGGCTCAATGCCCCAGGCGGAGAGCGTTTCAAACAACACGTCGGAAAAGCCGATACGCCCCACGCGCGCAGGAGCCGCCATTTTCTTGAGAAATTCAATGGACGCGCCCTTTCCCGCTCTTTTTTGCCCGACCAATCCTATTACAACTTTCATATTTTTCTCCAAAATTATACTGCGACCTAAACGCATACTAGCAGAAAATAAACCTTTTTCAAAGTATGTCTGTGTCGCCACTTGCAAAAGAAGAGTGTGTATTCTTGGCCCCCCATGGCCGGGGTGCTTGAACGTTCCGCGTATTTTTGTGATACAATGACATCTGCCAATAGAGACTCGGTGGATATCATGACAAATGAACATTTTGATGTTGTAAAAGAGTTTGCCGGAGCCGTTACGGAAGCTATTATAAGCGTGATGGGAGTTTCGGCGGTGGATGCCCTCTTGAAAGAAACTTTTCCAAAAGGGGAGATTTGCATTGACCAGTCAAAGAAATGCGACGTGCGACAGGAACATGCGGAAGAGAACGTTAAGAAGCTCCTTGCGGCGCTAGTGGATAGAGCGACGGCGGATTTTGGCTATGAGTTTTCAGAAACGATACTGGCAACCGCCTTTGACGATCTCAAAAAAAAGCATCCCGACAATCCGCACATGAGCGAGATCCTGTGGCTTGTTCCTGAAATGTCGCTGGAAGAAGAAAAAATACGATCGCTCCCCAGAGAGAAGCTGGAGCGCCACGTGCTTGAGAGAGCAAAAATGATAAAGAAACTTGAAGAGGAAAACAAAGATCTTGAGGCGCTAAACAAAACAAAGGGTGAATTTCTCTACACGGTGGCACATGAAATGCGAACATCACTGACCGCCATGAAATGGATCCTGCGGGAACTGCAAGAATCTTCCGCCATCTCTTCCAATACGCAAAACAAGGAATATGTAGATGATATGCTGGTAAGCAATGAACGAATAGTGCGGCTTATAAACAATTTGCTTAATGTTGCCCGCATGGAAGAGGAGGACGAGAAGCTGTTCTATCAATTTCAAAGGCTGTCTGCGGGAGACGTGGTGGACGAGGTGGTGCGGACGCTTTCACCGATGGCTGAACATAAGTCGATCACCCTCAAATATTCATCTCCATCGGAGCGGATCTTTGTTTTGGCCGATAAAGACAAGTTTTATTTATCAATTGAGAATATTATTGACAATGCTATCAAGTACACACCGAGGGATAAGGGTGCAGAAATTGAAATTACGATAACAAAAAAGGCGAACAAGGCGGTGATCGCCGTCCGAGACGAGGGAATAGGCATCGCAAAGGACGACCAGTCGCGTATTTTCAGCAAGTTCTTCAGAGCGGGAAGCGCCGCTGCGCATAAGATCAGCGGAACCGGTTTGGGCTTGTTTATCGTTAGAAAGATCATTGAACACCATAATGGGCGACTCTACTTTGAAAGCGAAGAAGGAGCGGGGACCACTTTTTCTATAGAACTTCCCCTTGCGCCCGAGGCCGACGCAGAGAACGCATAACATATGCCAGACATCTCAATTGAACAAATTGTCGTATCATTGGGCTACGCGGGCATATTTCTCTTGATGATATCGAACGGGGCAACAAGTTTCCCCTCAAGTCAGGTGCTCTACATCATTGCCGGCTACTTCATTTTTACGGGAGATTTGAATCTGGCACTCGTAATCTCAGTCGGTGCCTTAGGTAATACAATCGGAAACATTCTTCTCTATGAAGCAGCGCGGGCAAAGGGACTTGTGTACATCATCAAATTCAAACTTTTCCCCGAAACCGCCGTACAGAAGGCCCTCATCGCCTTTCACAAAAAAGGCGCGTGGTTCGCGTTTATAGGCAAGCTCCTGCCGGCAATCAAAGTGTTCGTGCCCATTCCGGCCGGTATCAGCAAAATGAACAGGGTGCTGTTTGCAACGATTATGCTCTCGGCATCGGCCATCTGGACTCTTCCTTTCCTTTCGATCGGGTACTATTTCGGCAAATCATCCGATGTGTTCGGGAAATATGTGATCGTACTTATAGTCATTACGCTGGTGGTACTTTTCACATTCTACAAATACATGAACAGCGAGGAGGTGATGCGCGAGGTTGAAAACATAGACGAAAAAGGGGGATGATTAAAATATTTTGCTTGCAGTCCTGCCCGCCACACTCTTTGGTATTCTCTTTGCCACTTTGTACACCAGCCAACCATAAAAAAAGTAGAAAGACAGCATGAGCCATGCAGGAAAATATGGAATACCCACCGACGCGAAAGGAACGGCTGCGAAAAGTTCTACGACTTTCAGTTCATAAAAAAGAAGCCCATATGTAATAAACGCAAAAGGAAGCGCAAGTATGGTGGCAACAAACCCCGCTACGCCCGCCAAAAATCCAAAGAGCATCGTAAGTGGTACGAAAACAAGAATGAGTAGATTGACCGGTAATGCCACCAGAGAAAGCTCGCCCATCCTATAAAGCAAAAGAGGGAGCACGAAAAGTTGTGTCGCGACGGTTGCCAGTGCAAACTCCCGCAGTTGGAACTTTGTGGGAACAAAACGAAAAAACTTTCCCAAAAGCGGTGGAAAATAAATAAGCCCCAATGTCGCGAGAAACGAGAGTTGGAATGAAATATCAAAGATAAGGATTTTCGGATTGAAAAGTATCATAAGAAACCCCGCAAATAAAAGCGCAATAGTGATCTCATAGACGCGCCCCGTCGCGCGGGCAAACACCACCATAAGCGCCATGATGGATGCACGCACGATGGTCGCACCCGCGCCCGTCATGATCGCAAACAGCACGATGCTTCCGGCGCCGATCCAAAGAGAGAACATGCGGGGAAGAAACGAAAAGAACCGCATCAGGGCTTCCGCAACGATAGTGACATTGTAGCCAGAGAGCACGACGATATGAATGATCCCCGTCTTGCGAAAATCGTCCAGAAGATCCTTGCCTAAGGACCTCTTCGCTCCGACAATTAGACCCCCCAAAAGTGAGACGTGTGGCTCTGGTAAAACAGCCGAAATGTTGGCAAGTAAAGCACTCTTGAACGAGAACAGTATTTCTTTAACGGGGCTTCCCTCTCCCTTCGCTAAAAGTTCCATCTCCACGCGAGACATACGATAGAAAATCCCGTCTTTCGCGAGATATGACACATAATCAAATTCCCTGCCAGAATCGGTCAAGAAGTTTTTAGGCCGCGCAAGCTCGCCCACTATCGCTATCCTGTCTCCATACTCCCACCGCGGGTAAGGCGGCGCAGAAATCACCGCCTTGCTTTTTACGGAAATAACATCCTCGCCCAAGGTAACAGTCTTAAATCGTGCGGTGAGCAATACGTTGTTTTCTCTTTCGTCCGGCTCATCCACGATAACGATCTCTGCCGTTATCCTTTCCCCCACGAGTGCATCTAGAAAAGGATCGCCTCTCCGGAAATCAGAAACGTCAAAACGCAGGACTCCGAGAAAAACCGAGAAAACAAGGAGTGAAACAAAAAAAACACGCTTTCCGCGCCGGAGAAGATAATAAGAGAAGAGGACAATAGACAGGAAAAAGAGGAAGGCTGCAAACACGAAATCTCCGCCAAGGACAGACCCACCTCCGGCTGAAAAAAAAGAGCGTAGTGCCACACCGCCCGTGAAACCAAAGAGAAAAATAAAAAATAAATGTTGGTTCATGCCTCCGATAATCTCAAACTCCCCACGAAACTTGTATCGCCTTTTCATCTTCCGCACTTAGCGCTTTTTTATATTGCACCCCCTTCTTGCCTTTCACGCACGCCTCGCATTCCGCCCATGTCTTGTGGCGCATAAACTTCCCGTCTATTAAGCTCAAATATGAGTACGCCTTTTTCTTCCTTCGCGCCCGTGTGGCGACACGTGCGCTTCTCTTTCTTTCGTCATATGAAAAATCCTCCACATCAACATGATAGTCAGAATACGAACCGCGATAGAGTTTCGCTTGTTTCCCTTCCGCGAACGCAGTTGCGATCTCATCCGCTCTCTCGTTGCCCGCCATGCCCGCGTGCCCCGAAACGTGCTTCCATGCGATCATCCGATCCGCTGTCAATAAAAGAAGTTTTTCCCACAGGTCGCGATTAAGCACCGACATCTTGTCCCTCTTTATCCAGCCATTCGTCACCCATCCCTCTATCCATTTCGTGATGCCGTTTATTACGTACGCGGAATCCGTGTAAAAAATAATGTTCTCTCTTCTCTCTCCAACCTCACGCAACGCTTCTATCACGGCAGTAAGCTCCATTCTATTATTGGTCGTGTGTTTTTCGCTCCCGCCAATTTCCACCGCGCGATCATCGGGGTACACCACCAGCGCACCCCACCCACCGGGACCGGGATTGCCAAAAGAGCTGCCGTCAGTATAGATAATTATCTTATTTTTTTTATCCACGTTGTATATGCTACCACACCTCAAATTAGTACAATTAACTGTACTAATTATTGATTAAAAAATATCAATGATCCGCAGGCGCAGTTCCGGCCGCCCTCGGAACGTTGATTTGTCAAACGTTGCGACAAGATCTATTTTGCGCCCTTCTTCAAGCGACGCTCCGAAGCTCTCCGTGTTCATAAAAAATCCTATCGCTTGCACAATAACCCCGTGGCTACTTCTCAAATCAAGCTGTAAGTGATTTTTTTCCTTGCCAAACATCTTCACAGCAACGATTTCCACATTGTCAAAAAGAAACGTGGGAGGGGAGTTCTCCACACCAAAGGGGGCAAAGCGCTCAATCTCTTTATACGTACTCCAGTCCACCTCATCAAGCTCCATTCTCTGGTCTATAAGCATACGCTCCCTGCAGCGCGCTCTTTTCGTTTTCTTATACGCCTTCACAAGCTCGTCTTCAAGCACATGTATTTTGTCATGCGAAATCGTGAAACCTCCGGCACGTTCGTGCCCGCCCACATTCATAAAGATGCTCCGTGAAACACCGTTCATAAGTTCCACAAGATTCACGATTCCGTCCGATCTGCATGACCCTTTAACATCCTCGCTTTCTTCTCTTCCCCATACAAAAACGGGGCGTTCGTATTCCTCCATAATATTGCTCGCTACAATACCGAGTACCCCGACACGCCAGCGCGGATTGCCAATGACAATCACGTCCCTAATCTCACGCCCGGAGAGAATGCTCTTTGCTTCCTTTATGATCGTAGCGACCGCCAACTTCCTCTCATTGTTAATACTGTGCAAACGCTCCGACAGCGATACCGCCACTTCATCGCTGTCGGCCACAAGCAGCCGAAACGCGTCCATCGGCACACCCATCCTGCTTGCCGCGTTGATCCGGGGAGCAATCATAAATCCCACGTCACTTTCCGTAACATATCTCTGGTCCACTTTCATTTTTTTGAGAAGCATCAACAGCCCGAGGCGTGGACTCTTTCTCAGTACCTTGAGCCCATAGTGCGCAAGCGCCCTGTTCTCGTCATTCAATGGCACCATGTCGGAGATAGTCGCAATGCCAGTCATGTCCAAAAGCCATTTCTCCCATCCGGGAGCCACGCCAAAGTTTCCTTTCTGGAGAAGCGCGCACACAAGCTTCCACGCGACGCCGGCACCGCAGAGCATATCGTAGGGATAAGTGTCACCTTTTTGTTTTGAGTTTAAGATCGCATATGCCGGAGGAAGTATTTCGCCTGGCAAATGGTGGTCCGTAATGATAACGTCAATACCCAGCTGATTGGCACACTCCACTTCCGCAACATCGGTGATACCAGAATCGACGGTAATAAGCACCGTTACATTTTTTTTCGCAAATCGCTTTATCGCGGTGATATTGAGTCCATACCCTTCCTTGTGCCGATGGGGAATGTAGTTTTCAAAATGTTTATATTCTATTTTCTTGAAAAAATCATGGAGCACCACACTGCCAGGAATCCCGTCGCAATCATAGTCACCATAGATAACAATGCTCTCCCGCGCCTCTATCGCTTTCAAGATCCTCTCCACCGCACGCTCCATATTCAAGATCAAAAACGGATCATGCACATCCCGCTCATAATCGGGCTTCAAAAACTTCTCTGCCTCCCGTGGCGTAGTAATCCCGCGATTAAAAAGGAGGAGTCGTGTGAGAGGAGAGTGCGTTTCCAGATTTTCCTCAACATCTTTTGGCGGGTGCTCGGCAATAGTGTATTTATCCATCGGGGGCATTATAGCACACACTTGAATACCTCTCTAAAATAGTACAGTTAACTGTACTATTTTGCTGTGGCGCAAGGTGTTGTATACTGGAAGCACTATGACCGTGAGCGACTGCTTATTTTGCAAAATCGTAAAAGGAGAAATACCCGCACGCAAAATTTATGAGGATGAACATTCCTTTGCCTTTCTGGATATTAACCCCGTAAACCCGGGGCACACTCTTCTTTTACCTAAAGAACACTCCCGAAACATTCTTGAGATAAGCGATGAGACATTCAGCAAGATCGCTCCCGTACTCAAAAAATTGTCCGTGGCGGTAAAAAAGGGAGTAAGGGCGGACGGCATAAATATACATATCAACAACGAAGCACCGGCGGGACAAGCGATATTCCATACACACTTTCACATCATCCCGCGATTCTCAAATGATGGTATCAGAATGTGGCACGGAAAATCATACAAAGAAGGAGAGGAGGGGCATGTTGCAGAGAACATAATGGCGCAATTGTAAGGTTAGGCTTATGCAGTCGGTGCATTTCTTTCCGCCAAAGGCGGACAAGCGTTGCATATAACCAACTGGATGAAGTACGAGGCGCGTCTCTATTGATTCAATATCTTAAAAACTCCCAATTCATTGGGAGTTTTTGGATCATAGCATGCGATGATCCAGTTGAGAGATTGCGAGGACTTGGAACATTCAACTTCTAACAGGGTTGACTCCACGGTGTGCCTTTCGTAAGATGTGAGCAGATGTATTTTGATACACAAGGGGAGAATACACATGAGCGGAAAACGAAAGCATGTACTGGTGCTGGGTGGTGGACTTATCGGAAAAACCATAGCTCTTGATCTTGCCGATAGGTTTTGCGTTACCGTTGCCGATGCCAATCTAGATACGCTTCAGAAGCTGGAGTGTCATGAACACATTACCGGCATGAAAGTTGATTTTACTAATCTTGCAGAGATAAGGAAGCTTGCCTTCAAAGCCGATATTGTTGTTGGCGCCATGCCAGGACAAATTGCTTTCAGCGCCTTGCGGGCAGTCATTGAAGCGGGTAAAAATGTCGTTGATATCTCATTTTTTGAGGAAGACCCGTTTGAGCTTGGTGCGCTCGCGAAAACGCACGGTGTCACCGTCGTTGTGGACATGGGCGTCGCGCCCGGCATGAGTAATTTCCTTTTAGGATACGAGGGGACACTAATGGATGTTGTGCGTTTTGAGTGCCTTGTCGGTGGATTGCCGGTTGTGCGGGAATTGCCGAGCGAGTATAAAGCGCCATTCGCGCCCGAGAGTGTCATGGATGAATATATGCGGCCTGCGCGCATAGTGGTAGGCGGAAGGATCTTCACAAAACCCGCGCTCTCCGAGCCGGAACTGGTGCACTTTCCCGAAGTAGGTACGCTTGAAGCGTTCAACACCGACGGCTTGCGGACACTTCTTGCGCTAAAACACGTTGTTCCCAACATGATAGAAAAAACAATGCGCTATCCCCGTCATCACAGAGAGATGATGGAGATGCTCAAGGCGGCAGGATTTTTCTCCCAGACGCCCGTTGAGGTGAGAGGGGTATCCGTGGCACCAATGGATGTTACTGCAAGAATTCTTAAGGATCAATGGAAACTCGGGCGCAACGAAGATGAGTTCACGGCCATGCGGCTTACTATGGAAGGATGCAAGCTCGGGAAAAGCTGCCGCACCACCTATCATCTCCTTGACCGGCGCGACCGCGAAACAGGCACGAGCTCCATGGCGCGCACTACCGGATATGCGTGCACCGCCGTGGCAACGCTTCTTTTGGACGGCAAAATAAAAGAAAAAGGTGTCATACCGCCGGAGCACCTCGGTGTTAACGAAAACCATGTTCGTTTCGTCATGGAATATCTCCACCAGCGAGGTGTAATATACAAAAAGAAAGAAGCGTTCTTGGAATGACAAAAGGCAAGCGGCTCCATAAAACGGAGCCGCTTTTTTGTGCCCTGTGACCCACATCCCCACCTAGATGAAACGTTTTGCGCTTTTTTGCAGCGCCTCAATTCCTGGAAGAGTTCCCTCGGCGAGAAAATCAAGCATGGCGCCACCGCCCGTAGAGACAAATGTGAACTTGTTGTGAAGTTTTAATGCAGACACGAGCGTGAGCGTATCTCCCCCACCGACGACCGTGATGGCACGACTTTTCGCAATAACTCTCAGAAGCTCCGCCGTACCCTTTTCAAACCCTTCTTCGTAATTGCCGAGGGGACCATTATAAAGCACAAATTTTGATAGAGAAACAAGACGCTTCAGTTCTTTAATGGTCTCGGGACCAGCATCCGTGATCGTATCGTCCACTGCCACCTCTTGAGGCTTTTTGACAAACACACTGCGACGATTTTTAACCACCACATCAGAGGGCAACACAAGTTTTTTGCTGCGCAAGAGGGTACCAAGGTTAAAATCATCCTCGTCAGCCAGCGACCTTCCTGTCTCAAATCCCTGCTCTTTAAAAAAAGTATTGGCAAGTGCACCGCCGATAAACACATAATCTGCAATCCTAAAAAACTTTTTCATCAGCGGCATCTTGGTGGAAAATTTCGCGCCGCCTAAAATGAACAAGAACGGCCGCGAGGGTTTTTTTACCAGCGAGAGATGCTTGATCTCTTCTTCAAAGTGCAGGCCGGCATAGCCAGGCAAAAGTTTGGGTAGAGAAACGATGGAAGCATGCTTCCTATGTGAAGCGGAAAACGCGTCATTAACGTATATGTCGCCCAAGGATGCTAAGTATCGCGCGAACGCTGCGGTATTTTTCACTTCCCCCAGATCACTGCGCAGATTCTCAAGCATAAGCGCGCTGCCCTCTTTCATGTTGGCAATAATGTCAGGAAGATTCTTATCATGAAGGTCGGGTACAAACCTTATCTTTGTCATCTTGCTGACGTAATCGGCAACAGGTTTTAAGCTCTGCGTACGCTCCCTACCTATGTGGCCCATGATAATTACCTTCGCGCCTTTCTTTTTTAAAAACACTATGGTAGGGATCACTTTCTGGAGACGAAACCCTCCCATTACCTTTCCATTTTTTATCGCGGCGTTTAGGCCCAAGCGTAAAAGTACCCTCTTGCCTCTTAGCTTCCCCGCCTCTTTTATTGACCTCAATTTCATATGGATAGCTTGATTAGCTTCA
>BTQM01000006.1:0-23979 GCA_036985875.1 Patescibacteria group bacterium
GTCGCTGAATCCAGATTGCCGGTCGGTTCGTCTCCTAAAATGATTTCCGGATCGTTCGCCAATGCCCGCAGAAGCGCCGCGCGCTGCTGTTCTCCGCCCGAAAGTTCAAAAGGCCTATGGGTCATGCGCTCTTTGAGGCCTATTTCCTCAAAACGAGCGTCTAATACGCTTGTCTCGATTTTCTTCCCGGAGAATATAAGGGGGAGGGACGCGTTCTCATGGGCGGTTAACCACGGTATTAGATTATACTGTTGAAAAACAAAGCCGAAAGTGTTGGATCGCAGTTGTGCTCTTTCGTCATCGTTCAACAAAGACACGTCTTTACCCTCTAAGAAAATGCGGCCAGAGGTCGGCCGATCAAGAAGCCCTATCATGTTCAGGGCTGTGCTCTTGCCGGAACCGCTCGGACCGATAATGGCAACGAAATCGCCTTCCCAGATGTGCATATCCAAACCTCTAAGAACCTTAACCTCTATTTCGCCAAGGTCAAAGTTCTTCCGGATATTGCTTAGCCTGACAAGCGGTTCCCCTTGGAACCTATCCGGGTCTTTTTTGAATCTGTCTTCGCATTCTTTTCCGCAGAAATAAAATACGCCTCTTTTGTCAGAGATCTTTGTGACATCCGAATAACCGGACGAATCCATACCGCAAACAGGGTCGGTTTTAGATTGTTCATTTTTCTGCTGCATAATACGGAAATTTTTAGTCTGCATTGCCGACTCTCCTCTCTGCCATCCCCGCTGAATCTGGACGGGAAGTTCCGTCGGAGCGGGATGGTGCAGGGGCGGGTTGAGAGGATGCTCTAGTCGGCGGAAACCGCGATGGTTTGCTCATCGCTAAGCCCTTTGATCACTTCAATTGATTCGCCGTCAGAGATCCCCGTTTCAATCTCCACTTTTTTTTGCAAGCCTCCCTCAAGAATTGTTACGAATTGCTTGCCGTCTTCTTGGTAGATGGCAAGCTCGGGGATCTTAAGCACGCCGTCTTTAAGGGAAATGAGTATCGTCAGGTCGGCGCTCATCCCGGAGCGAACATTAAGGTCGCCCGGCTCCATGTATATATTGGTGCGATAATATTTATCACCTTCCTTGATAATTTCTCTCGGCTCAACAGAAACAACTTTCCCTTTGATCTTTGATCCGGGAAAGGCGTCAAGCAGGATCAAAACATCGTTGCCGGTCGCCACTTTTCCTATTTCCAATTCGGATATATCGGCTTGAATCTTGTAGCCGGAAGCGGACAAAGAAACGGCTGTACGACCGGGTCTGAACAGCTCTCTTATCTCAAGCCAAACCTTCGTAACTTTGCCGGTGGCGGGCGCATATAAAACGGATTTTTTGATTTTTTCGTTCGTAGCCGCAATTTGGCTTTCTATTTCTTTAGTTTTAGCTTTGGCAATCTCAATATCCTCTGTTCTTGTTCCGACTTTCTTTAAGGTAAGCTCGTTTTCGGCAAGCGCAAGAGCGGAAAGCGCCGTTTTAAGTTTTGCTTCGGCGGCGGTGAGATTGGCGGTGGCAACGTTAATGTTCGTGCGCCCAGTTGATATATACACCTTCCAGCCGTCAATGTCCGCTTGGGTTATGCTCACACTCGGAGACGCGCCGCCCACCGCAAGCGCCGCTAGGTCCAGCAATGATTTTGTAAGGGAAAGGTTTTGTTCCGCTTCTCTGGCATAGAGGTCAATGTCGCTTTCAGTCGTAAGCTCGTCAAGTGATGATTTCCACCGCAGAAGGGTGTTCTCCACTTGAGATCTTCCCTGCTCAATGCCGGTTTCCAGCTGAAAATCCGCAATCGTAAATGTTATCTGCGGATTGGCACTGCGAGGATTGTTGAAGAATCGGTCAACCTTGTTCCGTATCGCGTCATCCGACTTTGTATAAGTGTCCTGAAGAATATCCACAAGGTTCCTTTTGGCAGCTTCAAGAGAAGTTTTTGCGCTTCCTACTTTTGTCTCGGAAACTTGCAATTCCTCTTTTGTGGGTCCGGCAATAAGCTTGTTGAGATTGGACTGACTCTGTTCAAGCACCGTTCCCAGTCTTTTGGTTTCCAATTCAAAATTGATCGTTTCCAATTTCATCAAGGGGACGCCACGATTTAGCTGCCGACCCTCTTCTGCGAAAATCCTTTCTACTATCCCGGAAAAGGGGAATTCCAGATCAAAATCTTTTTGCGAAACAACTCCCCCCCTCACTTTTATGTTCTCCTGAATACTGCCCCTCTCAACCGCAAACAACAAGAGGTTCGGCGCGTCTTCCTTGAAATACCTCTGATATATCCAGAAAGAAACGAGAAGGCCGCCAACAGCAACGGCGAAGATCAGATAGTAAGATATTTTTTTCATACCGATTATTAAATTATTGAGTAATTGATCTCATCCTATTTACCAGTTCCTCTTTACCCACCGCCCCCGTCGAAAAAAATTCTCCGTCCATGACTATTCCGGGTGAAGACATAACGCTGTATTTTTGCATCAACTCTTGGCCCTCCGTCGTTGTCATGTCAATTTCTTGAATTTCCCGATCGGGAAATTGCGGTTCGATCTCTTCTATTGTCTTCTTGACCTCTTCGCAGACATGGCACCCCCACATTGTTAAAAATTGCAACTTCGTCATATTTTTTTAAGTCCTACTCAAATCAGCCCAATGCAGCCCTCACGAATACAGCTATCTGGATTAACCTAGCTTGCTTTCTTAGGGAAACACATATATGCTCCGACGCTCAAGATGACCAATCCAACGAGCACGTCATTCCAAAGAGCCGCAACGTTGACTGAGTACCCCAGAACGAAAGGCGCCATGATCAGCCAAATGCCCGCAATAACGCATACCCATCCGCAAGTTTTCGTATTCATAAATTTGACTTTTTTTATTGCACTATTAATGTTTGACCGTTGTTCCCTTCAGGGGCATTATTTCTTATCAGATTTCAGATAATAGTAAGCTGCCAAGAATATTGCCGTGGCGGCAATAATTGAGTTTGTCCAATGAACTCCATGTCCCGCGACGAGAGCGGTGTAACCGAAATACAGGACGGCGAAAACTACGAAGTATATGCTTAGTGCTCTATTGCTTATTTTCATTTTGAATGTCTTGCAGTTTCTTCACCAGGTCTTCTTTCTTTATCATCCCCATTGAGAAAAGCTCGCCGTTGATAATAAGCCCCGGACTGGACATGATTCTGTATTTTTGAAGCAGCTCCTGGCCTTTTTCGGTGGTGGCATCTACCTGCTCAATTTCCAGATCGGGGAATTGCGGCTGAATTTCTTTGATTATATTCATCACCAGCACGCATACATGACAGCCGGGGACGTGAACGAATTGAAGTTTAATCATGATGTTAAAAAATTTACGAAATTATTAATAATAATGATCAATGATGCTGATGGCCTCCTCCCATTCCTTCCTTTTTTTTCAGCTCTCCTCTCCCAAAGAAGTACCAAATGATGGGGATCGCCACAAGAGCCAGAAGAACCCAGCCGGCATACCCCGCCGGTATCCAGTCACTAGCGGCATGTTCGTGCGCAAGTGACATTTCCGCCATTTTTTGGCCAAAAAGCCCTCTTATCCACTGGTTCCAGAAAACATGAACCACGGAACTCTCATACCATTTATGGGCGGCTCCGATGACAAAAATGAAAGCTCCCAGGAACACAAGGGACCATCCCGTGATCTTCTTGACCAGAGTTGCTCTTTTGAACAGCCACCCTGAAATATTGAATCCGAACAGAGCCAAAAGCACCGCCAATACCAGCGGTAGGGCGCGGCCGAGACCGTACACAACAGAAAGCGCCCATCCGTAGAAAACGCTGCCACTCACCGTAATATAGGCCAAGAGCAGGTAATGAAGCGGGTTGGGACAGCTTATTCCGGCATTCCCCAGAAAAAGCCCGAGCAGAAAGACTTTCCAGTAATCGCTTTTTTGTTTTTGGATGAATCCCGGCTGCTTTGCCCCCAGACTCGGCACCACCTTCGCCCTTATAAGACCCAACTCCGACAATCCCCAAACAATGGAAATGACGCCGCCTATAACAAAAAAGATCTTACTCAATACCGACACCTTGCCTATCATCTCGTCAAGCCCCGTGCCTATCCCAAATAGAGCCAGTGCTATTCCGTATATGGAAAGCGTCACCGTGAGTCCCGCCGCAAACCAGATGGACATCAGAAATCCCTTTTTGAAACTTTCTTTTATCGCAATGGGGATAATGATAAAGACCAGCGGCAACGTGCACGGCAAAAAGAGCATGGACAGACCGGTAAAGAAAGCAAACCCGTAGCCAACCACCCCCATCGTGGCTTCCGTGTTAAAAAGATAATAAAAGCCGAAACCCACAACGGCAAGAAACGCGAAAAGTGTCAGAACAAGCCCGATCTTTGAACGTTGAATTTCGGATTCAGAAGGAATGTTTTGTTGTTGATGCTCCATTGTATGATTGATATCTTATCACTCACTTACTCTTCCTCGCCAGCTTATAAATTTTCAATAATTCATCGATTGTTTTCTTGCTTTCGCCCTTCTTGTTTATGCTTTTCTTCACACAATCATTAAGGTGGTTTTCCAAAAACAAAGCATCCAGGCTTTTAAGAGATTCTTGTATGGAGAACGATTGGTTCAAAACATCAATGCAGTACTTATTTTTCTCGATCGCCTTGAGAAGACCATTCGCTTGGCCCAGTATGATCTTCACCCTGTGCGTCGCCCTTTTTTTTATGTTTTTGTCGCTCATAAGGAGCCGAAATTAGATGATGGCTGATACCCCTATATGGTATCACGGGAACGAAAGTAAAACGAGTTGACGGCTGTGGATAACTAAAGTCTTTGCCGTGCCTCTATTTAACTTTTAAATAATCGGTCACCAGAATGTAAATAGGGCCTATTATAATGTAGAATATTTGCGACACGGGAGGAATGTGTATGATACCGAGGTTAAATAAGTCGGGGTATTGAGTTACAAGACGGATATTCAGAACGTAATAACCAATTGCCTCTATTAGCACAACAACCAGCCAATAAAGCAGGACCGTGGAGAGAAATTTCCATTTTGCGATTCTTTCATACACCTCCCTTAGAAATACAAGCCCGCCGGTCCACAGGACAAGAGGATAAAGATTGATCTTGTCCAGCAGAAAAATATTGTTCCCGATATACTCATAGTGATAGTATGACGTCCAAAAGAAAGCTATCAGAAAAGCAACTACGAGTTCTTGCCCTATTTTTTCCTTATATCTTACATACGCAACAGTTAGCGCCCCAAGTGCAAGAAGGATAAGAATGTTTTTAGTATCCATCATCGTAGGTTCTTGATTGTTCGTGTGCTACCTTGCGCCCATCTCTCTCCATGCGCGACACACGATGGTGTTAGATCATGCCGAGAAACTTCCCCGATCCTGCAGATCCGGTCACGGGACAAGCATTCCGTCTCGGGGCGCGAATTCTTGCACCGCCTCTTCGCCATGATACAAAATTCGTACACCTCGTATTTCAGATTTCCAGACATGCTCTAGTCTTTAATTATAACAAAAATTTTGAATTCCAGCTCTCCGCCCTCCGGATCATTCGTTGGAACGAAGATGGAACGGGAAAACCGCCCCTGCGGTTCTTCATGAAAATCGGGGTCAAAATTTACGGTCAAAACGGCGCTTTCGCCCAGCATGATACTGCTTTTGTTAACTTCGGCTGAAGTACAGCCGCAGGAAGTGGTGATATCACCGATCACCAACTCCCCTCTTCCCGTATTGGTGATCGTAAAATCTGTACTCACCACTCCGTCCTTTTTGCCGATTGTGCCGAGATCATACTCCATGTCACCCAACTCAACCCGCGGTAATTCTGATGTGTTTTCTCCAATTGATACCACCGTGACCTTCCTCTTCAACAATCTTTCCACACCCGCTTTTGCCTCGTCAACTTCTTCGTTGAGATGTTCGATCATCTTGACCATGTGGTTTATCTGACTCTTTGTTCCAACGACAACAACACCCAGTGCAAAAACGGCAATTACAAGAACGATCAATAATATCAATTGATTATCTGTGTTTTTCATATAGTTTGTTGGTTGACCACAATAGCTTCAAAAGTAAGTTCCATTTTATGATTTGTCTCCGAGCTTGTTTCAATGTAAATAATGCGTTTCACCCTTCCAACCCCTTGCGGTCCGTGGGCCGCCGGGTCAAATATTGCTTCAACCACCACGCTCTCACTCGGCAGGACCTCCATGTTAGCGTATGGGTTGGCGCCCCGATGGCCCGCCATACCAAATGGACCTTTCTCCGTGCCGTCTTTTGCGTAAATCATTGCTGTAGTACAAATACAGCTGGTTGATACCCTCTCTATTATTACAGGTTCACTCCCATCATTTTTTATCTCAAATTTATGGGACACATCGCCGTCTTCCATTCTGATCGTGCCAAAATCGTAACTGGTTTCAATCGCGCTAAGTGTGCCTGATGAATAGACCGTCGGACCTTTAGATTGATCGCCGTTTCCGCCGACAATTATCAGAGCGGTTATGCCGGCAAGAAAAAGGAGGCCGACGCTCCAGGATATCAAGTTTTTAGTTTTCTCTTTTATCCCGTTAAAAATTTTATTTTCCATAAGATTTTTTTATTTGAACCTCTTTAGATAATTCATGCTTTATTTCTAATGGGGTTCATAGTTTTAGCAATTTAAAACACCCGTTCAATGTCAATGTATTGAACGGGTACATGGTGGTAAAGTTTAAATGATTAAAATTCTCCTGAATTGATCAGGTTATACCACGTACCCGGCAAAATGCGTTAAGGTCTAACTTGCTACGGAGCGCAAGCCATCGGAGAAATCGCCTCTCCGGCCTGATAGAGAAATTCAAAACCTCCCTATGTTTTTGGCGAGAAAGAGCTTGTCCGGATGGAGCCCGATGCAATGATTTTATAAGGATCGACAACAGGGGCGACAGGATCATCAGTGCTAGGGTGGCCAAAAGACCTGAACCAGCGCCAACGATCGACTGGGTAAGATACTGTAACCCCGATAAATGATGTAGGGTCGAAGACAAGGAATCTCCGGCGGGAGGACAGTTTCCGCCGGACAGAACCGAGATAAGACACCCGCCCTCTCCGCCGTGACCGGCGGAGCTGAGTCCCAAAAGGCCAAAAGCGCCGGTTGTTAACAGGATCAAGGTAAGAAAAATTGGAAGAATTCTTAAATTCATAAATCGATCACATTATAAAAGATATTAAATATCAGAGCAAGCTCTTTGCGAGTCCAGAGCTTGCTCTACTCGTGAGAATCCGCGGCTTGCCGCGAGGTATTAAACCTTTTGATATTCCGTCGCTCGGACGGAACGTAAGTCTCACGACTGTGTCGTTTCGGTTTACATTCCGCTTCTCGCTAGGAATGATAAAATAGCAATGACCGAAAAACAAGAAAAAAGTTTGGAACATCCGGCTGACCCCATTAAGATTTAGCTTTCAAGAATCTGAATATCTTTCTTGAAAACATCGGGTTCATCATTTCAGAAAGAAAGAAGTGCCCCCCACGGTCAAGCTCCCAAAATTTGCAGCCGAGCTCCTCGGAGAATTGTTCTGATGATCTTGAGTACACAACCTTGTCGTCCCGCGCATGAATGATAAAAAGTTTCTTTGGGTCAAGCTTGTCCACATGAGCCATGAGGTCATAAAGTTTTCCCGATCTCAATTTATTCCAATCTTCGCGCCTAAATCGGTATCCGTTGCCGTAGGCCGACTTTGTAAAGCTTTCCAGCCAGTCAAGTTCTTTTGGGTTATCACCAATGCGCCAGTTAATAGCGGGAGAGAATGCGACCGATCTTCTGACGCGCTTATCTTTTGCCGCCAAGATTGCCACGGTGCCGCCAAAGCTAGAGCCAATGATGTATATTTCAGGCGTTCTTATCTTGTAGACTTCTCCGCTCCACAAATCTTTGAACCCTTTCGGTAATTCATCTATCATGTCAATGATGTCGATATGGGGCGGTTTTGCAAGAAAAGAGCCGTCGCTCTCCCATGTACCGCGATACCGCGGCAAAAAAACCCAATAATTCTTCTTGGATAAATAAAAAAGCAATTTACTGTCTGACGGATACAAAAGCATCCCACCGCACAAAATAATAACCTTGTTAGATTCTTTTGCTGGCGGGACAAATTCGGAAACTATCTCTCTTTTAAATCTTGTACGAAGCGTATGCATAAATTCCTGAGAGTGAGGTGCGCACTTATATGCCAAAATTATCTTTCAAATAATTCTTCACTTTGTACGCACCGGACAAACTTGAGTAATTTTTTCCGGCGACAAGCTCTTTGTCAACGTCTTTCCAGTCTTTTCCTTCGGTTATCTTGAAATACAAAGCGTCCTTCACGTATGTTTCCGGAAACCAAAATGAATTAAATTTCACGAATACGTCAAGGATCTCATCCTTGGAAAACCCTTGAGACGCCATAAGCTGCACGAGTCCGAGCGCCGAGAATCCATGTGAACAGTCAGGGCGTGCGGTGGAATTATTGCAGCAAGGTCGATATGCATTTTCCGCAACTTCCAGCGTGATCCTCTGTTGCGCTGGCGTGAGCGCGAGAAGCGTAATGTCGCCGTACCCCTTCTTACCAACCCCGATGTCATAGTTGGTAAAATACTTGGCGAACGGACTGTCGGTCAGGATAGGATTTTGATTGTGTTTGGCGAGTGTCCACAGAATGTACATCATGAAAACCGCATTGTCTTCATTGATCGCAAGGTTTGCATCGCCGCCCGCAAGCACCGCACGCCACTGCGGCTTCATTTCTTGCCCGTAGCGCTTTATCAGTATGTCTTCAAGTTTTCGTGGATCAAGTGCTCCCGTTTCAACCATTTTTGCCACAATATCGCCCCAACGAACACTCGTCTTAAACCCTTCTTTGGGAGTGACGGACTCAATAACATCCTCTATGTTTATTTTTTCGCCGCTAGTCGTAACCAACGAAGGTCCCGATGAGGCGACACCCGTTCCGCTCCCGAACAGGGTTGTTAGTTGATACGCGAAAAGGGCAACCGCGATCAACGCGAGTGCGATGAACTTTTTACTTACTAAGCCGGCGGCATCCGCGTTCTTTTGCGGGACACTGGAGGAGACACCTACCGCACACGAGATGCATTTTTTTTCGTACGCACTCTTGGCGACCAGATAAAGGCCGAGCGACAGAAGTATTATTCCGCCGAGTTGTACCCAGATAATATACGGAATGAGAAAAGAGAGTTGTGCGGTAAACACATTTCCGAGAAGAAGAAAATTGATGCCTAGACACGCCGGACATACGGCGCCGAATATGCCTGTTGCCATGCCGACGGCAGAAACACCTGCACTTTTCATATTTTTTGCGCCCCGTTTTTCAGTAATGTCTTTCATATCTTCTACCTTCACTTTCGTGCCATGGATCATTACGGTAACAATAAGCGCCGAGACGACAGCGGAGAAGATCATATAAAACACCTCAAAGGAAGTTGGTGATACCATGCGGTAAAAGCCGAGGACGCCTTTCGGCATGGGTATGGTGAAAAGGCCGTAAAAGAACGCGAATAGTCCGAGAAAGAAAATTAGGAGCGCGGAAAAATTGACGACGTTTTTTCGTTCTTTAAAGATGTTGAGCGTATTTGCGGCAATGTTGTAGAAGTCGGTTTTTCCCATGTGTATTTAATGTCTTTAATATTTTATATGTCCGTGTATTCCGCGCCGAGTTTTTGCACCTCGCGGAACACGAGCCACCCGTCATCTTCCCGCGTTCCCACCTCCTCCCACGAAGAAAGAAATTCGGGATAATCGCTGGCGTCAGGAGAAAGAATGAGAGCGGGAATTTTCGCTATGGCATATTTCTGCACGAGATTTTCTCCTTCCGGAGACGTAATGTCGTATGACGCGATATCGCCGATAAACATTCCAAATTGCTCCAATATGCGCACATATTTATCTTCGTCAAAACAATCTTCGCACGTCTCATCTTTAAGCAGTATCGCGCTGACCACCCCCTTAACTTCGCCACTCTGTATGTCGTAATACGGGAGTAAGTCATCTATAACTATGCGATCTCCCCTTTTTTCGGCGAGAAAAGAATTCCACGCACCGAGAATATTCTCGTTTGTGATATCTCCAGAAACAATGATAGCCGGAATATTTTTAATGTCGTATCTCTCAATATATCTTCGTGAAAGTACCCCGCCGTATGTGACCTCGCGTTTTCTGTATTCAATATTATGTGATGTGTCAATAAGACTTATGATGCGCTCTGTGTCAAAACAGTTTTCACATAGGCCAACCGATGGTTTTATTGTTGTGAATAGTAATTTGATTGGAGCGTCAACGAGGAGCCCGGAGATGTTTTTCGTGTTGAATATATTGACAGCGTACAATGTTCCCAAAACTGCTAGCAAAACAAAAAACACCTTTACTTTTTTGTGTTTCATAGTATCTATCCGCACCCGCCGACCTGACTCGGCAGACCAACAGAAGAACCAGCTATTCCCGCACTTGTTTTTATGGTGCCACTTGATACGGCCGCTAACAGCTTTTGTGTTTGAAATACCTGTATACCCGACATGACCACAAGTACTGCGATGATGATGAGCAGTGCATCTGAAATATCCCACTTGTCTTTACTTTTTTTTGCTACGCGGTTTTCTACTGGCGCCTCCTGCGGAACACTTTCATTGTTCATTTCTTCTTTCATGGTGTGATTAAAATTATATTGATAATCTAAAATTGTCACAAGCTCTACTCGTAAGGATTCACGTTTTTTTCACGGCTTTTGTAATTACTCCCACGACCTTTTTTTCAGTTATTCCCGGCAAAATTTTATTTTTGCTGGGCTTAATGCTGTAAGCAATGGCCTTGGCGATCCTTACTTTCATCTCAATGGTTATCCTTTTTGTCCTGCCATCAAGGAGTCCACGAAAAATGCCGGGAAAAACAAGAGTATTGTTTATTTGATTGGGTAAGTCGGAACGCCCCGTACCAACTATGGCTGCACCGGCTCCGAATGCGACATCTGGCATGATTTCTGGAACGGGGTTGGCAAGAGCAAGGATAATCGGATTTCTGCTCATCGATTTTACCATTGCTCCGTTCACTAAATTGCCCTTTGACACGCCAATAAACACGTCCGCCCCAAGCATTGCGTCGGACAAGCCGCAATTTCTTTTTTTCGGATTCGTCACACGGGCAATCTCTTCTTTGAATTTATTCAAATTTATTCGCCCCTCATATATAGTACCACGACTGTCAAGCAAAATAATGTCGTTTATTCCCCGATTGACGAGGAGTCTGCTAATGGCAATCCCCGCTGCTCCCGCACCGTTGATAACGATCTTTAATTTTTTCAAAGGTTTGGATGTTAGGCGGCAGATGTTAATCAAAGCTGCCAAAACGACAACGGCGATACCGTCCTGATCGTCGTGAAAAACAGGGATAGACAATTCTTTTTCCAATCTGGATAGAATCTCAAAACATCTTGGCGCTGAAATGTCTTCCAGATTTATCCCGCCGAAACTCGGTTCAATGTGTTTACAAAATTTTATGATCTCTTCAGTGTCGGTGGTGTTGATGCAAAGCGGAAAAGCATCAATATCGGCAAACTTTTTGAAAATGGCTGCCTTGCCTTCCATTACTGGCATTGACGCCTCCGGTCCTAAATTTCCAAGTCCCAAGACTGCGGTGCCGTCAGAAACTATTGCCACCTGATTACTCCTGTTAGTAAATTCCCAAGACTTCTTTTTATTTTTACTTATGACGGATGAAACGGCACCTACGCCGGGAGTGTAGGCGATCGACAGATCGCTCCTTGTCCTGAGTGGCACCTTGGATGTAATCCCGATTTTACCGCGATTGCTTTTGTGTATCTCTAAAGATTTCTTAGTATAATCCATTTAAATTTATACTTCCGGTTCATCTTGGGAATGTAGTGATTCTTCAGAAGCTTTTTTTCTCATATCAACATACTTGTCGGTTTCATCAACGATTTCTCCAACGAGCTGCTCCAGAACATCTTCAAGGGTTACAACGCCTGACGTGCCGCCAAATTCATCCTTCACGACAGCGAGGTGGTAGCGCTTTTTCTTAAATAAGGACAAAAGGTCGTCTGCCTTGGCAGATTTTGAAACAATGATCGCTGGCTGCATAAAATCACTCACCTTCGCATCTGCTTGATCCTTCCCTAACGCGATCAAAAGGTCAACCCTGTTGCAAACGCCGACAATATCGTCAAGGTCTTCCGAGTAAACAGGCAAACGGGAGTTTCTTAGATCGTAAATTTCGTCCGCAAGTTCGCCAAGCCTCTTTCCCATGGGTAGTGCGGCGACCACCGTCCGCGGTGTCATTATTTCTTTTGCCGGAATGTCATTGAGAGTAAAAACTTTTTGGATCATGTCCCGTTCGTCTTTTTCGATCTCTCCCTCCAAATGTCCGATGTGGCTTAACATCCGAAGCTCCTCTTCGGAAACTATCTTTTTCGCTGTACCAAAACGACTGGTAATAATTTCCATGATCCGGATGACGGGCAGAAGCAGTGTCGTGGTAAAAAGAAGCGGGCGCGCAAACACGAGAGAGATATGCTCAGCATACTTCTCTCCGATGGTTTTAGGGATGATCTCCCCGATCGTTATGATAAGAAATGTAAGTATGGCAGATATGATTCCGATCCAGATACCTCCCAGAGTTTTTGCCGCCAAGACCCCAACGAAAATACTTCCAACAATGTTGATGATATTGTTGAATATCACAATAACCACGATTGCCCGCCCCA
Source organism: Patescibacteria group bacterium (assembly GCA_036985875.1). GTDB lineage: Bacteria > Patescibacteriota > Minisyncoccia > Phycocordibacterales > UBA1539 > BTQM01. The sequence continues at coordinate 12,759 of BTQM01000006.1, forward strand.
TCTCTTCTTTGATTTTTACCAACGTGCCCGCCCCACGCCTTTTCTGCTCTTTCAAGACCCTTGCGCGGCTTAAAGGTACCGAAAAAAGTGCCGCCTCAAGTCCCGAAAAAAACGCTGATCCAATGACGATGGCAAATGTCAAAATAATAATGTTTTCCATTTGTGCCTGATATTATAACACGAGGTGTGTGAATATGTCCAAAACCAATTTCAAAAATTCCGTGGAGAGCCGCTTATTTTTCCCGCCTCTTGCATTTGCCTTATTCTATATGCTTTATCAATCCCTTTGCACCTCACGTACACGGATGTTGTGTCACCAATGCGGCCCCCTTAATTTCCGGTATAAGTTTATCCATCCATCTCTGTGCCGACAGAAACTCGTTGTACATGTTGAAAAATCTACTTGGTTATATCAAGACGCGCTCATCTCACTGTGTATCATCTTGATTTTCTTTCTTCGCGTGCTATAACATCCTTAGAATGTGTACGTTGATAATATAGAGGATCACAGCAATGCAACCGCATGAATCAATTGTGCAAGACACAAGAAATCTCTCTTCAGAACTTGATCAGCAGATCCATGAAGAATGTCCTCGCTTCTCTTTTCCCGCCTTGCTACTCCGAGCAGGCGGACAAAATGAACAGCTTCGAATGAAACTTCTTGAATTTGTTGACGTTTTCCCAGCCCTGCATACCGGTAATGAGATCAAAGAACATTTCCTTGCGTATGTGAGGGACATTCCACCGCCGCGTCCAATTCTATTGCGTATCGCAGTAGGAGTAATGAGAATCCCATTTGGGGGCTATGTTATTGCAAAATGTGCGCGTAAAGCAATTGAAATACTCGCGCAACATTTTATTATTAAAGATGGACCTTTCTTTAAACGCATCCAGGATCGCTATGCGCGCGAAGGAGCGACGACAGTTTCTGATCATCTGGGCGAGCTTGTCGTTTCTGAGGTTGAAGCGAAGAGTATGTTGAAGAAGTATGTGCATGCCATGGAACAATGGGGAAGAAAAGGTCAGCAGTTTCACATTGCAATAAAATTTTCCGCACTTTTCCCTTATTTCTGCCCTGAGAATCAAGAGGAGAGCAAGCGCAGGGTGAAGGATGCATTCGGTATTATTTTGGAGAAGGCGCAAGAAACAAACTCATTTGTGTGGGTAGATGCTGAACATCACCACATCCAGTCGCTCGTTGAAGAGATCTTTCTAGAGACGATCTGTGAACACAGATTCTACTCTTTCACAAGCGTAGGTATAGCGCTGCAGGCATATCTGAAAGACTCATCAAGACGCGTAGAGCGCATGGTCCGTATTGCACGTGGGCGGAAAAATCCTTTCTCGGTGCGTTTGGTTAAGGGCGCTTATTGGGATACTGAAGTTGCGCGCGCTCTGCAACGCGGCTGGGCAATTCCTGTTTTCAGGAAAAAAAATCTCACAGACAAGAACTTCAACGCTCTTCTTTATTTCCTACTTGCTCATCAAAAATTTATCCATGTGGTTCCCGCAACACATAATCCGTCAAATATTGCGTTCGCATACTGCGCGGCAAAAAAATTTGGCGTAGTGGGTAAAGAAAACTTCGAATTTCAAATTCTCTATGGATTGGGCGAACCGATTCGCAGAGTAATGCTAAAGCGAGGGTTTCCTGTGCGCGTTTATATGCCGATCGGAGATCTTGTGACCGGTATGTCATACTTCGCTCGACGCATTATTGAGAATACATCGAATGAAGGATTTTTGTGGCAACTTATGGGAAAAGAGAAAGGAGGTCTATCATGACGCAGACAATCAGCATTTCTGAATTTCACAATGAACCACTTCTGGATTTTTCACACTGCGAAGTGTGGAATAATATCCAAACTGCGCTTTGTGAGGTACGCTCAACCACCTTTGGTACGATTCATCCTTTGATCATCGGTGGAGAAGAGAAGCGAACGAAAATCACGTTCTCGCGCAAGAATCCTTCAGATGTTAGTGAAATTGTCGGCTTTATTTCCTCCGCGTGTCTAGAAGATGTCACCCGAGCTATTGCGGTTGCAAAGAACAGTCGTCAGGCGAAAGAGTGGGCCTCGCGCTCCCTCGGAGAACGCGCGGAATATCTTCGGAAAACCGCAGATGGCATCCGCGAGAAACGCTACTTTTTCATAGCGCTTATGATGCTTGAGGTTGGAAAGTCTGCCCATGAAGCTGACGGAGAAGTGTGTGAAGCGATCGATCTGCTTCGGTACTATGCCGATTGCGCTGAATTGCTTGATCAATTAAACAGTGCTTCCTTGCGCTCTCTTCCGGGTGAGAAAAATACAGGGCGCTACATTCCTATCGGCGTTCCTCCTATCGGCATATCGATCCAGCCGTGGAACTTCCCTCTCGCCATCTCCGCGGGACCTCTTGGGGCAGGATTGGTAACAGGGCACGCCATGATATATAAGCCGGCGGAACAGTCGTCAATCACCGGCTATCATCTTGCCAAGACATTCTTGGATGCTGGTATTCCGGAAGATATCCTTTGTTTTCTCTCTGGAGAAGGAGAAAGTGTCGGCAGAGAGCTTGTTCGTCACCCAGCCGTAAAAGCAATTGCTTTTACGGGCTCTAAAGCAGTGCGTGAAGAAATAGAAAAATCCATCTTCACTTTCAATCATACACTCATTCACGACCTCCCGCCCTCAGAGCGCTTTCCTAAAAAGGCAGCTGCGTTGGAGGCAGGTGGAAAGAATGTGATTATTATTGACAATGATGCAGATATAGATGAGGCGCTTGTTGCAATTTGTGATTCTGCGTTTGGTTTCAGCGGACAAAAATGTTCAGCATGCTCACGGCTTATCGTGACAGGGAATAGAGGATTTTACAGCGCACTGATTGAGCGCCTCTCCGAAGCAGTACAGGATATGCCAGTCGGTCCACCTGAAATGCTCAAGTATATTGTTGGTCCTCTTATTGACCGTTGTGCTTATGAGAGAGTTGCAATGTGCATGGCAGATGCCAAGAGCGAAAAAAGGTTGGTGGTGACAGGGACTGTCGATCCTGAATATGTAAAAAAGGGATATTTTCTCCCCCCCATGTTGGTTGAGGAGAGTAACTGCTCCTCTCTGAGGTCCCAGAAAGAGATCTTCGGACCTTTGCTCTCGGTATTTTGGGCAAAAGATTTCGATGAAGCCATTCGTATGGCGAACGACACCGAATACGCGCTTACTGCCGGAGTATATTCTCGCAACCCTGAACATGTTCAGCGTGCGATCTCAGAGATCAACGCAGGGAATATCTACATTAATAAAAAAATTACCGGAGCAATTGTCGCGCGGCAGCCGTTTGGCGGCCATAAAATGTCTGGTAACGGCACAAAGGCCGGAGGATGGGACTACTTGCTTAGCTTCATGGATCGTCAGCACATAAGCGAGGATACCATGCGTCGCGGCACGCCGATTGAGTAATGATTCCAGTTTCAAATCCCCCGATACAAGCGGGGGATTTTTTTCTTCTTGTAAGGAAAACAAAAAAGCGGCCAATATGACCGCTTTTTAATATGCCGATCCAATACTTCGCTTACTTGGATCCTGATACAATAGGAATCACTTTTATTTAGCCCAGATTCTGTTGCATGCACACACCATCCTTAGTATACTTACTATTATTTTGGTCGAGAAAAAACAATTAAATTAAAAGCTTAAATACACATTGAATATGACAAAAACAAAAATCACTGCTTTAGTTGTAGCAGCTTTGCTTATTGGTTTTGCTGGTAGTTATTACAACACAGGCGATACTGGTTTATATCCAAAAGAAGTTACGTTGGGTCAAGATTCTGGCAAGGATGTACGTTGGATCCTTCCCGGTGTAAGAAATCTCGACGCTTCACTTTTTGGAATACCGTCTAATCCGCTCGGGCTTGAAAAAGGTATCGGAGTACCTCTTGCTGGCCGCCTCATAAATAGTGATGGTACGGCGTATACAACAACCGCAGGACCAACTCCTTTCTCTGATAACTTCAAAGCAATAACTGGTTCCTTTAGCTTGACCGCGAGTGATGTTACGAACTTTGATTCAAAAGGATCCGGCGATCTTGCTACTGCTGAATTTGCATTTACAGATCCAACAGGAAAAAATCAATACCGTGTTGTATTGAAAAAAATTATCAAAGTTGGACCGGAACACCCTGTATTCGGGGGAGTTCTTGTTGACGGATTTCATCATGGTAAAACGGGCATAGGTACACGCCTCATGCCTACTGTATATACTTATGCAGCAGTATGGGGAGTAGCAGAACTCTACATTAATGACGAGTTGATTAGCGGCAACAGGCTGGTACATATAATGGCATCCGAATCAGTGCGAAATGAAGATGACTATAAAGTTCTTATAGACAGTGAATTACCGCACAAAGGTATTCAGACGCACCTTATACTTGCGAATAAGGTGGCAACACCAGATGGACCCAAGGAAGAAGCGGTGCCGTCACAATTCTTACTTCCAAATGGAGTAGAGCAACCTTTCATACATATCATGTTTGAAGACGTGATAGTAAAAGGCCTTGAAGTACTCTAAGCATCTCGCGTTAAAGTAAGCATACAAAATACCCCCATATGGGGGTATTTTGTTATCTTGAGCTGGAGCCATAGAGAGTCTCATCCTGTAGGAGTTTTTGAAGATGCTCTCATTTTTTCTATTTCTTCATCGTTTTTCTATGAAGATAGAAATTGGACATCGCAACAATAGACATAATGAGCATGCCTGCACCCATGACAAGGTTGCCTTTTTGAAACCAAGCAAGTGCGAAGTAGAAAAGGACAAGTCCCCCGATGAAAATTGACCACATTGCTATTTGATGAAAGTATTTATGCATACATTTCTTAACTCCTGAACTCTTTCTTGAAAACTATTATTGCAATAATGATAAAAACAACCGCTAGTGCAGGTTCAACAATATCAACTGAAGGACGATCATATAGATGATGATGGTCAATAAGTTGATGCACTAATAAAAAGTCCAGAGCCAGACCTGCCATAAGTGCAAATAATACCCCCCTATAAAATTGATTATGCTTGGCCATATAGAATGTTCTTTGTATTTTAATTTGGCAAGATGACGGTTTTAATAAAAAGTTCCTGGTACCTCGTTCTTATCCCTTCTTGTTTCTTGATTGAAGCGCTCCTTGTCTTTGAAGATCAGAATGCGAGTTTTGGGTAAAATTATTCCGTAGTAACGCCGTCAAAATGCTCATTGTCGGACATGGCGTCTTCTTTTGTCGCGTGCACGACGTCGTTTCTGTGTTCCGGCGGAGAATAGATTGTGTAGAGTTTCAAGTCTCTCTCTTCCGAAGTATTGATAATATTATGCTTTGTGCCTGCGGGAATAACAACCGCGTAGTCATCTCCAATGCTGGTCTCAACATCATCCAATACGGCTCTCCCTTCCCCTTCTTCTATCCTTATAAATTGGTCTAATTCGTGAACCTCCTCCCCGATATCTTCTCTTGGCTTTATGCTCATTACTACAAGCTGGCTATTTTTCGCAGTATAAAGTACTTTTCTAAAATTATTATTCCTCTTTGTTTCTTCTTCAATATTAGCAACGTATCCTTTCATAATATTTTTAAAATAATTGACCAATAATAGATATAGGATAGCATAGAATGGCTTCTACTCCGAGTGGGGACTCGGTCACAAGTTACCAAGTATTTTTTTTCGTGCTTCGCACTGCAAAATCCTAACTGCTCGCGACCCCGGCTCGCCTGTTGTTGCTCCAAGTATTCGCAACGGCTCCGCCTTTCAAGTCCCTGACCTCAACAATGTAAATTTCTGACAACAGAAGCTATCAAAAATTTCCACAACTGCCGGTCAGGACTCCGTCGCTTCGCTCCTAGAACCCTACTCGCTCGTACCTCGCTGCGTTTTAGAAACCCACGGTTTCTAACGCTCCGCTGTTTTCCTCCACGGGGAGACCTTACTTCTCCCCGACCCCCTCTCGTAGGTTCGAGTCCTAGTCCTTTTATTTTTCACTTCGTTCAAAATTGCCGGACTAGGACTCGAACCTAGATTTCTTGGACCAAAACCAAGCGTCCTACCATTAGACGATCCGGCAATGTTATTTAATTGTATCAAATAACTTACAACAAAACCGCTTCGGATACAATGTTTACTCCCCCGTGATCAGCTATAAGTTATTGGCCATCAACCAACTTCACCAGCGCGAGTTCAAGAGGAAGCTGGGGGAGATAGGCATAACGCATTTGGTCATACGCGGTGAGAAGCTCTGTAAGCGTTGCCGACGTGAGGCGCGCGCCATTTTTGCCGCTAATCTCTTTAAGGAACGTGAGGTCTTCTTCGGTGAACTCTTCGACGATCTCCTTTTCCATATCTTTCGCGTACCGCAGGAGGAGCGCGGCGCGCATCTTACGGAGAATGAGTTTTAGGAAGACGCGCATGTCGGTGTTCTGTCCGGCTGCCTTTTGTACGGCGCTCATTCCTTTGTTCGCGTCCCCCTCCACTACACCGGCTATGAATTCGTTGACCAGCGCCTGCCCCGGCGCGCCCGTTATTTCTTCCACTTCTTTCACGGAAATCTTCTTGTCCTCCGAGGAGCTTATGATCTTTTGCAGTATTCCCTGTGCATCCCTGAATGATCCTTCGGAGAGCATCGCGACAAGGTCGGCGGAGGATGGCTCCAGTGTAAATCCCTCCTGTTTAGCAACACGAAGCACGAGATCTTTGAGCATCTTTTGCGTGGGCTTTTTGAATGTAAACGTCTGACATCGCGACACAACGGTCTCCGGCAGTTTGTTTATTTCGGTTGTGGCGAGAATAAAAATGATGTGGCTCGGCGGCTCTTCAAGGGTCTTGAGAAGCGCGTTAAACGCTTCCTTCGTGAGCATATGCACCTCGTCAATGATGTACGCTTTGTATTGTGAATTGAAAGGCAAGGTCTGTACAGCCGCGCGAAGCTCCCTTACATCATCTATCCCGCGGTTGGACGCGGCATCTATTTCATACAGGTCGTCCCTCCCCACACCCACCTCGGCAGCGAATATCCTCGCAACGGAGGTTTTTCCCGTACCCCGTGAGCCGGCGAAGAGATACGCATGCGCGATATTGTTTGTTTTCACCGCTCCCTCCAGCACACGAATGACATGCTCCTGTCCGAGCACCTCGCCGAATGTTTTGGGACGGTATTTGCGATAGAGCGCAACACTTGTCATCGTGGTTTCCATTATACACAAAATATACAGCATGGACACATTAAAAAACATCCCACCACAAGGTGGGATGTTTTTTAAGTATCTTGTCTATCCCGTCTCGCCAAGGCGAAACCGAAGAGGACGAGAATGGCTTATTCAGCTGCAGGCGCTTCGCCTCCCTCAGCCGGCGCTTCTGTAGCTGGTGCTTCTGTAGCTGGTGCTTCTTCAGCCGGTGCTTCTTCAGCCTTCTCTTCGTCTACTTTGCAAGTTGGACACTTTCCCTCCTCCATGTCCGTATTGCAGGTTCCACATTTTGTTTCGTCCATAATGATGAAAATAATCTAAGAATGAATAACTACGACCCTTTTAACGACCGTGATATTGTATCGCAAATGCCACGGATTGTCTATTTTCTACCCCGAGGGCTTTTTTTCTTCGCCGGCCGGCGAACTTTCTTACCTTTCACCACCTTTGTTTTTTTTGCTTTTGCCTTTTTTGCCAACGACATGCGCGCTTTCATCAAAGGACCGTGTCCGCACATTTCTTTCCAATGCCCCTTGAGTTCCTTCGCCAGCGCTTCCACTTCTTTCGCGCTGACGCTCTTGAGCTTCTTGTACCGCTTCGCGACCTTGTCCACGATATTGCGATACTCCTCTTCGCTTATGTTCATGTCCCTCAAGTTTTCGACTTGCTCCAACACTTCTCCTCGCGCTTTGAGCATCCACCCTTTTACTTTCTTGCGATTCTTCGCGCCATTTTTGCCGTATAGGAGATATCCTCCGACTGCAAGCGTAGCGGCGATAGCGGCGATAGAAACTCCCACACCCAAGGCAGCACGGGAATGTTTTTTTGCGGCAGACGCCCTAGCATTTTTTTTCTTTGCCATATTGTATTTTTGATAACTAATAAATTAACGGGTAATAAAACTGCTTTTTTTACGGTTTTTTTTGTTTTTTCGCTCCTTCACGTTGCGCTTGTATACATCGTGCGCAAAAGAAGTAAAATGCTTTACTTTCGCTCCTTCTTTTCTGACATTGGCGCGAAGTTCGGCAAAATCTTGTGAGAGAAAGTCACTTTCTTTTTTTACTACATTTGAAATATCTCGTACGTTCTTTAAGATGCGAATGACGTACACAAGTGCGGTCACGAAAAAGATCGTTAAGACGATGATCGCGATAGACGTGATGAAAAAGAAAATATCCATCTGAATAATATCATTCATACACCCATTATATCTGGCGGAAAGGAAGCATGCAAGAGGAGTGTATATATTATGCCCTCTCTCCCAAAAAATTCTCAACAACAGACACTACATCCTTGGCGGTTTTCGTCTCCATCAGTTTTATGCGAAGCTCTTTCGCCCCGTCAAATCCGTTCACATACGCCTTGTAATGCTTTTTCATGACGGCAAAATTTTTCGTATCTCCCAAAATCTCTTCAAAGAGTTTCGTATGCTCCACCATGACGCGCAATTTTTCTTCCGTACTTGGTACCACGTTGGCGAACAGCCACGGGTTGCCGAACACTGCCCTGCCCAACATGACACCATCCGCGCCAGACTCCTGTGCTTTCTGCCGGGCATCTTCCATATTCTTCACGTCTCCGTTGCCAATGATGAGGACCCCCGACCCTCGGGCGATCTCCACCGCACGCGCGACTCTGTCCCAGTGCGCAGCCGGTTTCGACATTTCTTTTCTGGTGCGCGCGTGGAGAGCGATTGCTGCGGGCTTCGCCTCAAGAAGCTCCGGAAGCCACTCTTCCAGCGTGTCACTATTGTAGCCCAGTCGTGTTTTCACCGAGACGGGAAGGTCCCCGCCGCCTTCTTTCGCCGCGACAATTATCTCTTTGGCAAGAGCGGGATCTTTGATGAGCGCCGCTCCCGCCCCCTGCTTTTCCACGCTCCTGTCCGGACACCCCATGTTAATGTCGATGCCATCAAACCCAAGATTTTTTATCAGTCGTGCGCATGCATGAATATTCTTCGGCTTATCGCCGAATATCTGTGCTACGATCGGGCGTTCATTTTCTGTGTACATGAAGTTTCGCAAGAGCACTTCTCTTCCCTTGCTACACAGCCCGTCACACGAAACAAACTCTGTGTAGAATACGTCGGGACCTCCATTTTCTGTTCCATGTTCACTGTACTTAGCGATGATTCGCCGGAATGCTGCATCTGTAACATCCGCCATTGGCGCTAGCGCGAAAAACGGTTTTTTCAGTTGTGTCCAAAATCCACTGCTTGTCATACGCTGATTGTAGCACGGAAGCAAAGATGCCTGTTGTACACTTTTCTTTCCTCTCCTGAATGCCTATAGAGAAATAACGGAATTAGTGATGGAGGACGGAGAGCATAACAGATGGCCGCAGCACCTGCCCTTTGTTATGACGAGAGTTCCGCTTCCGTAAGTTCAACCTTTGACCCCCTTGGGAGTTCTCCGCTTAACAGCTTATCGGCAATAAGCTGTTCCACTCTCTCCTGGATAACCCTGTTCATAGGACGCGCTCCGAATGCGGGATTGTAACCTTGCGTCGCAACATAGTTGGTGAGTACATCGTTTACCACCAAATCAACACCCTTCTCCCTCAACCGCTTCTGGAGCTTGCCGAGCATCAAGACGGTGATTTTTTTGAGGTCTTCCGGCCGAAGCGGATGAAATAGTACGGTCGCGTCAAACCTGTTGAGAAGCTCGGGTTTAAAAATGCCTCGCTTGATGATCTGCTCTATTATCTCGTCTTTGAGGTCTGAGAGCTTTCTGCCGGCCTTCACCGCCTCCCAGATGATATCACTACCGGCATTTGAGGTGGCAATGAATATAATGTTTCTGGCGTTCACTCGCTTGCCGCGCATATCGGAGAAAAAGCCCTCATCAAGTATCTGTAGAAAGAGATCGAGTACTTCAGGGTTGGTTTTTTCAAATTCATCCAAAAGAAGCACGCCATATGGTTTCTCCCTAAGGAGCGTGGAGAGCGTACCTATCTTTTCTTCTTCAAACGAACCGATCAAGCGGGAAAGCGCGTCGGTCGTCTGATATTCCGACATATCAAGACGCAGAATAGCGTCATCATCGCCGAAGAACACGCTCGCAAGCGCTTTGGCTGTCTCTGTTTTACCTACGCCGGTGGGCCCCAAAAAGAGAAATGTACCGATGGGTTTTTGGGGATCTCTGATACCCGTTCGCGAGCGGCGCATCGCATTGCTAACCGCGAAAACCGCTTCATCCTGTCCGATGATCCTCCGGTGAAGAAGCTCTTCGAGGTTCATAAGTTTTTCTTTCTCAGCTTCTTTTATCTTGCCCACGGGAATATGTGTTTTTGATTCCACAAGCTCCAAGATATCTTCCCGTCTCACGAGATGTTTGCGTTTTTGCGCCAAGAGGGGAACTGTCTCCATGAGTAGGTCTATGGCTTTGTCGGGCATAACTGCATCTGAGAAGTAATTTTCCGCACTTGTCACCGCTTCCGAAATGGCACCGTACGTAAAGAATATTCTGCTTTGGCGCTCAAGGTCGCGCGCAACGTCTTCCAATATCACAAATATTTTTTCTGTGTCCGGCTCTTCCATCATGATCTTTTCAAAGTGCGTCATAATACCGGCGTCTCTTCCCAATATCCGATGGAAATTTTCAGTGTCGCTTATCGCTATCATTTGTAGTGAGGAAGATTCCAGATACGGTCCTAGCAGTCCCATGACATCAGACCCCAGTGACTTGGCGTTTATGATGAAGGAAGGCAGGTTCCCCAACGCAAGTATAACGTTGCCGGCGTTCTCCGCTTGTTGCAAGATCTCCAACAACTCGGCTTCAAACCCCGTCTTTTCTTTGGTGGCGGCGATCAAGACCCCTGTGTCCAGATACACGACCCTCTTGTGCCGAAGCGCGGGTACGGCGGTTTCCTTCGCGATCTCCCATGCAAAATCATAAATAACGCTCATCTTGCCAACGCCTTCTTCTCCTACAAGGAGCGCGTTCGCTTCATGCGCCCGTGAGAGAATAATCTCCAGCTGTTTGCGCTCCTCTTGATTTCTGCGCGTTCCCATAGAAGGGTTA
>BTQM01000007.1:0-23380 GCA_036985875.1 Patescibacteria group bacterium
AGTTTGACTGGAACGAATTCGCCAAACGCCAGCAGAAACTCATGAAGTTTTACTCACGAAGCGCCTTCATTCTCGTCAAAGCATCAAACACCCTTTTTGTCTTGGGACTCCTTATCTCGGTTGTGGCTCTTGCCTTTGCGCCGGGAGCCTACAACGCCGCCGTATTCGGCCTATACGCCGTGCTCTTCATACTGCGTAAGTTGGGGATCAAGCCCAAGCCACATGGAAATCTGCAAGATAAAAACGGCTACCCTCTCTCCTTTGCGATCGTAAGAGTGTTCTTTGCCGGCTCTGAGCGGGAAGCGACCCACAAAGTAGCTGACAAAGCCGGCCGCTACTACGCTCTTGTGCAAAACGGCGACTACTACGTAAAGATCGAGAAGAAGAATGAAGACGGCTCCTACACGGTTGTTCATACCTCCGCGCCATTTACGGTGAAGGAGGGTGTGGTGAATCGGAACTTTAAGACATAGAAGTGCAACTCACAACTCTCACAAAAGTATTTGTTTGAGTACTTTATGTTATGCTTGGCTAATATAATCTTATGGTGCAAATATCTTTAAAACATATCAGGAATTTCACCATCATCGCGCATATTGACCACGGCAAGTCAACTCTTGCCGACCGTATGCTTGAGATAACGGGTACCGTGGAGAAGCGGAAGATGAAAGAGCAGGTGCTTGATCGGATGGAGCTTGAAAGGGAGCGCGGGATCACTATCAAGATGCAGCCGGTTCGCATGAACTATTTGTTTGACGGTATAGACTACATTCTCAATCTAATCGATACGCCAGGGCATATTGATTTCTCTTATGAGGTATCGCGGGCTCTTCGCGCTGTTGAGGGTTCCGTTCTTTTAGTTGACGCCACACAGGGTGTGCAGGCGCAGACGATTTCCGTACTTTCACAGGCAACGGCGCTCGGACTCGTTATTATTCCCGCAGTAAGTAAGGTTGATTCTCCCTTGGCTCGCACGCAGGAAGTGAAGGAAGAAATAGCGCATCTTCTTTCCTGTGAACCAAGCGAGGTGCTTGAGGTTTCGGGAAAAACGGGGCAGGGAGTGGAGAACCTTTTGCGCGAGATTGTGAAAAAGGTGCCTCCACCGAGATCTGAATTCGGTGAAAAGGGTACGAGGGCACTTGTTTTTGACTTTGAATATTCAAGCCACAAAGGGGTTATTGTATATGTGAGAATGTTGGATGGGGAAATAAGAAAAGGTGATGCGCTCGTTTTTTCTCAAGCGAAACAGAAATTCACTGTTCATAGTGTCGGCGTTTTTCATCCCGATCCCACGGAAACTTCCTCGCTGTCACGGGGCGGAATCGGATATATTATTACGGGAATTAAGAAGCCGGGGGTTGCGTCCGTTGGCGATACAATCACTTCTCCCGCCCATCCACTTCCGACGTTCCCGGGATATCTGGAGCCGCGCCCCGTCGTGTGGGCATCAGTATACCCTGAAGGTCAGGATGACTTCCCTTTTTTGAAGCAGGCACTTCTACGGCTTCGGCTTTCCGACCCGTCTCTTTCTTTTGAGGAGGAAACGTCCGGTTCGCTGGGACGAGGATTTAGATGCGGGTTTCTCGGGATGCTTCATCTGGAGATCATTATGGAGCGCCTCAAGCGAGAGTTTCACTTGGGGCTTGTGATGACGACCCCAAGCATCACCTACGAGGTGGTGTATGAAAGCGGCAAGAGAGAGCGCGTGTATTCTCCAACGATGTTTCCTGACGATGGATCCGTGAAAGAGGTCTTTGAGCCGTGGGTGATGGGGGAGCTGCTTGCTCCTCCGCGCTATATTGGCGCCATTATGCAGCTTTTGTTTGAACATGAGGCGGAGGTGGGCAACTCCCGCGTTTTTGGCGACAGCAGGACATCCATAGAGTTTAACATGCCTCTTCGGGAGCTGATGAGAAATTTTTTTGACGAGCTGAAAAGCGCATCATCCGGCTTTGCGTCGCTTTCTTACAAGATCGGGGAGCCGAGGAAGGCTGATGTTGTTCGTCTTGATATATTGGTCGCGGAAGAGGTTGTGCCCGCGTTCTCTCGCGTTGTTGCGAGGAGAAGGGTACAGAAAGAGGCGAAAGAGATCGTGGAGAGGGTCTATGACATACTGCCGCGCCAGCTTTTTACGACGAAAATTCAAGGGAAGGCAATGGGGCGCACCCTTTCTTCAAAAACTCTGTCCGCGCTGAAGAAGGATGTAACGGGGCATCTCTACGGCGGAGATATTACTAGGAAGAGGAAGCTTTGGGAAAAGCAGAAAAAAGGGAAAAAACGGATGAAAGAAAAGGGGAGAGTGATAATTCCCCACGATGTGTTTCTCAAGATGATGAAGCCGAAATAAGGGCCGCTCGCACCTCTCTTTTTGCAAACGGTGCTTCGGTGATAAAATATTATAGTCGCCTCATATACGGAAAATCCAAAACTCCTCCCTGCGGTCGTCAAACAATTGAATTTTCCTATTCGGCTCCTTAATGTTTAATATCACCTCTCGCCTGCCTGTGCGTGTACGCACGCAGACAGGCAATGTTCGTAAAAAGAATAGTCCTCGCTCGGTCGAGGGAACTCCGCAAAAACCGTGCCTGCTCGGGCTCCGAAATGTTTTACAAAAGAGAAACCCTCGCTTTGTCGAGGGGTACAGATGAATTTCTCTGCTCCAGCTCCTTAATTCCCAATTTGCCTCCTAAATGCCCCACCAAACATCAAACACTGGGCGTTTGATGTTTAGATAGTTTGGGAAGAGAACTTTTTCTCAGATGCGGGAGGGCGCGTTGTCTACTAGAAGAGTGCGGGTGCGGAAAAGAGTACCACCATGCTTATGATGATAAGCACACCCATTATTGCCCAAATCGTCTTCACCATTTTTCTGTGTTTTTTCTGGAAGAACATATTACTGGCTTCATTGACCTATTAGAGTTAAAATACTACCATATCTCGCGATGTGAAATCAATACAAAAGCGTGCTTGAGTTTCAAGAGAAGAAAAAAATAAGAAGGCTCATCTATTCAAATACAACAATTGTTTTTTTGGTGTTGATACTGATATTCTCTTTACACGCTGTATGGAAGGTGTATAAAAAAGCGATAATTCCTTATGCGAACAAGAGTGCGGCATCACGTACCCTAACAGAGCTAAAAGCGAGAGAAGCTGATCTTACAGAGCGAATAGAGTGGCTCAAAACGAATCAAGGTATTGAAATGGAGATAAGGGAAAAGTTTGGAGTCGTACGGGAAGGGGAGGAGGTGGTGGTCATAGTTGACTCAAGTGCGAATAAGGAGGAGAATAACGGCAAAGGCGCCGTCGTCATGGGTGCTTGGCAGAAGCTTCTTGAGCTCTTTGGGTGGAATTAGTTATGCTTCACCCCGCCTTTGGCGGAGCAAATATATTTTTCCAAGACCCCATTTTCTTGCGAGTATGGTCTAATGGCATGACGTAAGCTTCCCAAGCTTGAAATCCGGGTTCGATTCCCGGTACTCGCATAACTGTAGTTGAACGAATAATCATCTCGTCTTTTACGCCGTGAGGCTATTTCTTAAAACATGTGGGTTGTAGTATAATTTATATATGTTTATAAATCGGGCAGGATTATTAACTAAATATATTGTAGCAATATGAAGAAAGTAATAATTTATACGACCCCTACGTGCGGGTATTGCAAGATGGTGAAAGAGTTTTTTAAGGAGAATAATGTGGAATATGAAGAATTTGACGTCGCCGCGGATGAGGGGAAGCGCGATGAAATGATAGAGAAAAGCGGACAAATGGGGGTGCCGGTCGTCTACATTGACGATGAAATGGTCGTTGGCTTCGACAAAGCGCGCCTTACTGAGCTGTTGGAGCTAGGTCATGTCTAAGAAGGAGAATATACTTGTGCAAAAATACCGGTTCCGCGACTAGCGCGGAACCGGTATTTTTAAATTAGGAGAGGGGATACCTCGGTGGTATTCAAATCGGTTTATGGTCTATGCCATGGCATAGACCATAAACCGATCGTTTAATCAGAAATTAGAAATTTTGTTGTTTGTGTGCTATATTTCTGTTGTCGTTGCCCTCGTAGTTAAATGGATAGAACAAGCCCCTCCTAAGGGCTAGATGCAGGTTCGATTCCTGCCGAGGGCATATGAACAAAGTGAATATGCCCTCGGATTGCCTCAGGGTGTCAATGTGAACGCACGGAGTAGATGGGTTTCAGAGGAGTGAGAGTAGAGCGTTCTATCGAGAGGACAGTTATTTAGATGAAAAAATATACGTGCTGTAATTGATTTTTGTTTCTGCCTTGATATACTATATTTGATGGACCCGGAAGCAAAAAAATTGATTGAAAAAAACCTGGAACTCTCCAAGGAGAACAATAAAATGCTCAGGAAAATGCGAAGGGCGATGAGGTGGGGGAAAGTGTTTAAGTTGTTCTATTGGACGATTATCATAGGGTCTACGGTGGGGGCTTACTACTACATTCAGCCGTTCGTGGATGACCTGAAAGCCACCTATGGGAGTTTCACTTCCGGCGTTGAGAAGGTACAGAGCATAGGCGACTCTCTGCCCGACTTGGACTCGTTGTTGCGGAAGTAGAGTATTTATTGTGTTCGCGGTTTATGCTTGGGTAGCTCAGTTGGTTAGAGCACTGGTTTGAAGAACCAGGTGTCGGCGGTTCGAGCCCGCCCCCAAGCACAAAAAAAAGAGTGAGCCCCAATGTTCATCGCTCCTCGTTCGTTTATAATACGGGTCTCTGGGAGCAAGGCCCTGGAGTGCTGTCTTGTAGGAGCTGAGGCGGCGGGAGGTATTTCATGTATCGTTGAGAACTTCTTCACTACATATCCCCCCACAAGATAGAAAGTACCCCATCCTTAATTAGAGTATGATGGAACAAAAAAGGCAAGTTACCGTGGCATCATTTCCCGCTCCCAGTATTCTTTTATACGGATTTCACCTTAAGATTCTTTTGCCGCTTCTTGTCAATTTTTGACAGGCGAAGCGTGAGAAAACCGTGTTTTTCAGTAGCTTCTGATTCATCCGGTTCTATTTCTTGTGGCAACAAAATAGTTCTTGAGAACGCTCCCCAATAAAGTTCTCGATGAAAGTAGTTTTCATCTGGTATGCTGTTCGCTACTTCCCTTTTGCCCTTTATGGTGACCATGTCCCTCGTTATTGATATGTCCAAATCTTCAGGTCTTACACCTGCGACCATTGTTTGGATAATGATATCTGAATCCGTTTGATATACATCAACAGTCAACTGTCCTTCTTCGCCTTCTTCTTCCATCCAACTGGCATCCTTCGCTTCTGTTTCGTTGATTATTTCTTCATCAACATCTTTTTCTTGTACGTTGATGGTCCCTGTTAATCTTTCGAAAAATGATTTTTTCTCTTTCGTTTTCATGGTGTTGATAAAAAATACCAATATACCTATTCGCGCGCTTGCTTGTGTCAACGCCACGGCAGACACGTTGCGTACAGGCTGGTAAGTATATACTAATAATTATGCCAATAAATATAAATAGATACGAATAGAAGATTTATGGACCAAGGCATGAACTGCATAAATGGTACAGGCAAGCAGTTATTCGCGCGTCAACTTCGTGCTTTAATTCTCTTGATCTTCTCAAGGACCACAAGCACGATAATAATAATGATCCAAAGCGAAGAGAAAACCGCCAAAAGTTCACTAACGCTCTCGGTTCTAATTATAAATAAATTAAAGAGCGTGTGCAAGAGAATAGCGACGCTTATCCCAATGGCGGTATACAGCGCCTTTTTGGCTCTGCTCATGTAGAAAGAGAACGCTATAGCGATCCCAATTGCCGCCGACGATACCGTGTGCAGGAGAGTGGCGCCAATAAACCTCAAATTACCGTTTAGTATGCTTACCGCGAAGCTGGTATCGGCAATCGTGTTTATGATATACAGGAAGTTTTCCATGGCAGCAAATCCAAGAGCGACAGTTATTGCGTATATGACGCCATCAATCGGTTCATCAAAGTATCTACTGCGCATGGCCACCATAAAGAGGGCGAGATATTTCAGCACCTCTTCTGTGGCCGCCCATGCCACGATGAGGTGTGTCGTGTCTGAGAGAAGGGAGTACGCTAAGCGCTCAAGGGGAAGTACCGCAAACACCACTATCATGCCGGCAACAAACGCGGCGGCAAGAAGCCCCCTCGGTTCTGGCTTTTTAACGTCTTCTTTCAGCCAAAACCAGAGCCAAAACAGTGCCGGCAAAACGCTTACCGCCCCCACGAAAAGTAACATTTTAAATGTTATTATATTTTCGGCCATTGCTGAATGAGTAACAATTGCTTTGGATCTTTCCCGTGTGTCATACTCCACACTTCTTCCGTCACAAATGGCATAAAAGGGTGGAGGAGTTTTAGGGTAGTGGTAAGTATCTCTCGGAGCATCCACATGCAGGACATGCTATCCGCGCTACCCCCTCCTTCTTTTAGGCGTTGCTTGCTCTCTTCAATGATTACGTCGGCAAAAGTGTGCCATACGTAGTGATAGATTTTTTCTCCCGCCATATAAAATTTGTAACACTCAATATGGTTGGTAACTTCTTTTGCAAGTTCGGATAATTCCTGTAGCAACACGCGGTCTTTATCGGTAATTTCCGGCTCCTTGTCTGCTCTCAAATTCTCCGTGTTTGACAGAACAAATCTCGATATATTCCATATCTTATTCGTGAAGTGCTTGTAGCCCCTGATCTTTTCTTCAGAAAGCGCCATGTCACTGCCGGGCGTATTGCCGATGATAAGCGCCATTCGCAGGGCGTCCGTCCCATATTTCTCGGTCATTTCCATGGGACTGCTAACGTTTCCTTTGCTTTTGCTCATCTTCTGGCCATGTTTGTCGCGCACGAGTCCGTGTAGGTAAACCGTTCTGAATGGAACATCGCCCGTTCTATATATTCCAAGCATGATCATGCGTGCGACCCAGAAAAACAGGATATCGGCGCCCGTCTCCATCACGTCGGTAGGGTAGTATGTTTTAAAATCATTATTCTCAGGGTAGCCGAGCACTGCAAAAGGCCACTGGCCGGAAGAGAACCAAGTGTCAAATGTATCCGTGTCCTTTTTCATCTCTCCGCCACACTTCAAGCATATTTTGACCTTGTCTTCTATGTCAACAATGCCCTCGCCGCATGAGGTGCACAATTTCGCAGGTATAGGTATGCCCCAAACGATCTGTCGGGATATGTTCCAGTCCTCTATGTTCTCCATCCAATGGAAGAATGTTTTCTCAAACCTTTTTGAAACGAACACAATCTTTCTTTCACGGACCGCCCTCATCGCCTCTTGTGCCAAAGGTTTTATTTTTACAAACCACTGGCGCATAATGCGCGGTTCTATCACGGTAGAGCATTTATAACAGGTAGGAATTTCGTGGGTATAATCCTCTACTTTCTCAAGCGCGCCCATTTTCTCCAGATCCTCCGCCACCGCCTCGCGCGCAGGGAGTATCTTCATCCCGGCGTATTTCCCTGTTTTCTCGTTGAGGCGCCCGTATTTATCAATAACTTCCACATGAGGAAGATCGTGCCTCGCCGCTATTTCAAAGTCATTCTTGTCGTGCGCGGGGGTTATTTTAAGAGCGCCCGTTCCAAATTCCATATCCACTCCCTTGTCGCCGACAACTTTCAGCTTCATTGTGCCAATCGGCGTTTTGACCTCTATTTCTTTGCCTATGAATTTTTTGTATCTGCTGTCTTCGGGGTGAACGGCGACTGCCACATCGCCGAATATCGTTTCCGGGCGCACGGTTGCTATGGCGAAAGGGCCATAGGAAATGTAGTAGAGCTTGTCGGTTTTTTCTACGGAGTTTGTCTCAAGGTCGGAGAGAGATGTTTGGTGTTTTGTGCACCAGTTGACGATCCTTTTCCCGCGATAGAGTAGCCCATCGTCGGAAAGTTTCTTGAACGTTTGGTATACCACGTTCCTTATGTCCGGATCCAGTGTAAATTTTTCACGTGACCAATCGCAGGAAGCACCGAGCGAACGAAGCTGTCCTTCCATGAATTTCTTATTACTGAGCGTAAATTCCATAATTTCACGCCTAAGTTCTTCGGGATCCATTTTGAATCGCGAACGTCCCTCCTTTTCTAATTTCTTCTCGTACACGATCTGCGTTTCAAATCCTGCATGGTCCGCTCCCGGCACCCACAGGGTTTTGAAGCCTTGCATTCTCTTGTAGCGGATCAAGAGGTCCTCTATCGTAACAAACACTGCGTGTCCAGCGTGGAGCGGCCCGTTGGCGTTCGGCGGCGGCATGATGATAGTGTAGGGCGTTTTGTGCCGCTCTGGCAGATTGTCAGGGTTAAAAAACCCGCTTTTTTCCCAGCGCTTGTATATTTCCCCTTCTACCTTTTTCGGGTCGTATGGCTTTAATAATTTCTCAGGAATTTCTTGAGGCATGCCTATATGATACCATGTTCTGACTTCGTGCTAAAAGTAATCTAAACCTCCAAATTACCAAATACTCAATGTCTCGTATCAACTATCGAACACTGGGTTCCCCAAACTATTAGACGCCGAGCGTCTAATAGTTTGGGGGCGTGGCAGGGAGGAAGCATGCTATAAGCTCAAGGTGCCGCGCGCTTTGATGCGGGAGGGAGATTTTGCCGCACCTTCCTTGGTGTATCTGAAGTATCCCGCGATGCCTATCATAATGGCGTTGTCTGTGGAAAACTGCTGCTGAGGGATAAAAAGCGATATGTCTGTGATACTTTTGGCGGCAGTTCGAAAACCCTTGCGTATTTTTTTGTTTGCCGTTACTCCTCCTCCCAGTACTATTGTTTTTACATTATATTTTCTGGCGGCGGCGAGTGTTTTCGCGAGCAGCACATCCATTGCGGATTGTTCAAATTCTTTGGCGATATCTGCCTTTATTGTGCCAGTCAGGTGCGGAATCTTTTTGATGGTGTAGAGTACGGCGGTTTTAAGACCTGAAAATGAAAAATCAAAATCAGGAGAATTAATCATCGGTCGCGGCAATTTGACGGACGTCGCACGTCCGTCAAATTGCCGCGTAGATTTTCGCAGAATTTCCCCGCCTTCTTTTCCGCGGTTTTCTGCGTCATCTTCTGCGTCCTTCTGCGCAGTTGCCGCAAGCGCGGCAATCTGAGGGCCGCCCGGGTAGGGGAGTCCAAGCATTCGGGCAACCTTGTCAAACGCTTCTCCCACAGCGTCGTCGCGCGTGGCCCCCACGATTTTGTATTTCATCCACTCTCGCGCTAGTACGAGCTCTGTGTGCCCGCCGGAGATAAGTAGCGCCAAGAGGGGAAATGCAACGGGTGGAATTGAGAACTCCTCGTTTGTAATGAAGGCGGAGAATATATGCCCCTCCATATGGTTGACTGGTACAAGCGGAATCTCCCATACCAAAGAAAGTGCTTTGGCGAAGTTAATGCCGACCCAAAGTGCCGGCTCAAGCCCGGGACCCTGTGTAACCGCGATAAGGTCAATCTGAGGTTTTTTAATTGTGAGGATGTACTCTGAGAATTGCTTTAATAGTTCAGGTTCTCTCGCTAGTAGATTTTCTATTTTTTTCTGCAATTTTACTTCTTGCTTCTTGCCTTTTGTCTTTAAAAAATCTGAGCCCCTTAGTACTTGCCGCAATACGGGAACCAAATTTTTTGCGTGCTCTCTCTTCGCTAGGCTGGGAAACACTCCTCCATATTTCGCGTGCAGTTTCGCCTGCGAGAGGACGATGTTGGAGAGAATACGGAAGTGTGGTTTTAAGATCCCACCGTGTGCTTCAATAATACTTATCGCCGTCTCGTCACAGCTTGTTTCAATGGACAATATTTTCATGGTTGTCTTATGTATACCCTGTGATATTATCTTGAATATGGATATGGTGCAACAATTGGCTTTGGACATTGTGGGGACGTATGGCGTGGGGTTTTCGTGGATCGTCGCCCTTATCTTTTTTGGGCGTGTTGTTCTTCACAGGATCGTGAAAAGATTGGTGCTGCTCTCAGATGATGGTGATTCAAGTTATGAATCAAATCTTGAGAAGCGGGCTGAAACGCTAGGCAACATTACCATTGCCACCGGAAAGGCGGTGATCTATCTGACCGCCCTCTTGATGTTTCTTGACCTGTTTGGCGTGGATATCCGGCCGATCTTGGCGGGTGCCGGCATCATCGGGCTTGCGGTCGGATTCGGCGCTCAGTCTCTCGTGAAAGATTTTGTCTCCGGACTTTTTATTCTGATTGAGAATCAGTACAGCGTCGGTGACAAGGTAAAGCTTGGCAGTGCGGAAGGAGTGGTAAAAAAGATCACTATGCGTTCCACCGTGCTGGAAACCGACGGTGGTAAAACGATCTATCTTTCAAACGGCGCCATAGCCGGAAAGGAGGTTATAAATTTTTCTCAGTCAAAATAAGCGAAGATGACCCCACGGGGATGCTGCATCATTTCACTTAAATAATTTAATAGTATGCTCCGCATACTATTCGACATGGTCACAAATATTTTCCCTGACGGAAAAATTTCGCGACCCCAGCTCGGCATTTTTGCCTTGTGCTTTGCACAAACAAAAATATGCCTGCACTTTCATAAAGTTAAAAAAGTGAAGCAGTTCACTTTTTCTTAACACTTTATGACCCCACCGGGATTTGAACCCGGGTTTCCAGGATGAAAACCTGACGTCCTGACCAGGCTAGACGATGGGGCCAGCTTGCCGCTCACATAATATACCACTTTTTGTAAAAAAGGCAAAAAAATGGTAGGGTTTTAGTTGGGTAATATTGGTGAGGTGGCTGAGAGGTCGAAGGCACCGCATTCGAAATGCGACAACGGGGAAACTCGTTCGAGGGTTCGAATCCCTCCCTCACCGCCAAATAAAATGTTCATATGTTCGGAGAATATATGAACATTTTATTTTTACGGGGGAATGGAGTGGGATTCGAAAGGCGCAGCCCGTTGCGAATACTTGGAGCAACATAGGGCGAGCCGGGGTCGCGAACACTTAGCAGAATTGAGCACATAGTGCGAAAATTATACTTAGTGATTTGTGACCGAATCCCTCCCTCACCGCCATGAATACTTATTATCGGAAGACCCCGAGGATCTGATAATGGGCGATGGCTTAAATTGAGATAGCGGTTATGTGTGATAGGATTAATAAACATGAGTGATAAAGCTAGATTATTAGTAATTCATATACAACAATCATTATGAAAAAGATATTTTTGATACCGCTTCTTGCGCTATTCCTAGTAGCAGGAACAGCAAACGCCCAAGTAAGCAATTTACCCAGTGCGGGGCTTACCCCTGAAAGCACCTTCTATTTCTTAGACAGGCTCGGGGAAAACCTACGAGAGTTCTTTACTTTTAATGCAGCATCAAAAGCAAAACTTCAAATTAAATTCGCTGGTGAGCGTATTTCTGAAATAAGCGTGATGGTTGAGAAGGAAGGCGCCAAGACAAGGGGGATAGAAAAAGCCAAGATATTACTATTGGGAAACGTGGCATATGCCGCTGAAATAATACAGAAAGAAAAAACTACTGGAAAAGACGTGTCTCAACTTGCCAAAGAGATTGACGATGCTTTTGATGAGCAAGAAAAACTACTCATCCAAACTTTTCAGGATGCGAGAAGGAAACTTAAAGAAGACCGTCTTGCGTTAAAGCGAGACTTAACGGGAGTAGATGATCTGAGCATAGAAACACAAATACGTTTATTAGAGGACGAGGTAGATGATCTGGAAGGCATGCAAGATAATCTAAAAGACCTTTTCGATGATGAACAGGAAAAAATAGAGAATGAGCTTAATGACGAAGACAAAGAAGCGGATGAGTTAGAGGAGGAGGAAGATGAACGCAAAGAAGCTGAAGAAGCTATTCAAGGGGCACTAAAAGAAAAACAAGAAACAATTGAAGAAGCCGAAAAGGAAGACGTGACTCTTCCTGTGGGGGCGTTAGATGAATTTAACAGTTTACTTTTCCATGCACAAAGCGTATTTGATGCAGGCAATTACAAAGAAGTAGAGCGCTTGGCGGAACAAGCAGAGGATGCCCTTGAATCCGTTGAGGACATTATAGAAGAATTAGAAGAAGAGAATGAGGAAACAGAAATTGAGGAGAATAAAGAAGGGGATGAACCAGAAGAAACAGAGGAGCAAGATGATAAAGACGAAAAAGATACAGGCAATAGAGATAACGGGAATGAAAACGACGAAGAGAACGAAGATTAATTAAAAAGATATCTAAGTAAGTAAAGAAAAAATTACACCCAACCGTAACTTCATATATTGGTTATGTGTCGCTTTTTTAACTTTTTAAAAAATTAAAGGTGTACGAGGAGCTTCCGCTTTGTATTCTGAAAAAACCGTAAAATAACCTTACGAGGCTTGGCTGACCACAGTTTTTGCACAATGTGGCTCGCTCAAGCTCAGTCGGTACCTACCCGAACGATGCCCGGTCGGTCGGGCATCGTTTCGGTTGATTTGTACACCACCCCGTTAGGTTTTTTTGCACCCTTAGCTCAGTGGTAGAGCGCTTCGTTGACATCGAAGAGGTCGTAAGTTCGATCCTTACAGGGTGCACAAAACTATTTTTATAAAAAAAAGTGCCAACCGATTTGATCGTCGGTTGGCACACGTAAGTTTGCTCATGTTGTTCTCACTTACTTTTTTTCGGTGAGTGCAGTTTGCTTCCTGCCATGATCTCATTGATTTGTTCTGCATCCAGAGTTTCCAACTCCAGTAGCGCCTTGGCCATCACTTCTACTTTCTTCCTGTTTTCTTTTATGATATTCCGCGCAAGGGCATATTGCTCTTCAATGATGCGATTAATTTCTTTATCAACTTTCTCGGCCGTGGCATCGCTCATGTTCTGATGCGTTGCTATCTCTTTTCCGAGAAACACCTCGCCTTGGTTCTCTCCGTAGACGCGTGGACCGAGCTTGTCGCTCATGCCCCATCGCATTACCATATCGCGCGCGATACCCGTGGCACGCTCAAAGTCGTTTGACGCGCCCGTGGTCATCTGTTCCATGAACACTTCTTCTGCAATGCGTCCCCCCATAAGCACAGCGATGGAGGACAGCAGATATTCGCGATTGTAAGAGTAACGGTCTTCTACCGGTAGCTGCATTGTAACACCAAGCGCGCGTCCGCGCGGGATGATGCTTACTTTGTGTACCGGATCGGTGTGTGGAAGCGTCTTTGCCACTACAACATGGCCTGCCTCGTGGTATGCCGTATTTTTGCGTTCTTCCTCCGGCATAACGGCCGACCGGCGCTCCGCTCCCATCATGATCTTATCTTTGGCCTGCTCAAACTCTTCTGTACCTGCCAAGCATTTGTTTGCGCGTGCGGCAAACAGCGCCGCTTCGTTTACCAAGTTTGCCAGATCGGCCCCGGAGAATCCCGGTGTGCCGCGGGCGATGATATTTGGATCAACGTCATCTGAAAGTGGCACCTTGCGCATATGGATTTTCAGGATCTGTTCTCGTCCGCGGATATCTGGCAAAGGCACATACACTTGCCGGTCAAAGCGGCCGGGCCGGAGTAGTGCTGGATCCAGTACGTCGGGTCGGTTGGTCGCGGCGATCACAATAACGCCTTCATTTCCCTCAAACCCGTCCATCTCCACCAGGAGCTGGTTTAGGGTCTGTTCGCGTTCGTCATTGCCGCCACCTATTCCCGCGCCGCGTTTACGTCCTACGGCGTCAATTTCATCAATAAAGATGATGCACGGCGCGTGCATTTTCGCCTGACAAAACATGTCCCGCACACGGGAGGCGCCAACACCGACGAACATCTCCACAAAGTCCGATCCGGAAATGGAGAAGAACGGTACCTTTGCCTCACCGGATATTGCTTTTGCCAGGAGTGTTTTGCCCGTACCCGGACTGCCTGTCATGAGCACTCCGCGCGGGATGCGTCCTCCGAGCGTTTGAAATTTGGAAGGATTACGCAGGAACTCAACAAGTTCTACAACTTCCTCCTTTGCCTCTTCAATGCCAGCCACATCATCAAACGTGACGACATTTTCTTCTCCCGTGAGCATTCGCGCCTTGCTTTTGCCAAAGCCCATAGCGCCTCCACCGCTTCCACTACTCCCACTGTCCCGCATTCCGCGCATAAAGTATATCCATACGCCGATTAGAAGCAGCATCGGGCCCCAGCTCATAAAGATGTCCACGAGCACCGAAGGTTTCTTCTCTGGTACTACGACAACCTCAACGTTATTTTTCAGTAGGTCGTTTATCAAGCCTGGGTCATTGGGGACATTAACGATGAACCTCTTCTTTTTGAAAGTAGTACCACGGACTGTCTTTCCCCAGATCTCTACTTGTCTTACCCGCCCCTTCTTCACATCATTAATGAAACTTGAGTAATTGATTATATCCGGTGCTGTTTGAGGGTTATTGATGTTATATACGTATGTAAATATGTATATAAATGCCGTAATGACAATAGTCCACAATAAGATTTTTCTTACAAGATTATTCACTCGGTTTTCCTCCTTCCCATCAGTATAGACGAGTCAATGAACAAACCACTTTCCTTCTCTCACTCAAACAGAAAATCGTTATGTAGTCAAGCTCTGTGGATAAGTCATTCAAAACGGATGGATTCGTTTGTGACGACTGGGTCCGTTAGTTAACGGAGATGTGCTGCATCCAATTTACTTTCCAGCTAAGTTTTCAAAAGAAAATTACAACAACGTGACGCTGACTTGGGACCACAAAGGTGCGCTGAAGATCATCCACGGTACTGAAAGATAATATTGTTCCTTTTGGACGCGGGGAGGGGACGCTGTTTGACAGTCCTGAATCCGTCCGCCGCAGCGAAGCCGAGGCGGACGGATTCGCGAATAAGAAATTTGTTGCCATAGAGGATGCAGGGTACAGCGATATCTATTTATTTGATACGGCACGGCACGGGACGTAATAATTGAGTTTCTTAATGAATAATACCCCCGCTTGGAAGCGGGGGTATTGTGGCTTACGCCTAACAGTGTTGAGAGAATGGGCGCGGCTATTTTATGTGAAGGTGTAGGTAAATATCTTCAACTGCTCTCACCGCGTCTCCGACGGCTATATTATTTTGGTGATAGAGAACGTCAGTATTGTCTCCAGCAGCCCAGATACCTTCTTGCGAGGTTCTCTGTGTGCGGGGATCAATGATAATTTGGTTATGTTGATTGGTATTTACCAGATCTTTCACGAATTCCGTAGTGGGCACCTGTCCAATCTCCACGAAGACGCCCTCTGTCGGCAACTCTGTTTGTTCCCCCGTCTTTGTGTTTTTATAGACAATGGCATTCACCGTTTTTTCTCCTTTCACTTCAAGAAGCTCTATGTCGTGGAGCGCCTTCATGTTTTGCTTGGAAAGCACCCTCTCTACAGTAACTTGATCTGCCCTGAACTTCTCTCCCCGGTCAAGCAGCGTGACGCTTTTAACGTACGCGAGGAGTTGTGCTGCGGTCTCAAACCCCGCGTTCCCTCCACCGATGACTACTATGTTTTTGTCTTTGAATAGCGGACCATCACAGCTTGCACAGTAAGTGATGCCTTTGTTTTCAAATTCTTCCGCGCCAGGGACGGTTATTTTTCTCCTATGGCTTCCCGTTGCGACAAGCACCATTTTTGCATCGTAGTACTCTCCATTCTCCGTCTTGAGCGCAAATCCTCCATCCGTTTTTTCTATGGATGAGACCTTCTCTCCCTCTTTTATATCAAGCGTATCGTCGCGATATGCTTCCATATGCGCCCTGAGGTTTTCGGCAAGCTGTGCCCCCGTTATGGAAACAGTGCCGATCCAGTTTTGAATATCCGTGGAAACTTTTGATTGTCCACCGAACTCATCTGCTATGAGAATTGTCCGTAATTTTTTTCTTGCCGCGTATACTCCCGCCGCAGCTCCTGCAGGGCCGCCGCCGATAATTGCTAAGTCGTAGGTCATGATAGATTAATATGAGATGCTAGTATATTAATGAATACAAATTATAATAATACGATATTTTATGTTCTATTCTTATAATTCCCAAAATTGGTATATAAGTATCGCTCCTTTATTTTTTTCTCCTCAAGAACGCTGGAACGGCAATGGCGCCCCAGTCTTCTTCGTTCTCAATCATCTTCTCCATTTTGCGTTGCTCGCCCCGCACCGCGCTACTTTTTATCTCACCCCCTCCCTTTTCCTGGATCTTGGACTGTGATTTTCCAGCCGTGCGCTCGCGTGTACGCACATCTTCTTCAGGGAACCCTGATGCGATTACCGTTATCTTAAGTTCGTTCTTCCGTAGCTTGCTGTCTTTAATGGCTCCGAATATAATTTTTGCGTTGGGGTCTACCGATTCCGTAATGATCTTTGCAGCTTCCTGTATTTCATTCATGGTGAGATCATCTCCTCCGGCTATCGCAAACAAGACTCCTTTCGCGCCGTCAATGGAAAGTTCAAGAAGGGGAGAGTTAATGGCACCCTCCGCTGCTTCTCTGGCCCTTCCTTCGCCGCTCGCTGTTGAGATGCCCATCAATGCAGAACCGGCACCTGACATCACTGCCCTTACATCGGCAAAGTCAACATTGATGATCCCAGGTGTTGTGATAAGGTCCGATATGCCTTCCACGGCATTCCGTAATACTTCATCACACATGGCGAAAGCCGTGTGGCACGCAGTTTTTTCTTCAATGACCCCCAGTAGCCGGTCATTGGGAATTACGATTAGAGCATCAACTTCATTTTTTAATTCCTGCAATCCTTGTTCTGCAACCGCAGCTCTTTGTGTTCCTTCAAAAAAGAATGGCTTTGTTACTACTGCTACCGTAAGAACTCCCTCTTCCCTCGCTTCGCGCGCGATAACGGATGAAGCTCCAGTTCCCGTCCCTCCTCCCATGCCGCATGCGATGAATACCATGTCGGCCCCCTTTATCGCTTCCTGTATTTCCTCAATCGTTTCTTCGGCTGCCTTTCTTCCTATTTCCGGCTCCATTCCAGTACCAAGCCCTTTCGTGAGGTTCTTGCCTATATGTATCTTTTTTTTGGCGAGTGAATGGTGAAGGTCTTGCGTGTCAGTATTCACCGAGATAAACTCCACCCCTTTTACCTTGGAGTTTATCATGTGATTGACAAAATTTCCGCCAGAGCCTCCTACGCCGATGACTTTTATTCTCGCAAATGCTTCTATTTCAGGTTTTATTTTAGGCATGATATTTACTTTGTTCGTTAATATATTGAAATGATAACAAAAGTCGGCGAAAAGGGAAGAGTTGACAGTACTATGGCTTTGTGCTGTGCATGGCTCTATCAATTCTAAAATGGGGAATGCCTAAACTTTCTATGGCAGGATTTGTTTGATCCAAGAGATGATGTGTTTGCCGACATTGCGCATCGCCTGCACCCCCTTCGCTTCTCTTGATTGTTCGAATCCAAAAATACACAGTCCGTACGCCACGAACCAGGATGAGTCCCTCGCGTGTTTTGTGTTTTGGCTGAGAAACACCGAGGTTGCTATTTTTGTCGGCAGTTTAAGTGATGCTTTCGCGAAATCTTTTATCGTTGAAATTCCCGCTCCGCCGCCGGTGATTATGATGCCTGCCGGCAAAAGTCCGCTCCTCCCGATCTTTTTTAAGTGTGCCTCAATGAGTTCAAATATATCAGAAAGCCGCGCCTCAATGATCTCATCCAGCTTTCTTTTTGGGTACGCACCTCCCGTTCCCTCCACTTTTATTTTTTCGGCCTCTTCAAGAGGGATTCGCAGTCCCAAGGCAATATCGTTGGTAATGTCCGTTGAACCGATGGGAAATACCTGGAGGGATATGGGAATATCGTCTTCAAATACCGAAATAGAAACTGTTTCCGCCCCTATGTTCGCCAAGAGACATCCTACCGTTCTCTGCCTTTTCGAGAGTGCGACCAAACTTGCGGCAATGGGGGAAGCGATAATGTCTTCCACCTCTACACCTGCTCCTTCTACGGCGTGCACGAGATCATTGATGTGCTGCTCCAGGCAAGTAATAAACAATGTCTTTACCTCAAGTTTGCCACCCTTCATTCTTTCCGGTTTGCCCAAAACTTCTTTTCCGTCAAGCTTGAAACGAATAGGGATGGTGTCTATTATTTTTCTGTTGGCCATGTTGCGCAGCCCCTCTCTGCTCGCGGAAATAGCTTTTTGTATATCAAGCTCTGTTACTTCCTCATCTGCACGTGAGATTTGAATGGACCCAGGCGAGATTATTGATTCCAGACTTATGCCTCCTATGGAGAGAAACACACTTTTTATCTTCACGCCGGAAGACTGCTCCGCTATTTTGATCGCAGACCTGACGCTTTTTATCGCATCGCGCCCATTTATTATGTATCCATGCTTTAGTCCGCGCGAAGGGGAAATGCTGGTCCCCATTATGGTAGGGGCAGCCGCGCCCTTTACATAACTTGAAACTACAACCCTTATCGAGTATGTGCCAATATCCATTCCGACCACTATGTTTTTTAACATGTTTGGTTTTTAGACCGTTAGTTCCGCTAATCCCGCCCACGTCTGCCTGTGTGTTCACATGCAGACAGGTGTATTACACAGGCAGACAAATAAAATGGGCGCAATCATTATTCTTCGACATGGCATCATACGTGAGTACTCTAAGAGATTAAAAGTTCGCTCGCATACCGCCAATCTTTAAATGTTGAATTTTCTTCTTATTCTTGCCTCCTCACTCTCCATTGTACTACCATGTGCGTATCCTTTCAAATGAAACAACCCGTGGATAAATAAAAATCCCACAAAATTCTTATATTCTCTGTTAAAACGGTGCGCATCTCTACGGACATTCTCCAGATCCATAAAAATCTCCCCTTCGTCTTTTGAGAGTGGAAAACTAAGGATATTGGCGGAAGAATTTTTTTTGCGGTAGCGACGGGAGAGCGTCTTTGAGCGAGTGGCTCCGATGAAGACAAGGCTCAAGACATAGCGCTTTCCAAGCACCGCTTCTTTCATTTTGAGAAAAGGCAAGACCGGAGGTCCGGTCTTGATGGTTTTATGTATGGTGAACATCTCGGAATTAGTGCTTGTCAGGAATTTTGCCAAGTTTTTTGAGCCTTTCTATTTCTTTGCATTTCGTTAACGCCTTAAGTGTTCGCTGCTTTTTTTTGAATTTTGACTCCGGTCTGTTGTGGTGAGCGATAGAACGTGCCCGCGGCAGGATGCCGGAGCCTTTGACACGCCTCGAAAACCTTTTTATCAGGTTCAGTGCGTTTTCATTGGTATTCTTTTTGACCTCTATGTTTACAGCCATGGACGATAATGTAGCATACGCGAACCAAGAGTGCAAGAGTCCGCTCGCTCTTCTCTTTTTACAAACATTGCCTGTCTGCGTGCGTACACGCACAGGCAGGTAATGTTTGTAAAAAGAGAAGGGCTCGCTCTGCCGAGGGGAGACAGATACATTTTTCTATTCACTTCTTTGAATAAGACTAGTCCTTGCCCAGCCTTTCTGCCTCCTCTTCCTCCAACCAAGCGAGGGTTTCTCTTTTGTAAAACATTTCGCAGTCCGAGCGGGCACGGTTTTTGCATAGCGCCTGTCTGCGCCAAGCGAAGCGCGGCAGGCAGGTAGCGAAGCAAAAGAGCGAGGGCGAGAATAGCAAAACTGCCCGCTGGGGCAGTTTATGCGCGTTTTACAAAAGAGGAAACCCGAGCGATCTTCTATTTTATCTTTTTTATGTAATCAGCAAGCTCCCCTATTTTTATTGTATCTTGTGAACGTGTGTTCATGTTTCTTATGATGACGGTTCCCTCTAGCGCCTCCTTTTGCCCAAATATGATGGTGAACGGTATTTTTAATTTCTCTGCAACGGCGAGTTGTCCCGACAGGCTGTCTTTGGAGAGCGAATGCATCACGGGTATTTTTGCTTTACGCAGTATTTCAATGATATTGAGACTCTTGAGTTTTGCTTCAAATCCGAGCTGGATGAAATAGACTTTCGGTTTTTTGACAATGCGCGGGTTAACCGCCCTGTAGTGTGGCGACATGAGGATCCTGTCTACTCCGATGCTCCCGCCGATGGCGGATACGTCCCTTCTGCTTCCCAGAGATCGCGCTAGGTCGTCGTACCTTCCACCGCTTGCGATAGCAAGGGCGGTAGAAGGTACGACTTCGCTTTCTTTCTCACCATCATCTTTATTGTCCTCTTCACTCTCGTCAAAAATTTCAAAAACCGTTTTTGTGTAATAATCTAGGCCGCGGACGAGGTGACTGTCTATCTTATAGGGGATATCAACCGCCTCTAGGTACTCCAAAACCTCTTTAAAGTGCTGCCTGCATGCGTTGCACAGCGCACTGATCGTATCGGGCGCGCCTTCTTTTTTGTCTTGGCACTGGGGGTGCTTGCAGTCCAAAAGGCGCAGGGGGTTGGTTTTTATTCTTTGCCTACAGTTGACACAAAGAGAATTAATGTGTTTCCTGTAGTAAGCGGTTAATTCCTTTACATATGCCGGCCTGCATTCTTTGTCGCCGATGCTGTTTATATGCACGCACAAACCCTTAAATCCCACATCCTCTAGGATTATAGTCATTACTCTTATAACCATCACATCAGCGATACTTTTCGGTGTTCCCAACATCTCCAACCCGAACTGCCTGAATTCCCGCAACCTTCCTTTTTGGGGCTTTTCGTGCCTGAAAAATGGTCCATAGTGGTAAAACATCACGGGCTGATGCCATGTCTGCATTCCATGCTCAATGTATGCCCTTACGATACCTGCCGTACCTTCCGGCCTCATTGCAAGCCGGTTGCCACCTTTCGTTTTCAAAGCATACATTTCCTTCTCAATGATATCCGTATTTGTTCCCGTCGCGGAGGTAAACACCTCTTCCTTTTCAAGAATAGGTGTTTCAATGGGCTGAAATCCGTAGTAGAGCGATGTTTCGGAAGCCCTCTCAAAGAATCCCTGATACTCGTGGTACTTTTCTCCCAAGATGTCGTGCATACCTTTTGGTGAGAGGAAAGGACCACCTTTTTTCTTTTTTGGTTTTTTTCGCAGCATTGTTTATATTATATTGGCCTGGACCTATTTTAATCGGCGTCCTTATATTTTCCCGGCAATACTTTCGCGCTAGCAATGGGGAAAAGTCTCAACAGCGCCCTCCCTATTATGAGGTCTTCTTCCACCGGTCCCCACGCCCTCGAGTCGGAACTCGCCGCCCTGTTATCTCCCATGACAAAGTATTCGTCGTCACCGAGCTTCCGCAATAGGTCGTCGTTTTTTGTGAACTTTATGTATGGTTCCTTCAGTTCGAATCCTGTTGGATCGCGTTCGCCCTTGATCGTGATGCTACCCCCGCTGATCTGTATCGTTTCATTCGGCAGTCCGATAATTCTTTTTATAAAAAATTTTGACGGGTCTCTCGGGTAGCGCAGTATTACCACATCCCCCCTCTCGGGAGAGCCGAGTCTGTATGAGAGCTCGTCCACTATTAAATATTCGCCCGTTGCGAATGTGGGGTCCATGGAACTCCCATTTACGATGAACGGTTGGGCGATATATATTCTTATGGGAAGTACGATAAGAATGGCGAGTATAAAGAACTTTACCATTTCCCATGCGGCGGCCTTTACGGCACCTGGGGATTTCTTTATGCCGGAACCTGTTTTTTGCTCCTCGTTGTTTAGTGCTTCTCTCATAATGTTAGCGGCATCATAGCATAATTTTGAAACGGATCCGCCACGATGCCAACGTGCGGATACATGATATTACAAATAAAGCCACGGCGCAAGCTTGAAGGGTTGTTCGGGGAGCTTGTTTTTTGATACCATTAAGACTACCCTGAGTTCTAAACACAACACATGCTTGTCGCTTGTGATAAATCATTTTTTATGCAATACATCATCGCCGGACTGGGTAATCCCGGAAAAGAATACGAGGACACACGCCACAATACAGGAAGGATCGTTTTGGAGGATTTCCGCAAGAGGCACGCGTTCTCGCCGTGGAAAAGAGATGGCAAACATAAGGCGTTAGTCTCGGAAGGCGCGGTGGGGAAGCGGGATGTCATTCTTGTGGAGCCCGATGCTTTTATGAATCTTTCCGGCAGTAGTCTCGCGGCTTTTGTTTCGGGCAAGGGCGGAGCGGGGCATCTGATAGTTGTCTATGACGATATAGACCTACCGATAGGGGCGATCAGGATCTCGTACGACAGAGGTGCGGGCGGACACAAGGGTCTTGAGAGCATTATTAAAAGTTTGAGCACAAAGAAATTTATTCGTGTGCGGGTGGGAATTTCTCGTACTACCCCGGGCGGCAAGCTCAAGAAACCAAAAGGCGAAGAGAATGTCCTCAAATTTCTCATGGGACGCTTTGCTCCGAGAGAGCGGGAGATAATGAGGAGCGTTTCTCAAAAAGCGAGGGAAGCGCTCCAAGCACTTGTCTTGGAAGGAAAAGAAAAGGCGATGGTAACTTTCAATTGACCTTGAGTTACAAAACTGAGTTCGTGTAATTTCTCGTAACGAACTCAGTTTTGTAACTCAAGGTCGTGAATATTGGAACCTCGGCACGAAGAAAAGAAAAACAGGGCTTTTTTAGTAATCTTTATCTCAAAATAGGGCTTGAAATAGAGCCTCAATATTCACGGTCAGGGTAATTGACGGAAACTTTTCTTTGTGGTAAGACGTAGTTAGAGTTAATGGGGGTTGCTCTCTTAGAGCAACCATTTTCTGTGCATTGCCTTTTGAAAAAAGAACAGGAGGTTGCGATGAAAAAAGCGGCATTTCTTTCGTTTTTTATGCTTGTGTTTGTCCTATTGCCTACGGCACAATTCGCGCTTGCGGATACTTTGCCAGAACATCAAAAAGTACCCCTTGAGGTGTCTTCGTCGGGGAGGTATTTTGTGAAGCTACAGATGGTTGGCGGCGATAATATTCTCGCCTTGGTTGACACGGGGTTTACGGGCACCCTTGTCATTCCCGTTTCTTTGTACGACACACTGAAAAGTAAGGGAATGCTGAGATACACGGGGAAAAAAGTTACAATGACGATGGCGGACAAGAGTATCAAGACCGTCTATATGTATCGACTTCAAGGTATTGTGATCGGGCACTGTATGGTGAAAAACGTTAATGTGTACGTCTTGGATGGTGCCCAGTCTCCCGTCTTGGGGATGAGGATACTAAGATATCTACGCAATACAAACATCACTTTTGGCGGCTCGCCAACACTTTCGTTTACGTGCCCTGAGTGACCATCCCACTTTTGCTTGCGCCTTGCGCACAAAACCCCGCTTACCGCGGGGTTTTTCCTTGTTGCCGGCTCGTGGTGCCAACCGACCCATCAAACTATTGGACGCCGAGCATCCAATAGTTTGATGGGTCTTATGCTTTTCCTTCTTCGCCCTCTTTCAGGAAGGACAAAGTCATTTTTTGTTCTTTGGGTTC
>BTQM01000008.1:0-22438 GCA_036985875.1 Patescibacteria group bacterium
GTATGGGCATACAAGACGCCAACAAGAAGAAAAACGAAAAAGAGGCGCATATTGCACTCGAGAGATCTCTAAATGCCTTACTTGAACATCTCGGGGTACAGGAGCGGGGATTTGATGGGATAGGTGGATATGACGGACATATTTTCCAAACTCTGGCTCCTAAAACGGATGGGTTTGTATTTGAAGTGAACGTTGACAAGCTCATAGAAAAACTATCCGAACCCGATTCGTACGAAGATGCGCTCAAGGTGGGGAAGAAGGCGGCAACGTATCAAAAAATTTCCTCATATCCGTTTGTCACCAGAGATATTGCCGTGTTTGTCCCCGAAGGCATAAAGGAGAAGGTTGTGCGAGGTGCCATCGGGGAAAAGGCGGGAAGTCTTTTGGTGAGGGAGCCGAGACTTTTTGATACGTTTGAGAAACAATTTGAAGACGGAGCGAAAAAAATCTCCTATGCGTTCAAGATCGTGTTCCAGTCGCACGAGAAGACGCTTACTGATGAGGAGGTAAATAAAGTAATGGACAATATCACAATCGCACTTCACAAAAATGAAGGGTGGAATGTCCGCTAAAAAGGCGCATGGTTCTTAAGCAGATTTAAGTAAGTATGAAATTAAAAGTACCGTATTATTCTCAAAAGATTGACGTAAAAGACCCGGGGTGGAAAGATCACGGGTGTGGGATCACGTGCCTGAAAATGGTACTTGATTTTCATGCAAAGGAGAGCGTGCCATCTGTTGATGATCTCATACAGGAAGGCATATCTATGGATGGGCTCACCAAAGAATATAATTGGAAACATGATGCGCTTGTAAATATCGCGCGTAATTACGGTCTGCACGCATACAAACAAGAATTCAAAAGCCACACTTTTGATATTTCAGAAAAGAAATTTCATATTAGCAAGCACGAAGATACCCTAACGAAAGATGGGATCAAGAAAATAGTTTCAATACTGCAAACAGGGCTTCCCGTAATTGTCTCTGCTATTAAAAAATTTAAACATACGGATAAGTTCCACATGGTAGTGCTTGTTGGGATCGAAGGAGATGAAAGCGACCTTAAAGGTTTTTATTACCATGATCCCGACGCGGAGTCTGTAGAAGAGGGGAAAAATCAGTTTGTTGATATGGAGACATTCAAAACACATTGGCGCAAAATGGCTATATTCTCTGGGTCATAATAGCCCGTTTTTACTGGTATTATAGGGTGTTTTAGGGTATAATAAGAGTACATATATCTGACCGCCTCAAGGCGGTTAGTGTTCATTTTATGGCTAAAAATAAGGCTCAAAAAAAGAAGGATCCGAGTAGCGGCGGGCACCACTACAGGGCGGAGGATATTGTCGTTCTAGAGGGCTTGGAGCCCGTGCGCAAGCGTCCAGGGATGTATATCGGTTCTACCGGCGTGGAGGGTCTGCAGCATTTGGTGTGGGAGATATTTGACAACGCGCGGGACGAGGCGATGGGCGGATTTGCCGACCATATAGAGGTTGTGCTTTTACCGGACAATCGCGTTCGCATTGTTGACAACGGAAGGGGTATTCCCGTTGATACTCATAAGAAAACCAAGGTCTCTGCGCTGGAGACGATCATGACAACTCTGCATGCCGGAGGAAAATTTGAAGGAGAAAGCTACAAAGTCTCAGGAGGACTGCATGGCGTGGGCGCTTCGGTCGTCAATGCGCTCTCGGTGTTCATGCTCGCGGAAGTGCACAAGGATGGCGGAGTTTATGTCCAGGAATACCGAAGGGGAAAGAAAAAGGCAAATGTGAAAAAGACGGGGAAGACGACGTGGAGCGGAAGCATCATCACATTTGAACCAGACCCCCAAATTTTCAAAGAAATTGCGTTCATCTGGGATCAGATCGTAAGTCATCTTCGCCAACAGGCGTATCTGGTAAAGGGGCTGCGGGTTACCATTATAGACGCGCGCGGCTACGCAGGGAAAACAGATCTGCTCGCGCGAATGGAGAAAGAAAAGAAGATCTACCTAAGGGAGCTGGGGCTGGAAGTGCCGAGTATAAGTTTTTATTTTGAGGGAGGCCTCATTTCTCTTGTAAAATTTTACAATCAGGCGCTCAAACCGATACACAAAAACATTTTTTATGTTGATAAGGAGATGGATGATGTGGGCGTTGAGGTATCACTCCAATATGTTGATGATATTTCAACGCGGGAACTCGCGTTTGCGAACAATACTTACAATCCGGAAGGCGGTATGCACGTGACGGGCTTCCGAACAGCGCTGACAAGGCGTCTCAATGATTATGCGAGAAAGAACAATATTATCAAAGAAGGTGACGAGAACTTTACAGCGGACGATGTGCGGGAGGGGATCACGGTTGTCGTTTCGGTAAAATTGCGGGAAATACAGTTTGAAGGACAGACCAAGGCGAAGCTCGGAAGCGTGGAGGCGCGGGGGGCAGTGGAGAAAGTGTTCGGTGAAGCGTTCTCTAGTTTTCTTGAAGAGCATCCGGATGACGCGCGCGCGATCGTGAGCAAGGTGATCTTGGCGTTCCGTGCCCGCAAGGCGGCGAAAGCGGCGAAAGACAGCGTCCTGCGCAAGGGCGCCCTTGAAGGCATGACATTGCCCGGAAAGTTGGCGGACTGCCAGTCCGGTACGCCTGCGGAAGAAGCGGAACTCTTTATTGTGGAGGGGGACTCGGCGGGAGGCACGGCGAAGACCGGAAGAGACAGGAGGACACAGGCGATCCTGCCCCTGCGAGGGAAGATATTGAACGTTGAGCGGGCACGTCTGGACAGGATGATAGCGTCCGAACAGATAAAAAATATCGTTATTGCGCTCGGTACGGCGATAGGCGATACATTTGACATTGAAAAATTGCGCTACCACAAGATCATCATCGCCACGGATGCCGATGTGGACGGATCACACATTGATACGCTCCTGCTTACGCTGTTTTACCGCTATCTCAAGCCGCTTATTGAAGGGGGTTTCCTATATATCGCGCAACCGCCGCTGTATAAAATAAAAAGAGGGAAGGAGGTGATCTACGCGTACACGGAAGAAGAAAAAGAAAAAATTGTCGGCAAGGATGCGCCCATTATGGAAGAAGAGGAAGCCCACGAAGCGGAAGAAGAGTCAGGTGTGGCTCACGAGGAAGTAAAAGAAAAGAAGGGCAAAAAAATAACGCTCCAGCGGTACAAAGGTCTCGGTGAGATGAACGCGGAGGAACTGTGGGAGACAACAATGGATCCCGAGACACGAATTCTGAAGCAAGTAAAGATCAAAGACGGGCAGGATGCCGACCGAACCTTTGACATTCTAATGGGCACCGATGTTCCATCAAGGAAGTCGTTTATACAGTCTAACGCCAAAACCGCCAACATCGATCTTTAAACCCCTGAATTCGGCGGCCGTAGGCACTGCTGTTTGTATTCAATCGCTTCGCTCTTGAACAAACAGGGAGCATTTCGTTCGTCAGCTTCACGAAAAATATCGTTCACCGTACCAGTATGTACGCCTCACAATATTTTCCGCTCGCGCCTCGGACTGCATCCAAATTCACGCGTTTTAAGGAAAAAGGGGACTGATCCCTCTAACCCAGGTTTGATTCCTAGTCCGACAGCCAACTCGTGATAGGTGTTCCCGCTCGAAGAGCGTCGATATGCAAATTTATTAGTTAAATTAATACAAACAATATGGAAAAACCACCAAACAATTTTAAAGAAGGGCCAGAGTCTTTTGATGAGCACGAAGACTTAATAAAGTATTACGAAGACTTAAATGCTCAAGAAGCATTAAAACCAAAAGTAGAATATGGTCCTCATGCCGAAGAATTTGAAAAAATGCTTGTTCCATTGTTGGAAGAGGGACTTCTTGCTGCATTGAATACCATAGAAACAGAAGAAGAGGCCATGAGTAGCAAAGAAAGAGCATCTGCCAAGGAAGCACTCATCCCTCTTGTAAGTAAGATGAATTTTTTGAAAAATAGAACGGATATTGACGAGAAAGAGTTTGAGAAGCTGCATGAACAATATAAAATTATTTCTAATGCCGTTGGGTTTATAAACGAGGGAAAGGTTGATCATAATAGATAATAGTATGATATTTGATTGAAGAGTTAGGTAAAACAAATTAATGAAAAATAAAAAAGGAAAGAAGGAAGCCAGCTACGAGAAAGAGGTGCTTTTGAATTTTTTAAAATCAGGACTAACCACCAGGCAGCTCGACGAGGCACTTGGGTATAATTCTAAAAAAAGTAATGGATGGGAATCGTGGGCTATATTAAAGAGATATAAAATTGACAAGAAATACAAAGGACACCTTTTTTGTTTTCGCAAGCATGAATGCCTGCAAATAATAAGAGAGATAATGGTGGCAGATAATAAAGGTGCGGTAGAGAAAATTTTGGATGAAGCTCGCCCACAGTTTTTGGAGTGCTATAGCGATACTTATTTAATTGCAGATTCGGACGAAAAGGTTAAAGGTGTGCTAGGTGGCGAAGTCCGCAATATAACACAGAGTTTCTTCTCTCCACTCAAAAAAATAGTTGGTGTTTGTCAGTATCCTAGATGTAAAAAAACAAATCTTGACACTGTGCATCTAAAGAAAAGCAGACCAGAGATTTTCTTAGAGGCTTGTGCACTAGGTAGGATTCCGAATTCAAAGAAATATAATGTATACAAAATAATGAAACAGTATGTACAATTACACGATAGAAAAAAGAGCATCTGTTTTTTATGTAAAAAACACCACCAAGATTTATTCAAATACGAAGACAAGGGTGGAAAAGAATTAAGAGATTTTAGAAATAAAATAGTTTCGGATATATAAATTTATAGTAGTAAGTATGTTGAAATGGGGTCAGTCACCTTTTTCAATAAAACAACACAATTGAATTAAGTTATACTTAAATATATATTTAAGTATAACTTTAGAAAAATATGGGACGGAGAAAATTAGGAGATAAAAATACGAGAAAATTACTTAGAGCCTGTTCAAAATCTCGTGGTACCCGTGGCAGAAAACCTTATTCTTAGGCGAAAAACAAGTCGGAGTACGAAGCATATCGAGATATGGAGAGTGCGAGACGAAGTTTTGCAGCCAAGAATAAGGATTTCTCGGCGTGGGGGAAAATTTTGAACAGGTTCTTGGACTTGGCAAAAGTTTGGGTGTAACTTTACCTATTGAAGAAAATGGGGTCAGCCACTGTTTATAGAAAAGGTGGCTGACCCCATTAATCCTTAAAGACTAATCCGAAACACATTAGTTTTATGGAACAAAAAAAGATATCAAGAATTTTTTATTCCACTAGTTATTTACGCAGAGCAGAAGTAATATGCTATGATAACCTATATGGCAAAAGGGAGAGACAAACAAAAGAAGGAGGTAAAAAAACCTAAAAAAGCAAAGAAAGAAAAAAGTAAGTAATGTATTTGGTAGTTCGTGACCGTCCCCATTGATCAAGTAAAAAAATAAATTTACATGCTTTTTCTCATTGTGATCGCATTCGTCGTAGGACTACTCATCTATTATGTTTTAAGCCTTGATTTTGAGGCGGGTACGGGTTTTACGGAAGCGAAGAAAAAAGCAAGAGAGGTGGAGTATACGGTCGTTTCTAAAGACAGGAAAGACACAGAAAGGAAATTGCTAAAATAGCGAAAGGGTTAAAGGTACCCGGTACCTTTAACCCACCCTTGAGAAGATATTGACCATGATAAGTAAATATTTACCCCCACACCAAAGAATTTTGGTGTGGGGGTTTACAAACACAGCAACGGCGTGCATTATATTACATTATGACACAAAAACGTCTTGTCCTGTATATCTTCTACGGCGCGGTAGCGCTGTTTGTTTTTACCGCACCACGCCTTTTGCAACTGTTGACTGACTGGTATTGGTTTGGAGAGATTGGCTTTAGTAATATTTTTACCACCATACTTTACTCTAAGATCCTCCTTGGTGTAGCAGTGGGCGCTCTGGCTTTTTTTGTTATCTACGGCAATCTTTGGTTGGCCAGGCGGCTTGTCGCATCAAGACCATTCTTCATCAATATGCGCGGAGGCGAGCATGGAGAGAACATTAGGGTTAAAGAAGTGGATACGGATAAATATGTTGGCGCGTTTATTTTGCCGATCTCGCTGCTCCTCGGATTTTTTACCGGTCTGTTCGGAGCGAGCAACTGGGAGACGGTGCTGAAGTATTTTAACGCAACGCCCTTTAACACACTTGATCCGATCTTTGGCCGCGATATCAGCTTTTACTTTTTTGATCTGCCGTTTATTGAGTTTTTGATAGGGCTTGGTTTTTGGCTTATTATCGTTTCTATCATAGGAGCTGCTCTAAGCTACGCTTTGCGGGGCGCTATCACCTTAAGACAGCCAGTACAAGGCGCGGGTGTCTTGAAATCTGTATTTGTGGAAAAGCCGGCCAAGACCCATCTGTCAATTCTCGTCGCTTTTTTATTTGTTTTAACCAGCTTCAAGATCTATGCAGTAGGAATCCCAATGTTACTCTACGGCTCTACCGGGCCGTTTACCGGTGCCAGCTTTACTGATATCAACGCCACTTTGCCGTTCTTGAAAATACTTATTTTTGTTGCCATTGC
Organism: Patescibacteria group bacterium; assembly: GCA_036985875.1. Taxonomy (GTDB): domain Bacteria; phylum Patescibacteriota; class Minisyncoccia; order Phycocordibacterales; family UBA1539; genus BTQM01. The sequence goes on from BTQM01000008.1 coordinate 6,575, forward strand.
CACAGCCGTGTTGACGGTGATAAACATTTTTAAAAAGAGTAACCAACTTCTCGTTTTGGCTGTCGGCATCTATGTCGCAACCTCTATTTTGGGCAGCTCTGCATACCCATTCTTCCTGCAAAAATTCGTCGTTGCGCCAAATGAGCTGGTCAAAGAAACCCCTTACATAGAATACAATATCGCAGCCACGCAAAAAGCTTTTGCTCTTGATACAGTGACGGAGCGCGACCTAACGGGGGAGACCGCGCTCACCATGTCTGACATCAACAATAATCGCTCCACCATTAAAAATGTGCGGCTCTGGGACCGCGAACCCCTGCTTGACACATTTGGACAACTTCAGGAGATCCGCACTTACTATGATTTTGTCTCCATTGACAACGACCGCTATAACCTAAATGGTGACTACCGCCAGGTTCTGCTCTCTCCCAGAGAGCTTGATTCCGCGAGCCTCCCTCAGCGCACCTTTATCAACGAACGCCTGACCTTTACTCACGGCTTCGGGCTAACGCTTTCTCCGGTCAATGAAGTAACGCCGGAGGGTTTGCCGGTGCTGTTCTTAAAAGACCTACCGCCAACCTCCAGCATAGAATCGCTTGCGGTAAGCAGGCCGGAAATATACTACGGAGAGTTGGCCAGTGACTGGGTTGTGGTCAATACCAAAACCAAAGAGTTCAATTACCCGTCGGGCGAGGAAAATGTTTTTGTAAATTATGAAGGAAGAGGAGGCGTTGAAATTAGATCTTTTTTCCGCAAAGCGCTGTTCGCACTGAAATTTGGGTCATTGAAAATTCTTTTGTCCGACGACATAACGAAGGAATCAAGGATAATGTTTTACCGCAATATAGAGGAGAGAGTCAGGCGGGTATTGCCTTTTTTGAGCATGGATAATGACCCTTATATGGTTGTTACCAGAGAAGGCGAGCTAAAGTGGATCTATGACGCCTATACAACCTCAGACCGCTATCCGTATGCTGAACAGATGAGAGACGTATTTAGTTCTTTTCCGGGCAAGAGCCTCAATTATATAAGAAATTCGGTTAAGGTGGTGATCGACGCTTATGATGGCAAAATGACATTTTATATCGCAGATAAAGACGATCCGATCATTAGAACCTATGCCAAGATTTTCAAGGATTCGTTTTTGCCGCTTGAACAAATGGATGAGGATCTGAGGACGCACATTAGATATCCCGAAGATTTGTTTATTTACCAGACAACACTTTACACGGTGTATCACATGGATGAGGCGCAGATCTTCTACAACAAAGAAGATCAGTGGCAGATTCCCATCATTGCGAGCGGGGGACAGGCCGATCCAATGATGCGGCATATGATCATGAAGCTGCCGGGTGAGGAGCGGGAAGAGTTTATTTTGATGATCCCGTTCACGCCTCGCGGCAAAGACAATCTCTCGGCCTGGATGGTGGCGCGCAATGACGGAGAGTTTTATGGACAGCTGGTGGTTTACCGTTTCCCCAAGCAAAAACTGGTCTTTGGACCTAAGCAGATCACCAACCGCATCAATCAGGACACAGACATTTCACAACAGATATCTCTCTGGGATCAAAAGGGCTCTGAAGTGATCAGAGGAAGCCTTTTGGTGATCCCGATCGAAGAGTCACTTATCTATGTTCAGCCTATCTACCTGAGGGCTGAAGGCGGCAGGATACCGGAACTTAAAAGAGTGATCGTGGCTTATGAAAATCGCATTGCCATGGAAGAAACTCTAGATTTGGCACTAGGGCGAGTGTTTGGCGGCCAGGTTGCGGTGGACGAAAAAGCGACTGCAACAGTTCCGGACAAACCGGTGCTTAGCCAAGATCTAATTAAACAAGCAAAATATTATTTTGACCGTGCCATATCTGCGCAACGCAGCGGCGACTGGGCCTTGTATGGTGAGGAAATTAGAAAATTAGGCGAGGTATTTGAGCGTATGAGATAATGGGGAAATGCTACAATTTAAACGCTTTTCTGTATTCTCCCCACCACATTATGATACTATGTTCGTTGGAATTATCCGTTCTTTCGTTTTCCAGTTCGGATCTCCTCCGCAAAGTTGTGCAATAAATCCTCAACACTCATCTGCCCGATCTTTCCGTGGTCACGGCTCTCAAGGGTGATCTGTTTTGAGTTTACTTCTTCATCTCCGATAACGAGGAAATAAGGAATTTTTTGCTGTTTCGCTTCGCGTATTTTCTTGCCGAGCGTTTCATTCTCGTCGTGAAGCTCCGCGCGGATACCGGCATCACCTAATGCCTTATATACCCCCTCTGCGTAGTCTTTGTGTCCCTCGCCGATGGGGAGCACCCACACTTGTACGGGAGAGATCCAAAGCGGGAACGCGCCGGCGAAGTGCTCAATGATGACCGACATGAACCGTTCAAGCGATCCCGCTATCGCGCGGTGGATCATGACAGGTGTTTTCTCCGTGTTGTCTTTGTCTTTGTAGGTAAGACCAAATCTCTCCGGCATGACAAAGTCAAGCTGGACGGTTGCAAGTTGCCACTCTCGCCCCAGTGCATCCTTGAACATAAAATCAAGCTTCGGGCCGTAGAATGCCGCCTCCCCCTCAATCTTTTTATAATCAAGCCCTTCTTCTTTTACAATTTCAGAAAGTATTTTCTCAGCTTCTTCCCAGTGTTTCTCGTCTCCAAGATATTTCTCCTTTTCGGCGGGATCTCTTACGGATAGTGATACCCAATAGTCCCCCTCTTTGAACATATCAAGCGAAGTGTAAAACTCTCGGATGACGCTAATGACATTTTTTATTTCGTCTTTTATTTGCTCCATAGAACAGAACACATGCCCATCGTCTTGCGTTAAGCTTCGCACGCGAGAAAGGCCAAGTAGCTCTCCGGGCTGCTCGTCGCGGTAGTTGGTTGTCATCTCCGAAAAGCGCACGGGCAGATCGCGATAGCTCCTGGGAGCGCTTGCGTAGATCTGCGTATGGTGCGGGCAGTTCATCGGCTTCATTACAAATTCTGTGTCGCCTTTCCCTTTCACATGAAATAGATCCTCTTTAAATTTATCCCAATGTCCGGAAGTTATATATAGTTCCTTTTTGGCGATGTGCGGGATCCACACATTTTGATACCCGAATTTCTGCTGTATGGCGTGTATCTTCTTTATGATCTCGTTTCTCATTGCCGCTCCTTTGGGTGTAAAAAGCGGAAGCCCAGACCCCACCAGATCGGAGAATGTGAACAGGTCAAGCTCGCGGCCCAATTTTCGGTGGTCGCGCTTCTTCGCTTCTTCACGCATTGCGAGATAGTCATCAAGCTCTTTCTTGGTTTCAAACGCGACGCCATAAATACGGGTGAGCATCTTGTTTTTCTCGTCTCCACGCCAGTATGCCCCCGCTATGTGGGTGAGCTTGAACGCCTTCGGGTCTATCTCTTTTGTATTCTCAATGTGCCCGCCTTTACACAGGTCGGTAAAGTCGTCGCTTGTGTAGGTAGTTAATTTTTCTCCCGCTTGTTCAAATTCATCAATTAGCTCAAGTTTATACGGCTCATCTTTGAATATTTTCCGTGCCTCGGCCGCAGATATTTCCTTACCGGAAAAGGGGAGCCCTTTTCCCGCGAGTTTTCTCATGTGTTTTTGCAGATCTTTTAAGCCATCAGGTGTCGGGGAGACACCTTCAGGAAAGTCAAAATCATAATAAAACCCATTTTCTATCGCGGGGCCGATAGCGAGCTTGGTGTTAGGATATTTATCAAGCACTGCCATCGCAAGCAGGTGCGCGAGAGAGTGGCGTATACGAGAGAGTTTATTATCAGCGTCTTCCATAATAGCCGTATAATAGCATTTCCTGGCACTCCGTTCCACTGCATGATTGTTACACGGTGGAGTTTTTACTGCTATACTATTGTTTGATTATCATGCAAGCAATTATCTTAGCAGCGGGTAAGGGGGCCAGAATGGCGAAAGATCGCGAGGGACCCAAGCACCTCTTGCCGATCGGTGGAAAACCGGTCATTGAACATACGCTCGGTAGCCTACCGGCGCAGATCACCGAAGTGGTGTTTGTCGTCGGCGGACCTTATGAGGCGGACATAAGGGATTATTTTGCAAAGAGATCCCGCGACCGGCACGCTTTCGCGTTTGTTGTTCAGAGGGAACAGCTTGGTGTTGCACACGCGTTTCGGTGCGCTCGAGATATTGTACACGGACGTTTCCTCGGACTGGTGGGGGATGACATTTTTAGCGAAAAAGGGTTGAGCGCTCTCTTAGAGCACGACCTTTCGTTGCTCGCATCCCGTGTCAAAGATCCGAGCCGCTTTGGTGTACTTGTTCCTGACAAAAAAGGCAATCTCTTGCGGGCTTTTGAAAAGCCTCAGGAGTTTATTTCCGACCTTGTCTGGAACGGTGCAATGGTGATGGATGAAAGTTTTTTTGAGGCAGAAACGGCCCCCTCTGCCCGCGGCGAACATGAAGCAGTCGATGCATGGATGCGGCTTATGGGCGAGGGTGGCAAGAACATTAAAATTGTGGAATCCGATATGTGGCTGCCCATCAACGACAAAGAGGAACTTGAGAGGGCAGAGGGATCTTTTCGTTGTTGACAGAACATATTTTTCATGTTAGGATTTGACAAGGAACATCTTTGATTTGATTTTTTGAAAGGCAAGGAGAAATGAGATGAGAATTCCGTACGTACTTTTGCTTTTTACCATACTTCTATTTAGTGGCTGTGCAAACAGCTCTAGATCGCCGAATTCTTCCCTTGAAGTACCTCCGCCGATTTCGAGCGGAGAGGACTGCGTTCGGCATACGTCGTTTAATTCCCAACAAGATTGCTACAAACGCCAGCAGGCGGATCGTAGCGGTTAAGGCGAGAGAAAGTAATGCGATGCCGGTTTTGGTGTGGCAAATGGAGCAGACCATTAGTTAGTGGTCTGCTCCTTCTTTTTGCCTAAAATGTTAAGAGCTCGGCTCTTAACATTTTTTTCCTACTATTTCCCCCCAAACCGGCGGGTTTTTCTTTCTTCCCTCAAAAGAGAGGGGCGAGCGCCCTATAGCTCTTTTACCGCTTCCACAATAATACTTTTTTCGCCACCTCGCTCTGAGATTTTTCCTTTCATTTTGACGCATTTCCCACCTTCTTCAATGAGGGCCTTGTATTCAAGTAATGTGTTCGGGAATACCACGCCCTCTATGCTGTCGGTGAGATCGGCGATCTTGATAAACGCCATTTGGTCGCCCTTTTTTGTAGTAATGTTTTTTGAACTCTCTATCATCCCCGCAATAACAACCAATGTGCCGCTAGTCGCATCCTTTATGCCTTTAATGGTCGCCTTTCTTTTTTCAAGCTTCGACTTATGTTCGTCAAGAGGGTGTCCCGAGATATACAGCCCCAATAGTTCCTTTTCCCACGAAAGCATATCGCGCTTTTCAGCAGGTGCGCACTCTTTGAGCCTAAACTTCGGGATTGATGATGTGTCCTCCATCATGCCGAACAGAGACGATTGGTTTGACGTCCCTTTCGTACACTCTTTGTTGTAAGCAAGTGCTTCTTCCATATTGAAGAGCACTTGTCCGCGCTCTCCCAGCGTGTCCATTGCTCCCGATTTTGTAAGAGCTTCCAAAGATTTTTTATTTAAGTTCCTGTGCCGTATCCTTTCCAAAAAGTCCGAGAACGAAACGAACTTCCCGTTTTCTTCTCTTTCCTCAATGATCGCGTCGGATATGTCGGCACCTAAGTTTTTTATGGTGTAGAGTCCAAACCGTATCTTGTCTTGCCCCTTATTCTCTTCACCCTTGATGACGGTAAAACCGCCGAAGCTTTCGTTGATATCCGGCGGAAGCACTGGTATGTCCATCCTCTTGCATTCAGCGATGATCTCCGCGATCTTATCCGTGTCTCCGGAGTCTGCGGTCAAAACCGCACTCATGTATTCGGCGGGGTAATTCGCCTTCATATATGCGGTTTGGTACGCTACACGCCCATAGCTCGCGGCATGCGCCTTGTTGAATCCATATGCCGCAAAAGGTTCGATCAGCTTCCAGAGCTCTTCCGCTTTCCGGTTCGGTATCCCCCCTTCTATGAATCCTCCTAGAAGCTTTTCTTTCTGCGCCTGCATCTCTTTAGGAATTTTCTTTCCCATTGCTTTTCTCAGCTTATCTGCTTCAAGCCACGAATATCCCGCTAGGTGTATAGCGATGAGCATGACATCATCCTGATATGTTATGACGCCGTAGGATTGACTGAGTATTTCCTTCAGCCTCGGGTCAATATATGTTATTTCTTTCCGATTATGCTTTCGTCGGATATATTCCGGAATTGACTCCATCGGTCCCGGACGATACAGTGCCACCATCGCGTTGATATCATGGATGCTAGTGGGCTTCAATTCTTTAAGATATCGCGTCATGCCCGCGCCGTTAAGTTGGAACAGGCCCATCGTTTCTCCTTGTGCCAACATTTCAAACGTCCTTCGGTCATCAAGGGGGATTTTTTCAATATTGATGTCAATGTTTCGGAATTTCTTCACAAGACGCACGGCGTCTCCCAATATGGAGAGGTTTCTGATACCCAGAAAGTCAAATTTCAAAAGCCCTGCGTCTTCAACCGCGTGCATGTCGTACTGGGTAATGATCTTTCCTCCCCGTGGATCAAGCTGCGTGGGTACAAATTCATGAAGAGGAGTGGGGGAGATCACCACTCCTGCGGCATGCACGGAAATATGCCGCACACATCCTTCAAGCCGTTTTGCCAGATCAATGATCTCTTTTGTGGCCGCGTCTTTTTCGTAAAGTTCTTTGAGCTCCGGTATCATTCCCATTGCCTTATCGATCGTCATTGGAAAACCTTGCGCACCCAAGGGGATCAAGCGCGATATTTTGTCGCCGACTCCGTAGGGGTGACCCAATGCGCGGGCGACATCGCGCACTGCACCGCGCGCCATCATGGTGCCGAATGTACCGATCTGCGCGACCTTGTCCTTCCCGTATTTCTCTTTCGCGTACGCAATGACCTCATCTCGCCTGTTGTCGGCGAAATCCATGTCAATATCGGGCGCCGAAGGACGCTCTGGATTCAAAAAACGCTCAAAAGGGAGTTTATATTCAAAGGGATTGATGTTGGTAATGTTCAGGAGGTAGGTTACCAACGATCCTGCGACTGACCCCCTGATAGTGGTCAGTATATTGTGCTCCCGCGCAAACCGCATCAGGTCGGAGACGACTAGAAAATAAGGAGAATATCCCTTATCTTTAATGATATCCAGTTCGTATTCTATTCGTTCTTCCAGCTCCTTTGTTCTCTCAAGCCCTCGCGCCTCTATGCCTTCATATGTTGCCTTTTCCAACTCGCTGTCGTATGTGGAATTGTCAGAAATCTTTAGGTCGGGGAATACCCAATTGCCTAGCTCAAGTTCGATATTGCACATATCCGCGATCTTTTGAGTGTTTTCCACTGCCCCTGGTGTATCTTTGAAATATTCAAGTGAGGTATTCGTATCAATGAAAGAAAAATCTTCGGATGCCATTGAAAACCTATTCTCATCGTTCAGATCTGCGTTAGTCTGTATCGCGAGTAGTGTTTCATGCGCGCGCTTGTCATCCGAGTGGAGGTAGTGCGAGTCCTGCGTTGCAACAAGAGGAATCTCGAGTTTTTTTGAGAGCGCGATAATCTCTTTTTTCACATCCTCTATGCCGGGTACGCCGGGATGGTGCATGATCTCAAGGAAATAATTCTCACTACCGAAAATTTCTTGGTGCTCGCGCGCTATTTTTTCCGCATCATCAACATTTCCCTTCCGCAGGGCTTTTGAAAGTTCTCCCCCGAAACATCCCGAAAGGCAAATGATTCCCTTTGAATATTTTCGCAGGATATCTTTGTCCATGCGTGGCTTGTAGTAATGCCCCTCCGTATGGGAGAGCGTAACGAGCTTTATGAGGTTTTTGTAGCCCGTGTTGTTTTTCGCAAGGAGAGTCAAATGAAAGCGCTGTGTGTCTATTCCGGGTCGCTTGTCGTGTCGGGAGCCGGGAGTGACGTACGCCTCAACACCGATAATGGGTTTGATTTTAGCTTTCTTGCATGTTTTGTAAAACTCGATCGCGCCGTACATATTTCCATGGTCGGTCAGCCCCAGCGCCGGCATAGCCTGCTTTTTTGCGAGTGCTACCATCTCGTCTACTTTCGATAGCCCGTCAAGGAGGCTGTAATGACTATGTGTATGTAAATGTATAAATTTTGTCATATTCTTAGATGTAGGTGTTTGTTCCGCAATGGGCGTTAGCGAATTTTGCGGGGCGCAAATTCATAGGCGCGTTCATTATAGCAAAGAACATAGAGTATATCCAAAAACTTTAGACTACTGCGAAATTATGTGATTTAAAGCATACTCTAAACTAAAAATTTGCTACTATGGAAGAGTGATGGGATATAATAAACCTCGTTATATAATAGGCATTGATGAAGTGGGCCGAGGACCCATAGCGGGACCTGTTGCGGCGGGTGCTGTTGTCATTGACGCAGAGTACATCCGCTTGGTCAGGCGCTCTTTTGCGCGCATTAAAGATTCAAAGAAATTATCTCCCGCAAGAAGGGAGTGGTGGTTCGGAAAGATCGCGGCAGAGAGGGAGAGGGGCCGCTTGGATTTCGCTGTTTCCTTCGCGGGTTCTAAAATGATAGACAGGAAGGGGATATCGTATTCCTTGAAAAAAGTGGTGGCGAGCGCTCTGTCTCGGTTGCCGTGTCACGCGGAGGAGTCCCGTGTGCTTTTGGATGGAGGACTTCGGGCACCTGCGGAATATGGGAATCAAACAACCATTATCAAGGGGGACGAAAAAGAAATTATAATTTCAATGGCTTCGATCGTGGCGAAGGTTACGCGTGACCGAAAAATGGTAAGAATTGCACGGAAATATACAAAATACGATTTCGGCAGGCATAAAGGGTACGGTACTCGACAACACTACGCAGAAATTGAAAAACACGGCTTGTCAGATATTCACAGAACAAGTTTTCTGTGGAAATTTTTGGAATCTCGATCAAGCTAATGGTCGTTGTACGCGAAATGTATACGCATTGCCTGTCTACGCATGAAGTATTGACAGAATATATATTATTGGTATAATGGGCATTAGGTTAACTGGCAGTAACGCAAGCGTTGCCGGTACCGCACATTAACATTCAAATACCTTAAACATCAGAAACAGAATCGGAGGTGCGTAATGAACGAACTTACTCTTGACTCAAGACTGTTCCCAGGAACGGTTTCAGCTATCATCTTCAGGAACGGGTGGGAAGAGGTTCTTGCGGTAATGAATCTCGTCAAACCGGGAAACTGGTACGGACTTCCCGGTGGCGGCATAGAGGAAGGGGAGACGGTACTGGAAGCATTGGATCGTGAAAGCAGGGAAGAGGCAGGACCGAGCATTCACAATGCGGTATTGATCTCTGTAAAGCCGGGAGAGTATCATCACTCCTTTTGGCTAGTGACCGAATGGAGCGGCGAGCTAAATACCGAGCCGGGAATCAATCCAGATAACGGGATCGAAGAAACCGATGTTCCTCAATGGTTGAGTGTGGAGGGCGTGTTGAGCCAGAAAATTCCATTTAACTCACCACACCGCAAGGCATTGATTGAGGCACTTAAGCCAATGCTTTTAGTAGCTGCCAAAGATGATAAAAACGCAGCTTTTCTGCTCATAGAGTGTGGCATTTCATAAATATGCGCCTCATGGCATGTCCGTTCATTTATCCCCGAAACAAATCTTATTTTGTTTCGGGGATTTCATTTTTTACGCCCTTGTGTTTTGCTGTAAAATGTTTTACACTAGCCATCATGTCAGTACGAATGAGACATACAAGGGCGCATACTGCCAACAGAAGGTCGCATCACGCTCTCAAAGTAGGGCGGCTTTCTATATGTTATAAATGTGGTGCATCTCATCTGCGCCACAGGGTGTGTCCAACCTGCGGTTCATACAGGGGGAGAGAGATTATCGATGTGATGAAGAGTGTTGAAAAGAAGGCACAGAGGAAGAAGGAGAAGATGAAACAGCGAGGAATTCAGGAGCATGTCGGCGAGAAAGAAACAACAGAGAAGCTTAACGCGGCGGCGCTGTCTGATAAACAGTAATTTTGTTAACGAGTAAAACGAGTTTTATAAAATTATTATCCTGTAACAAGGTACTCAATTTTACGATTACTCGCGGTACTCGCAAGTAAAATTAGCATGGCAAATAGGCACCTTTCAAGATCAATAGTGATGCAGACGCTCTTTGAGTGGGATTTCAAGGGCGAAGACACGGCAAACATTAAGGAAATGCTTCTGAGGAATGCAGAGGAGTTTGCACCCGGCATGGGAGAACTTTCTTTTACACGCTCTCTTTTGAAAAACATCATTGAGAAAAGAGAGTCACTTGATTCTGTGATAGAGAAAGCAGCGCCGGATTGGCCTCTTGATAAAATTTCAATTGTTGATCGCAATGTACTGCGCATCGGTCTTTACGAACTTTTGTATGGGGACAGATCTCAAGTTCCCGCCAAGGTGGCTATCAATGAGGCGATCGAACTTGCGAAGACATTTGGCGGCGAGAATAGCGGCAAATTTCTCAATGGCGTGCTTGGTGCGGTATATAAAGAAATGGGGGAGCCGGGTAAGGATGAAAAAGGGGGAAAAAAGAAGAACGACAACCTTGATCTGTCCAAGATGCCGGTCGAAAGACTCGCCGGAGCGGTCGTATATGCGAAAGAGGGGAGTGAGATATATCTTGCATTGGTTCATGACATATTTGGGCACTGGACGCTCTCTAAAGGTCATCTTCGAGAGGGAGAAGAAGAGACATCGGGTGCCGAGGGGGTTGTAAAAAGAGAGCTCGGTCTTGGGGCGAAAGTTGTGCAGATTCTGGGAAGCAATGAATATATCGCTTCTCATCCCAAGAAAGGCAAGTTAAGGAAGAGCGTAGTATACTTTTTGGCTGAAACAAAATTTGAAGAATTGAAACTCGAGGAGACGGGAGGGCTTGATGATGCAAAATGGTTCAAGCTGGCGGATATTTTGGATTTGAATATTTACGATGACATTTTGCCGATTATTACCAAGGCAATAAATATTTTGCTTAAAAAGTAAATTGACGAAGTTCAATAATTTTAAAAATTAGAAATTGCGTTTTCATGAAAGATTTTTCAAAATTCGAGAAAGATATAGGTGTTGAGTTTAATGACAAAAGCTTGCTTATAAAGGCCTTTACCCATAGGTCATACATAAACGAGCACAAGAAAAGCGGACTCTCGCACAATGAACGACTGGAGTTTCTTGGCGATGCCGTTCTGGAGCTCGTGATAACAAGGTATCTTTTTGACAAGTATCCGAATACTTCGGAAGGAGAACTTACCAGTTACCGTGCCGCCCTAGTGAACACTCGCACTATCTCCCATGCTGCTCATGAATCAGGAATGGAAGGATTCCTACTTCTTTCAAGGGGTGAGGCTCGCGATACCGGTCGGGCTAGGCAATACATACTGGCAAACACATTTGAAGCGGTTATAGGTGCTATTTATCTTGATTGTGGGTATGATGCTGCGCAAGAGTTTATTGCCAAAAGTCTGTTCCACATGACGGACGAGATCGTGGAAAAGGGCTTGTGGAGAGATGCAAAAAGTCTTTTTCAGGAAAAAGCGCAGGAAAAAGTGGGAATCACGCCGTCATACAGCGTGCTGGCTGAAGTCGGTCCCGATCACGACAAAGAATTTACCGTGGCGGTTTTTCTAAAAGATGAACAAATCGCAGAAGCTCAGGGAAAATCAAAGCAGGAAGCCGAGCAAAGCGCCGCATCTCTCGCGCTTAATAAAAAGGAGTGGTCCTAATCTGGCTTTCAAATAAGTTTCAGGGAAACTCATTCTAGCCTTATTGGCTCCTAGGGTTTTGTCCCAGAAACCTATATAATTTAATAACCGTGGCGTATGGAGGCTGCGTATTTAGACAGTAACTATGTATTTGAAGCGTTTGGAAATTTCAGGATTTAAGTCGTTTGCCAAGAAAAGCGTTCTCGAGTTCACCTCTCCAATTTCAGCGATCGTCGGACCCAACGGTTCCGGCAAATCAAACATTGCTGAGGCAATTCGCTTTGTTTTGGGTGAACAATCACTTAAATCACTCAGGGGGAAAAAGGGCGAGGACCTCATCTTCAGTGGTTCTAAAAATCTGGGGCGATTGAATCGTGCAAAGGTCTCGATCGTCTTTGATAACACGGACAGAGTTCTCGATATAGATTACGACGAGGTTGTGATCGCGCGAGAAGTTCATCGCGATTCTTCACATCAGTATTTCATTAATGGAAGCCAAGTGAGGCTTAAGGATGTGATAGAGATACTATCATCAATGAGTATAGGGGCATCCGGACATCACATCATCTCTCAAGGAGAAGCAGACAGGATTTTAAGCGCCTCTTCCAAGGAGAAAAAGACCATGGTGGAAGATGCACTGGGTCTTAGGATCTATCATCTGAAAATCGCCGAAAGCGAACGGAAACTTTCAAAAACCGAGGATAACATAAAGCATATAAGGACGCTCCGAAAAGAAATAGCGCCCCACATTCGTTTCTTGAAAATCCAAGTGGATAAGATACAGAAAGTTCGCGATCTGCGCAAAGAACTCACAGGGCTTTATAAAGAATATCTAAAGAGGGAAGAGGGGTATATTGCGCGTGAAAAAAAGGAGTTGGAAGAGAAGGGTCGCGCTCCCAAACAAGAATTAGCTCACCTAAAAAAAGAGCTTACAGGGGCACAGGCGCTTATTTCAAGCATGTCACGCGATGGAGAAGAGAAAAAAAAGAAAGAACTTTTGGGCATGGAAGAGAAGCTTTCTTCCATAAGGGAGCAAAAGAACGAACTATCGCGTGAGTTGGGGCACCTTGAGGGTGTGATAGAGTACGAAGAAAAGAGGGCGCGGATAAAAAAAGAGCGGGAAGGCGACGAAGAAAAACCTATTCCCTTTCGGGAGGTTAATGTGTTTGTCCGGGCACTGGAGCGCAATCTTGAGGAAGCAGGCGAGAGCGGCAGTATTTCCGAGATAAAAACAATTCTAGGAAGAGCAGGAACGCTTATTGCGGATTTTGTGTCGCGGTGCATTTTGGGCGGTACTAAGGAAGAGGTATCGGAGCGTGACAACGAGGAAGATAGTGAAGACATGAAGAGAGAAAGAGAGGCAATACATGCATCCTTGGAGGATATTGATAAGAAAGAACATATACTGATAGTCTCGTATGAGGACATCAAACAAGAAATAGAGAAAGAAAAAGATGCTTCAAGGGATTCGGAAACTGCAGTGTTCAAGATAAAAGCACGGGAGAGCGAGCTGTTGTCTCGCATTTCCATGGTTGCCGCACGGGAAGAGAGAGTATTAAAAGAAGAACAGTTGTTCAAGGAAGAATTACAGGAAGGCGCCGTTTTGGTCGGAAAGAATATCATTGAATATGCGTATTACCCTGTTTCGCCCGAAGAGGCGGTTCGCGAGCCGCGAGACCTGCAAGAGAACAGAAGGAGGAAAATCGAAAAAATAAAGATTCGGCTTGAGGATTCGGGAAGTAGCTCTGGAGAAGACGTAATAAAAGAGCACGAAGAAGCCACCGAGCGTGATAAATTTTTAGAGCGTGAAGTAGATGATCTTGAAAAAAGCACCCTTGCTCTAAAAGCGCTTATAAGCGAGCTGGAAGAAAAACTAGGCCGTCAGTTTCAGGAGGGGATAGAGAAGATCAACACACAGTTTCAGGGATTCTTTTCCGCGATGTTTGGGGGTGGCAGTGCGAAACTCTCTGTTGTGGCGGAGAAAAAAAGAAAAAAAATAAGCGCCGCGGAAAGAGGGTATGCCGATATGAACATATCTGACGCCACGGACGACGAGTCTGTTGCGGAAGAGGGAATTGAAATTGACGTTCGTCTACCGCGCAAGAAAACAAATGGACTTCAGATGCTCTCGGGCGGAGAGAGAGCACTTACATCCATCGCGCTTCTATTTGCCGTATCTCAAGTGAAACCTCCCCCGTTTTTGGTTCTTGATGAAACTGACGCGGCGCTTGATGAAGCAAACTCGAGGAAGTACGGAGATATGCTTGGAAATCTCTCTGCATACTCCCAGCTTATTGTCATTACTCACAATAGAGAGACAATGGCGCGCGCCGGAATTCTCTACGGTGTTACCATGGACTCAGACGCCGTTTCAAAACTCCTCTCGATCAAGTTCGAAGAAGCGGAAACCTACGCGAAGAAGTAATACATACAATCAATGTTCAAAGATCGTCAAGATGCAGGTAAAAAATTGGCAGCAAAACTCACGTCGTATAAAGGCAACCCAAAAGCGATCGTGCTGGGGTTGCCACGTGGCGGTGTAGTTGTGTCCCATGAGATCGCCGAAGCGCTGGGGTTGCCAATGGACATACTTGTTCCCAGAAAAATCAGCGTTCCCGACAATCCCGAGTTTGCCATCGGGGCCGTAACGGAGAATGGTGAGGCGGTATTTGATGAGCGTGCCTTAGGTCTCTATGGCATTACTCAAGAGTATATTGACGAGGAGGTGGAAAAAGAAAAAAAGGAGTCGGCACGGCGGCTCAAGACTTATCGCGGCTCCCGCACGCCGCTTGATCTCCACGGTAAAATCGCCGTCATCGTTGATGACGGTGTTGCAACGGGTGCCACCATGAGAGCGGCGATACTCTCGGCGAAGGCAGGGGGGGCGGAGAAGATCACTGTTGCGGTTCCGGTTATTGCGAGGGATTCGCTTGCCCTTATACAAAAGGAAGTTGACGAAGTGGTCTATATTGCCGCGCCGCTTCTCTTCGGTGCGGTCGGGACATTTTACGATGAGTTTCCCCAAACTGATGACGAAGAGGTTATTGCGCTTATGAGAAGCGCGGTCTAGCTAGCTACATCATATACATCCGTTTCTTGCACAAGCGTTTCGCAAGAAATGAAAAACCGCGCGATCATAATGACCGCGCGGTTTTTTATGTGTAAGGCTTTACCCACTGCTTTTAAGAAAAAATTCGATTATGATATCGTAGGACACCAGTAAAGCGAATAGTACAGAAATGACTGTAGCGGTGGCAAAGATAACACTAAGCGTCGTTGCTTCGGTACTATAAGCAAGCAAGGCGTCCACGGCGTTTGTTATCACAAGTATCGTTATAATCAAAAGTAGTTTTTTCTTGAGATTCACATCCTTTCTCCTTTCACAGTAAAAGAACTTTTGAAATACTGACCGCATCATATCTACCCTCCTTATTTCTATCAAGTCTCGTGGATGAGGGACTCGGTTAGACAAACGCGTAATCAATCGTCTTTTTTTCTGGGTCCGCTTTTCTTACTTTTATTGCAACGGTATCTCCGAGACGATATCTTTTCTTGTGCCTTTTGCCGATGATACGCTGGCGCTTCTCGTCAAAGATATAGTAATCATCATCCATGTCCCGAAGCCGCACCATCCCTTCGGATTTCGTACGCTTTTCCTCAATGTAAATACCCCACTTGGTAACACCAGTTATAATTCCTTGGTATATTTTCCCCACACGCTCTGCCATATACTGCGCCTGTTTGTATTTTATGGAGTCCCGCTCTGCTCCCATCGCAATCTGCTCCATTTCGGAAGAGTGTAGAGAAAGAGTATCGTACTCCTCCATCATCGCTTTTGGTATTATTTTTCCCGAAAGGAATAGTTTCATTAGGCGATGTACCATTATATCAGGGTACCTCCTTATGGGGGAGGTAAAGTGGGTATAGTATTTGAATGCGAGACCAAAGTGCCCTGTGTTCTTTATTGAATACACCGCCTTTGCCATGGATCGTATCGTTGCGGTTTGGATTAGATATTTTTCGGCTGTGCCTTCCGCGCGCTCCAGCACGGCATTCATGTC
>BTQM01000009.1:0-22144 GCA_036985875.1 Patescibacteria group bacterium
ATAAATATAATGTTCTATTATATACACACGAGAACAAACAAGCAACATGTAAATCTCCCACGGCGCAAACAGCAAATACAGACATGTCCAAAACGTAGAATCCCCGCAAGGCAATCATGATAGATGCCTTGCGGGGATTTCTGCGGAACCTTGCGCTTATAAGCCGAATTCTGTTGTCCCTCGCATGAAAAGGTACCACGAGCTAAAGCTCGCAAGTCGCGTATAAATGCGCGACAATGCCTTTTCATGTGAGAGACAGATAGTCATTTATCTGGGACAAGTGTTGCCACTTGCCTCTAGCGGCACCCTGCCGTCGCAAAGCGACGGCAGTACGGCCTTGCACGTAGGTAGGAATTTAGCCGTTTCACCCCCTCACATGGAAAAGCATCACGAGCGCGGAGAGCTCGCAAGTCGCGCA
The DNA here is from genome assembly GCA_036985875.1 of Patescibacteria group bacterium. GTDB lineage: Bacteria > Patescibacteriota > Minisyncoccia > Phycocordibacterales > UBA1539 > BTQM01. The sequence goes on from BTQM01000009.1 coordinate 419, forward strand.
CAGGTGCGCGACAATGCCTTTTCATGTGAGGGACTACGCCCCAAAAAACTTTGGCGCGCCCAACACCGTCTCCAGTGTTGGCGTCTCTGTTCGCATCCCTAGGATTACTCCAGATGGGCATTACCCACTACCGTCCTGCACCAAAAGGTGCACGTGTTCGGACTTTCCTCCCCTCGCATGAAAAGGTACCACGAGCTAAAGCTCGCAAGTCGCGTATAAATGCGCGACAATGCCTTTTCATGTGAGGGGTAACTATCCAGCACAAGGTCTAAAGAAATTATACCACAAAATCAGATGAACACAAGAAATAGACGGGACCCTTCGTCCCGTCTATTTCTAACTCACTGAATCCTAAAATTTCGCTATGAAAGCAGGTTTTCAGACAAACTCTAAGTAATCTCACATGTGCCGGAGACGCACGCAAGCTCTTGCGCTACATCCGTCTTATCTTCTTTCTCATAAATCACGATCTTTGAAAAATCTATGCCTTCAAACCTCTTTGCGAGCTCTTTGTATCTTTTTTTGTCTATTTCTTCGTATGGAGCAAGTTGGTACACAAAATCGCTTCTTGGCAGGAAGGAGAGACCGCCGATAATGCTCCAGTTCACATATACCCAGTTGGCAACCTCTATCCATTCATCTTCACCGACCGAAACTGTCACGGATGGATTGTGTTCAGTGTAATTTTGTTTTACTAATTTCCAGTGCTCAAGCTGTTCCAGGGCAGTCATATCATTCTTGAAAATTGAATTTTCGGGGGCTTTAACGGGAAACTCCAGAACATATGTGTCTGCGCCCTCTTTCGGCTGACCCACTTCGGGACAATAGGGCACCCCTTGATTTTTAAGCATCTGAAATAAGGGATCCGTAGCGGAAATCCTTACACGACGGATATAGTACACGCTGTGGCGAGGATGCATGCCGGAAGAGCAGTCAACCATTTGCGAGAGTGTTCCGGACGGCTTGACACAGGTAATACAAGTTGATCGGTTTATGTCGAATTTCTTGGCGTATATTTTGTTCACTCGTATCGCCTCCTCTTTGAGCTTTTTTAGCACACTCTCGTCGCGTACGGTGGAACAATCCCACTGTCCAGTAATGGACACCCCCAAAAGCCGCTCCATTTTGCAATTTTCCCCCCACTCTTTTGAGAGATAGGGAAAATCCGTCAGGGTTGATTGATATGTGCCCAACATTGCAGCAATGCGCATCTTGCGAAGAAGAGACTCTTCCGTGTCATCGGAGCGAGCCACTATCTCGGACAGGTTGCAAAACTGCCTTGATTGCAAAATTATCTCACCACATGGATTGGTGCCCAAGCGACTTGTATCCCCTTTTAAAATTTTTGGCCTTCTCTCGGGAAGCGTGTCTGCAAGCCCGCCACGATTGAAAATCCCTCTTTCGCCAGATCCGCTTTTCATAAGAGCCACCCATTCGTCAAGAAAATCGGCGTTATCGGGTCTTCCGTTGTATACGGCGGAATTGTTGGCCATGCGCCTCTGCGGTTGGGCAATGTAGAATTGCCCCTTTTTGGCATCACGCATCTCCATGTCGTCAATGTCGGAGAGGGATATCAAGGCGCTCCTGCGCACTCCGCCGGAAACCACAACCTCCCCTATCTTGCACACGATGTCGTGCACATCAAGATTCGTGAGGCGCCTGCCCTGCCTTTTTAATATCTTCTCACGAGCAAAATCAATAACCGCTTTAAGCGGGGCGGGACCGGAAGAGCGACCGCCCATTATTTTGAGCCGCGCACCCGATGGTCTCAGTTTTGAATAATCAAACGCAACATCTTTCCCCTTGAACCATGTTTTCATTCCAAAAGTTAGAGCGTCAGCCCATCCCTCTTTGCTGTCTGGTATAATGTGGGGTGGCAGTATTTTCCCAGTCTGCATTTTGATTTGCGGAAGCATTTGAACATTTTGGCTCTCCACAGAAAAGCCCACACCCGAACCGCACATCAAGATATACATAATCTCACCGAAATCTTCCAACCGAGAAGGCGCAAGGTAGGAGCAATTATAAGCACACACATTCGTCTTTCGCGCGGCCTTCCCCGCAAACTGCAGAAGTCGCATGGAAGGCATGGCTTCATGGCGCAAGATCGCTTTTTTTATTTCCTTGTACTCTTTCCCCGAGAGAGTGTTCCCGATGTTCTCTTTCATAAAATCCATATACCTCTCAACCGTCTCGATCCATGTCTCCCTTCGCCCCTCCTCCTCTACCCACCGTGAGTATGTCCTGTAGTACACAAATTCTGCGAGAGTATTCCTGAAATACTTCTTGCCTTCTCTCGTAAGTTTTCTCACCTTTTCGGGAACTTCGCCCTTCTCGCGCCTTATCCTTGCACGCTCATCTCGGTAGAGAATATACGCCTTGGCAGTATTCACAAAATCCTCCAGAATAAGCTCTTTCTCTACCATATCCTGAATCCCCTCCACGGTTGGAACAAAGTTCTCCGCCAGTCTACTTATCCTACCCAGTCTGGAAAGCACTTTTCGCGCAATATATTCCGCTTCTTTTTCCGCCCCTTCGCTACTAGCAAGCATTGCTTTGCGCACCGCTTTTAAGATCCTTGAGCTGTCAAATGGGGCGATCGCCCCATCTCTCTTTCTTATTTCCTTAATGAAATCTTGCCCTAATTTTTTGGTGCTTTTGCAAATTTTTGCCATAGATTATTGTGGGAAAAAATGATAAAAAATATAACATCCATTGTAACGCAAAACGCCGCGGATGTGCGTGTGGATAAAGCATGTGCCTTGTAACGTGAAACTTGTAACTTCTGCGAAAGCTTCGCTTCCGCAGACTATGTTATACGTTAAGAGTTATGGTTTATATGTTACAAGCGTCGCACGATCTCCAGTCGTTATCCCACGCTTTTTCGCAATTCCCCCCGCGACTTCCAAGACATAGCGCACCGGAAACTCCGGCGTAAATATCTGCGGGTATGAGTCCGGTGAAGCATTCTCTTCAATACCAACGACGGTCATGTCCTCGCCGATCCAAATAATGTCAATCGGGAAACGCATATCCTTCATCCAAAACGCGTATAGTCCCGCGTTTTCAAACACAAACAGCATCCCCGCACTAGGCGCAAGGCCATCTCTTCCGGAGAGGCCCTGCGCCCTCACCCGCAACGTATCGGCAATCTCCACAGCGAACATGTCTCCATTTATCGCCACCGTCGCGAGCGAGGATGGAGAAATGCCGAGCACCCCGTTTTCTTCAAGCACACGTGGTACCCAAAAACTCGCCAACAAGGCAAGACCGACAAATATGAAAATAGCAAAATAGTGCGTTTTGTTCATTGCTTAAGGAGTCAAGTACGCGCACCTAACGCGCTTACGCCACCCTACTTTTCGGCTTTAAAATGTTTTCTCTTGAGGAAATCTGCGAACTGCCACATTTCTTCCCTGTACCCCGCAAGCTGTTTTTCAAGCTGGTGCTTCTCCTCGTCAGAGAGATCATTCGGCGCTTCCTGATAATCTTCTCCTCCACCCACCACGCGAAACCCACCCGCTCTGGGGTGCACCGCCAAACGAAGATTGTCGGGAGTATTTCTTTTTTTGTAAAACTCGTCAAGTAGCACAACTGTTTTTCGCATCAGTTTTTCGTTTTCTTCTCTCCACTTTTTGTACTCCGGCGTTTCGTCAGCCTGAGAGTGCGTGGACTTTTTAACCGCTTCCGCCTGAGCTTGCTCATTTTTTGCGCGCCTAACGTCCTTAAAGGAAATCCCGTACTTTTTTGCGGCTTTTTGAAACACCTCATTCTCGCCTGCAAATTGTTTCTCGGGCTTATTGGGAGCTTCTACTTCAATCCACGGCGCAGTCATTCCCCGCTCAACATGCCCCTCACAAGAAGCGGACGTATTGATCTTGAGAACATTGAGTGCGATCACGGCCTCCTTTATGTTGGGACCGATCTCTCGTCCCTTGCTATCCTCCATCGTTTCAATTTCTTTTTCCCATTTCTCCCAACGTGCTTCTTTTTGCGGCGTTTCCTCGCGAGATTCGTCGCTGCTGTCAATTTTTTGCAGTTCAGGATGCATAATATAATATCTTAACACCCTTTTGGTGTTCGGAAAAGAGTTTTAGGATATTTTCCATTCGTCGCCCTCTATTTCTTAAGATGTATCGTAAGAAATGGAGGAGGGAAAGATGTCGGGTACCTTTAATTCTGTTGACTGATACCCCAAGTGCTGTATTCTTAAAACACATTAGGATTTACTTAATATTGTAAAATATATGTCAGAAAACATGGAGTACCCAAAAGGAATAAAGCCAGAACACCAGAAAACTGAAGAAGAGCATCCGGATCTTCGGAACCGCCAGGAACTAGAATCGCAGGGATGGCAATATCTTGGAACCGAGTATTCAGAGATAGGTAAAGCCGATGAAGACGTTATAAAAGATTATCTTGAGCGAAATAAGAAATATAAAGAAATTAAAATAGCAAGACCGCATATGTGGGATGGCAAGGAATGGGTTGAAGATAAAACCGTGTACGATGTTTTTATTAAGGATTCGCGCAGGTTGCCGGGATTTTAAAAGTATCTGGCGCCTTTACAGCTCACTTCGTTCGTTGCGGAGGAGACAGGATTTGAACCTGCGGTGGGTTGCCCCACACTCGCTTTCCAAGCGAGCACCTTAAACCACTCAGCCACTCCTCCAATATTAAACACGCTACACTGTATCAAAATTTCTCTTATCGTACCACACCAAAAGTACGTTTGATAATTTTAGGATTTACGCAGCCCCATGCAGTTGCCGGAACACGAACTAAGTGGAGTAAGCTGTATCCGAGCATGTAGCGAGCGACATTTAGTGACGTACGGCGCCTGTCCGCCTCCGGCGGAAAGAAATGCGCCAACTGTGTGAGTCCTGATTTTATACTCTTTGTCCTCGATACGCTACACCTCACTCATTCTGCGACGGCCATTCGGACCAGGAACCGATTTTATTGGCAATATATGCCATAAAATCGTTATTATGGGGTCCGGAGATATTTTTTCTGTATTCTGAAAATTCTTCTTTCGTAAGAGTTTTTTCTTTAAACTTCCGCCAGATCGCCATATCGGTGGCATCCAAAAAGGCGGGGTCAAGATCAAAAAAATGGGCGGTTTTCCCCTCTTCTTTTTCTTTTTCTTTCAGCGCACTAACCTCTGTTTGAAATGCGGCTATATCATTATTTTCATTGGGATTAATTTTTTCAATATACATATTTATATTTTTAATAATTAAACTTACTCTCGTAGTTTCATGATCCTTTCTTCTGCCGGCGGGTGCGTCATAAAAAGCTTGTTCATAAATCCTATCTTTTTCCTCCCCTTGCCACCGAAGGGATTGGAAATGAAAAGATGCGCTGTTGCATGGTTCGCACGTTTCATCTGTCCCGAGTAGGCAGATATTTTCTCAAGTGCCGACGCAAGTCCTTCGGGATATCGGGTCAGAAGCGCGCCAGACGCATCCGCAAGAAACTCGCGTTTTCGCGATATAGCAAGCTGGATGAGCATTGCCACAATGGGCGCCAATATAGCAAGCGCAATTCCCGCGATTATCATAATAAGCTGTACCCTGCCATCGCCGCGGCCGCGGCCTATGCCGCCCCATATCGTTGCGCGCAGGAAGAAATCGGAAAGAAGTACGATAAATCCGACAAGCACCACTACTACGGTAGAAACCAACATATCGCGATTGCCAATGTGAGAGAGCTCATGCGCAACCACGCCTTCAAGCTCATTTTTCTCAAGCATCCGCAGAAGTCCGGTTGTTACCGCCACCACTGCGTGCTCTTTATTGCGCCCCGTCGCAAATGCATTTGGCGCGGGATCGTCCATAATATAGACCTTGGGCATCGGGAGTCCGGCGGTAATGGAGAGATTCTCCACAATGTTCCACAGCTCGCGATGCTCCTCCCTTTTCACGGGGCGCGCTCCCGACATCTTCAGTACGATCTTGTCGGAATACCAGTAACTCCCGATGTTCATCAAGATACTGAACGCAACCGCAATGTAGAGAATGATGGGACTCTGAAGCACAACGGAAAACGCCCAGCCGACAAAGATCACCACCACGAAAAACATGGTCATCAACAACCATGTTTTTCGTATATTTTTATCCTGATGCGTGTAGAGCGTCGCCATGAGAAACTAAAATTTCACATCAACCACTTCACGTTCCTCGGATCCTTCTTCAAGCTCAAAGAATTCTTGTTTGCCGAATTTGAACATCTGGGCGATCAAGTTGGAAGGAAATGAGTCAATTTTTATGTTGAGGTCGCGAACGTTCGTATTATAAAATCTGCGCGCCGCCTGTATCTTGTTCTCGGTGTCGGAGAGTTCGTTCTGTAGATCAAGAAAGTTCTGGCTTGCTTTTAGATCGGGATAGCTTTCTGACACTGCAAAAAGGGATTTGAGAGCACCGGTGAGCATATTCTCCGCCTGTCCATGCTCGGCAACGGTTCCGGCATTCATCGCCGCCGTGCGCGCCTCGGTTACTTTCTCAAGCGTTCCGCGCTCGTGCGCGACGTACCCCTTCACCGCCTCTACCAGATTGGGAATCAAGTTATAGCGGCGCTTTAGTTGAACGTCAATGTCGGCCCACGCCTCTTTGGCGCGAGTTATAAGACGAATAAATGCGTTGTAAGCAAAAATCGCCCAGAGAGCGGTGATGCCTACGATTGCAAGAATGATATAGAGTGTATTCATAATAATGTTATTTAAATTGTTAATTGATTACTTCCTACCCACATAACGCCTTCCCAAGAGCACAAGTTTCCAAAGACCCCAAATGGCCAATATGATCGTTGCGATCCACAACAGATATGCCGGCAGTTTGAAGAATATGCCTATGAGGATATTAAGGTAGATCACGACCGCCTGCAGGCCATCGCGCAACGCTTGCTTGACAGTGGCGATAGGGCTCCATACGACACCGAATATCTCCACGTCCGCCTCCGAGATCAGAGATACCGAGATGGTGGACATCTTGATCTGCCGCGACAGGTAATCCATCTGCCCCTGCGCACGCTCAATACGCTGGCGCACCTCGGAGAGCCGCGCCGTCACATTCAATACGTCCTCGATCGCCACGGCGCGCTTGAGAATATCGCGGTACTGCTCCTCTTCCGCTTTCATGTTCTGGAGCCGTATCTCAAGGTCAATGAACTGCTCTGTTACGTCGCGCGCACCTACATTCTCGCGCTCCACCTTTATCGCAAGTGTTTTTATCTCGTTCATTGCACCGTCAAAGAACGCGGCGGGAACTCGGATAGTAATACTGCCGGCTTTTTTATTCTCACCCGTTTCATACACATTGGAGTACTCCACAAAGCCGCCAAGCTTCACTGCAATATTTTTTATCTTTCCGATCACATCTTCTGTCTTTTTCACCACTAACGATAGCGAGCCATTTTTGACGATCTTTCTCTCTTGTACGGTTTCCCCCAAAAGAGAGGGCTCCGGAGGAGGTATAATGCTGCCGTTCTCCAGCACAGCTCTCTCGTAGAGGGCCGAAGGGGCAAAAGAGGCTTCATCGATGACGCTCAAGTGCTCGCCCGTTCCGAGATACCCCCTCCCGCCGAGCAGTACACCCGCCACCACAAGCACCGCAAGGACGATAATGCCCAAGATAAATATCTTTTTATGCACTTCAAAAAATGTTTTTTTCGCCATAACTTTTTATACGGTAAGTATATCAAGCAAAACCGCCGGGAACAAGTTGTCCTACGTTCGTTTGTCCTGCATCAAATCGCGGCAAAATAAAGGGTCCCCGATGCTCTGCAAAAAACACCCGATAAATTCGAGTGTTTTTCATTTCAACGCCAATTCGCCCTCGGCGAAAATTTTTTATTCTAGTACCCCATTCCCGGCATTCCTCCCCCCATGCCACCCATTGCACCCATATCGGGAGCTTTCTCTTCCTTCGGTTCGTCTGTAATGGCAACTTCGGTGGTAAGCAGTACCGCCGCGGCTGATGCCGCATACTGCACAGTGCTTCTGGTTACTTTCACGGGATCAATGATCCCCTGCGTGAACATGTCGGAGACAATTTCGTCTTTCAGGGCATCATATCCCGCATTCCCTTCGCTCTCTTTTACTTTTTCCACAATGATTGATCCGTCTCCTCTACCGGCGTTTATCGCAATCTGCGCAAGAGGAGCAGAAAGCGCTGAAAGGAGAATATCAAATCCGGTCTTAAATTCTTTCTCAAAACTTGGAATTGGAGATGTTACTTCCTTGTCAGCAACACCTTGAGTGACTTTTACCAAGGCCGCTCCACCTCCGGCAACGATCCCCTCTTCAATCGCCGCTTTCGTCGCATTTACCGCATCTTCGATCTTGAGCTTCAGGTACTTCATTTCTATTTCAGTGGCAGCGCCCACCTTGATCACCGCTACTCCGCCGGAAAGCTTTGCGATGCGCTCCTCAAGTTTTTCCAGATCAAACTTTGATTCTGTCTGCCCAACCTGCGCCTTGAGCGACGCAATGCGTTCTTCCACATCCTCCTTTTTGCCCTTCCCGCCGACGATAATGGTATTGTCTTTCGTAGCGATCACTTTCCGCGCGGAGCCCAACATGCTTGTATCGGCGCTCTCCAGCTTCACCCCCAGCTCTTCGGAGACCACCTTTCCTCCCACTGTCACCGCAATGTCTCCCAACATTTCGTTTTTCCTGTCGCCATAACCAGGAGCTTTGACCGCGAGCACATTGAATGCCCCGCGAAGTTTATTCACCACGAAAGTGGCAAGCGCCTCTCCTTCAACGTCGTCGGCAATGATCACAAGATTTTTCTTTCCCGTTTTCGCAAGCTCTTCAAGAAGCGGAAGAATGTCATTTAACGCAGAGATTTTCTTGTCGGTGATCAGAATCGGCACGTCGGTATATTCCGACTCCATTCTCTCGGTATTGGTGATCATATAAGGAGACACATATCCTTTATCGAACTCCATTCCCTCTACCACCTCGCTCTCTATGCCAAATGATTGAGATTCTTCAACCGTAACCACGCCGTCTTTCCCGACCTTATCAATGGTCTCCGCAATTATTTTTCCCATCTCGTCGGATTCAGCGGAGATCGCGGCGACCTGCCTGATCTCGTCTTTGCTTTTTATAGGTTTTGCTATTGCGCGAAGTGCCCCTACCACCTCCTCCGCCGCCTTCTCAATGCCGAGGCGAACCCCCATAGCGCCCGCTCCCATAGCGATCTGCTTCATGCCTTCGCGTACGATCGCCTGCGTCAACACCACCGCCGTCGTGGTGCCGTCCCCCGCTTTATCGTTTGTCTTACTTGCAACTTCTTTAACGATCTCCGCACCCATATTCTCAAATTTGTCAGAAAGGGATATATCTTTCGCAATGGTCACGCCATCATTGGTGATGGTGGGCGCGCCGTATCCTTTATCAAGAATAACGTTGCGTCCGCGAGGCCCAAGAGTAATCTTGGTTGCGTCGGCAACCTTGTCAACACCGGCTTTTAGCGCCGCACGCGCTTTTTCGTTAAAAATAATTTGTTTACTCATATATTTAAGTTATTACTAGATTAGTAATTAGCCATTAGTACAAAAATCGCGAAGCGATTTTTACTAGCCCCTAACCCCAAGCGACTAGTGGCTAGTGGCTAGTTTACTATCGCCAATATGCTGGACTCGCCAATAATGTAGTATTCTTCCCCATCAACCTTTATTTCATCGGGGCCATATTTTGAAAAAATTACCGTGTCGCCGAGTTTTACCTTCACGGGTATAACTTTCCCTTCGTCTGTCACTCTTCCTTCGCCAACCGCCAGCACCTCTCCCTGTTCGGGCTTCTCTTTGTCGACCGTTTCGGGAATAATGATTCCTGATTCTGTTTTCTTGCTCTCGTCCGCTGAAACGGGCTTCACTAGTACTCTGTCCCCCAAGGGGGTAATTTTGTTTTTGTGTGTACTCATCTTTCTTGTGAAACAAAAAATTAGCTTTTAATGCCATGAGTATACCCGCCTCGCACGTATTGTCAAATACTTACTTTCGTGCTATTTTTCAATTTAGAAATCTTGAACAGGTTCTAGTAAAAGTACGAGAGGTGCACAATATGACCATCACATTCAAAATGGTAGTGGTAAAATCACGACCAAGTGACTCTTTTCTCTTTGTTGACAACCAGCCATACACACCGTGCAACGGACCGAAAGACGACATGCGGGGAATCGCAGAGGCGATGGGGGCAATGTTCATTGAGCTCTCGCATGCAGGAATAAGAGAGGTGGTTGCCCGCGGCAGTCTCCGTCTCCGTGGCACGACACCAAGGGACACAACGGAGTTGGTAGATATAGACCCGCTTTCATTTTACTTTACAGATAAGCACGGTAATCACAGGGGGACACACATGCAAAGACTTGTTCTAGAGTGTGTCCAAGCGGTGGTGGGCCTCATCACATGGGAAGAGGGTCGTTTTGCAAAGGAAGAAAAGCCCATGTCCATATCCGCATCTTCATACCACCGAACGTGTGTCGTATGCAAACATGTACAGGAAGGGGGTATTGTAGAGTGCACAGATCTTACGGGAACTCCCATTGTCGAGTGGCCATCGCAGTACTGCCTCAACCCCGAATGTTCCTCACATGAAATTGAAAAAATGATCAACCCAGACCACGCCATTCTGGTAGAAGCATAACACGGGCGAAAATACCAAGCGGCACTACAATGAAGTGCCGCTTTTTATTAGCGATGTAGGAAGAGTGATTTGCACACCCAAGCAGGGAAACTAATGTGGCCCGCTGAAATCTATATTTCCTAGTGCCTGCCCCGTTAGAAGTAGGACATCTGTTGCCGTCAGTTCTAACGAGGTTGCATTATTTTAGACCTCTGATATAATACCCTGCACATAGACGCAAGACTCTTCACCTCACTTTCACTTCATTTTATATGTTACCGTGGATACAAATGGTATTGGCCGTGATTTTAGTGGCAATAATACTGCTACAGCAAAGCTCTGCCGGAGTCGGTGGCGCGTTTGGGGGAGGCGACGGCGGAGCCATCAATCACACCAGAAGAGGATTTGAAAAAATACTGTTTCGCGCAACAATAATAGTCGCGATACTATTTATTTTTTCAGTATTCGTTGTGCTTATCATCTAAATGGGCACTAGGAATGGGACAGTGTTGAGAAGTGTGAGTAAGAACGATCTCGTTCGCCTCTTATCTATTTCCCAGCCCTGCTAGAACAGTCTCTCGACCTCATTTCGGCTGAAAATTTTCAGACAAGCCCTAACTCGAACATTCGTGAAAGGAAAAAACATATCTTTGGTACGCACGTTAAATAGGCGATTCACATTACCATTTGAGCGCAAACTCCTCTTTGCCGTGAGATCTTTTTCTAAGAAAGAGCGGGGGATTTTCTTTTTGCTCGCAGCCGTTTTCATTACAAGCGCAGCTGGACTTTTGTGGAACGTAAATCAGTCATTCCTTGTTGATATTCCTTCAGACGGTGGCTGGCTTGTGGAGGGAGTTGTGGGCGCACCAAGATTTATCAATCCCCTCCTAGCAATATCCGACGCTGACAGAGACCTAACCGCCCTTATTTATTCGGGTCTCATGCGCAGAGCAGAAGACGGCACGCTCAAAAACGATCTCGCAGAAAGCTACAGCGTGTCCGCCAACGGACTCACCTATACATTCACACTTAGGGACAATATCTTCTGGCATAACGGTGAGCCCATCACGAGCGACGATGTTGTGTTTACGATAGAAAGAGCGCGGAACAGCGTACTGAAGAGTCCGAGGCGAGCAAGTTGGGATGGCATTACTGTAAAAAAAATAAGTGAGAGAGAAATGGCGTTTGTGCTGAGCCAGCCCTACGCGCCGTTTTTGGAGAATACGACCATGGGCATACTTCCTCGCCACATATGGAAAGATATCCCGCCAGAACAATTCGGATTCAGTAAATATAATATTGAATCAGTGGGGTCCGGTCCTTACAAAATCAAAAAAATAAAAAAGGATGCAGCGGGAATCCCCGAATACTATGACCTTGTCCCATTTAAAAAATTTGCTTTGAACAAACCCTATATTAGCAACGTAAGAATACGGTTTTATTCAAACATAGATAAGTTACTTGAGGCTTTTGAGGCAGGAGAGGTGGGCGCGATAAATTCAATCTCTCCCGAAGCGGCCGAACGTCTTACAAGCGGGGGGTACAGGGTAGAAAACTCTCCGCTTCCAAGAGTGTTTGGGGTATTCTTCAATCAAAGTCAGGCAAAGATCTTTACCGACAAGGCGGTAAGAAAAGCGCTTGGCATGACAATTGACAAAGAAAAGATCGTGAGTGAGGTATTGCATGGATATGCCACCACAATAGACGCCCCCATCCCTCCGGGATCAATTGGATATATCCAAAAAAACAACGTAGGAAACGAAAGTATATCCATGGAAGAAAAAAGACGCGAGGCACTTGAGATCCTTGAAAGAAACGGTTGGAAATTTGATGAAGAAGAGGGGGTGATGACAAAGAAAACTAAGGAGGAAACCCTTACGCTGGAATTTTCCCTCTCCACCTCAGAGATCCCTGAGCTGAAAGGAGTGGTAAATATTCTAAAGGAGAGTTGGGAGAAATTGGGCGCACGTGTCCAAGTGAAGATCTTTGAAACAGGAAATTTGAATCAAAATGTAATACGGCCAAGAAAATATGATGCATTGTTCTTCGGTGAGATCGTGGGGCGGGATTCAGACCTGTTCGCTTTCTGGCATTCGTCACAACGGCTTGACCCAGGACTCAACATCGCTCTTTACGCGAACATTACCGCCGACAAATTACTGGAGGAAGCGCGAACGATAACAGATACGAGGGAGAGGATAAAAAAATACGAGGAATTCCAGAAGGAGGTCGCAACAGACATACCGGCGCTTTTTCTCTACTCTCCGGATTTTATTTATGCCATACCACAAAAGATAAAGGGGCTGGATTTGGAAGGAGCTACAATACCTTCCGAGCGATTTCTTAATATACACACATGGTACATAGAAACCGATCGCGTATGGAAAATTTTTGTGAATAATTAACGTACCGACAAACCCCACAGAAAAAAATTTTGTCCAAAAAGATACGCGTCCGATAGTCGCCGCTATCGGATGCAAAAAGTTAACAATGTAACGATTTAATAATTTAGCAACATAATTCATATGACAGAAAAAGAAAGTTCAGCGCAACAGGGCGACCGCAAGAGGGTCCAGTCCCCAAGGCGCCCGTCCCAGAGCGGTACTCGCCGGAGACGTACCCAGCAATCTGCCGGGTATGCCGCGCAGGGATCCACCACGCAAAAACCTCAAAGGAAAAGTGCACTTCCCTCGCGAGGTGGTAGGCAGAAAACTTCCAACCACCGCGAAATGACAAGAGATGGACGAAGAGTCGTCGGGGTGCGAGGAGGAAGAGGTCGGGGCGGTGCGAGTGCTCCCAAGTACGAAAGAAGAGGCGCACGACCAGCGGCAAGAAGGCCACAAAAGAAAAACATGGTGATACCCCCCATTATAGACGATAGAGTGAGGATAATTCCCTTGGGTGGGGTGGAGCAGATCGGAAAAAATATGACCGTGATAGAGACAAAAAACGATATATTCATTGTTGATATAGGTTTTCAATTTCGCGAACAGTCCACGCCGGGCATTGACTACATTCTCCCAAACACAAAATATCTAGAAGAAAAGAAGGACAAGATACGCGCCGTATTTATCACACATGGACACTTGGACCATATCGGCGGTATCCCTTATGTCATGGGGCAGATCGGCAATCCCCCTATTTATTCAAGAAACCTTACCACCCTCATGATCAAAAAAAGGCAGGAGGAGTTCCCACATCTTCCGCCCCTTGATATCAAGATTGTGGAGAAAGACGACCGAATCGCGATCGGGAAGACACATATACGTTTTTTCGCCGTTACGCACACTATTCCGGATTCCATGGGAGTTATCATAGAAACCGCTTATGGTGATGTCGTATGCACTGGCGACCTTAAACTTGACCATGTGGATGGCGTACCAACGGAAGCAGAGGAGAAGGAGTTCGCAAAATTCAAAGACCGAAAAGTGCTCATGCTGATGGCAGATTCCACTAATGTGGAGCGTCCGGGATTCTCTCTCCCAGAGAGTGTTGTGTTTGAAAATATCAAGAAGATCATTAATGAGACAAAAGGCAGGCTTATAGTGGCCACATTCGCGTCTCTAATTGAGAGGCTCGTAAAGATTATTGAGTTTGCGGAAGAGTCCAATAAAAAAGTTGTCGTAGATGGTCGGAGCATGAAGACAAATATTGAGGTCGCCCGCCTCGCGGGAATCTTTAAGCCAAAAAAGGGCACAATCATTCCAATTGAAGAAATGGGCAACTATCCGCCCGACAGGATCATCGTTCTGGCAACGGGCGCTCAGGGAGATGAGTTTGCGTCACTCATGCGCGCGGCGAACAAAACACACAAATACATAAAGATAAACCCCCGCGACACCATTCTCCTCTCCTCATCCATCATACCGGGTAATGAACGAGGGGTGCAGACCCTTAAAGACAATCTCTCCCGACAGGGCGCAAAGATCGTCCATTACAGAATATCGGACGTACACTCAAGCGGCCACGCAAACTATGATGAAACAGCATGGATCCACCGCCACATCAACCCCCGATTCTTTATGCCCATGCACGGATACCATTATATGTTGCGAGTGCACAAAGAAATAGCAAAATCCTTGGGGATGCCCGGAGAGAACATCGTCATTCCCGACAATGGCATGATTATAGAGATCGGGGAGAAAGGCAAAAAGATAGCTGTCCTCAAAGAGAAAGCTCCGTCAAACATCGTTATGGTAGATGGATTCGCCATCGGCGACATACAGGAAGTGGTCATCCGCGACAGACAGATGCTTGCTCAGGACGGTATATTCGTTATTATCGCCATCGTGGATACAAAGACGGGAAAAGTCATGAAGTCTCCCGATATCATGTCCCGCGGATTCGTGTATCTGAGGGAATCGCAAGACCTCCTCCAGCAAGCGCGCTATATCACGAAAAAGACCATAGAGGACATAGCGCAAAATATGAAGCCCATAAACTTTGACCATCTCAAGGCTCAAGTAACGGACAATGTTGGAAAATTTCTGCTTCAGCAAACGGCAAAAAGGCCCATGGTTCTGCCGGTGTTGATCGGCGTATAAAGGGCGCTCGCACCTTCTTTTTACAAGCGTGTTTCAGCAAATGGGAATTACAGTCGCCTCCGCGACGAAAAGCTTAAAACTCGCTTCGCTCAGACAGTTAATCTTTTCTGCTTTGGCTCTTTAATTCCCAATTTGCTTCCTCAATGCTTGTAAAAAGAAGGTGCTCGCTCAGTTGGAGGACGTGAGAATACCCGTTCGGACTGCGAAATGTTTTACAAAAGAGAAACCCTCGCTTTGTTGGAGGAAACCTCCCTCTGGTCGGAGACCAAGCCAGCCCTCCCGTGCGAGCTTTTCATAAACATGCTTCTGTAATTTCCATTAACAGAAGCATGTTTATGAAAAGGATCTGTGGGCTTAGGCAGAAAAATTAAGCGAGTTTTTTATTAGACGCCGAGCGTCTAATAGTTTGGGGTTCGTTACAAATTATGCATTTCGGGATACAATATCCATAATATGCGCTTACGGCTTCAATACAGTTTTAACACCCTGCACGTTATCTACGCGATGGGTTTTTTGTTTGCACTCTCACTCGCGATCCCCCTTTACGTCAATTCAACGTTCTTAAGTGAGTATGTCCCGGAGCAATGGGTCGGGGCGCTTTATATCGCCGGCTCGCTCTTGACGATCTTCTGGCTTGCGGTGATTCCCGCCATACTGCGACGATTCGGCAATTACAAAACTACCGCGTTTCTCATGCTCTTGGGCATGGTACTTACCCTTGGACTCGGTTTTAGCAAATCCCTCATCCTCATCGCGCCAATCTTTATTGTATATTCCGCACTTCTCTCCATCATCTTCTTTACTCTTGACGTGTTTCTGGAAAGCTACTCAACCGACGACAAGACGGGAAGAATACGGGGGATATCCTTAACGATGATCAACGTCGCCATATTGATCTCTCCCGCCATAGCGGGACTTACGTTAACAAACGGAGATTATTGGAAAATATATTCACTGGCGACATTTTTCATGTTCGCCGTCCTTACCCTGCTTGTCATCCGCTTCAGAAAGTTCAAGGACCCTCACTACGAAAACATTCCTTTTGGGGACACGCTGAAACAGATGTACCGCAACAAGGATGTATACAGGATATTCATGGCGAGTCTCCTCTTGCGGTTTTTCTTCGCATGGATGGTGATCTACACCCCCATCTACCTCCACGAGTATATCGGATTTGCATGGAATCAGATCGGTATTATGTTCACGATCATGCTTCTCCCCTACGTCCTTTTTGAACTTCCCGCAGGAAGATTGGCGGACACAAAGTGGGGAGAGAAGGAATTTTTAAGTGCGGGATTTGTCATATTGGCAATCACGTCGGCATCGCTCGCCTTCATCACATCAGCAAGTTTCCTTCTGTGGGCGGGCGCTTTGTTTGCCACGAGGATCGGCGCGTCCATCGTAGAAGTCATGACGGAGAGTTATTTCTTCAAACACATAGGTGCCGCGGACACCAATACGCTGGGACTCTACAGAAACGCAAGACCGATTGCCTACATTCTCGCCCCATTGGGCGCCACCGCGTTTTTATACGTATTTGATTTCAGATATTTGTTCCTCGCATTAGGGCTCGTGATGCTTATGGGACTGCGATACAGTTTGACACTGAAAGACACAAAGTAGATAATACGAGGAACTTACATGAAAAAAAAGGAAAAGGCATCCAGCCGCCGCAAAAAAGAAAAATCTCCAATAGTCACGCACACAAAAGCAGAGCTTGAGCGCGCGGCAAAAAAGCGCATTTCCGTCATCAGCAAGGAATTCGCAATGGGATTTGAGTTTATACAGCACTATCCAAGATCGGTGACATTTTTTGGTTCCACGCGAACACAGCAGAGCAGTCCACACTACAAGAAAGCACAGCACTTGGCGCACTCTCTTTCAATGCAGGGATACACCATCGTCACGGGAGGCGGTCCTGGAATTATGCAGGCGGCGAATTATGGAGCACTTGCGGCTGGTGGGGCTTCCATTGGGCTTAACATACAACTGCCCGGCGGACAGGTCGCCAACCCGTATGTTACAAATTCCATAGAGTTTTATTATTTCTTCAGCAGAAAAGTAGTGCTGGCATTTTCAGCAGAGGCGTATATCTATTTCCCCGGAGGGTTCGGAACGCTTGATGAGTTTTTTGAGATTGTCACGCTCGTTCAGACGCGCAAAATACCCAAGGTTCCCATTATTCTTGTGGGAAGCGACTACTGGAAGCCACTTGATAAATTTATACACCAACACCTCTTGAAAAAACATAAGGCGATAAGCAAAGGAGACGTCGCTCTTTACAAAATAATTGATGACGAAAAAGAGATAATAAAGATTGTCAAAAAAGCACCACAGAGATAGAGCTCTGGTGTGGCACCCGCAAAAAAACGCCTCCGCGCAACATGCGCGGAGGCGTTTTTTTTGCGGGTGCATATGCTTACTTGGCTTATTTTAACACCGACAGAAATTTCCTAAACGAATAACTGGTATAAAAGAGGGCGGTAGATATCCCCAGAAGCCCGAAAAATATATCTTCCCAAAAATCAACCTGTATACTCTGTGCCACGTCAAAGAAAAGTTGGGTACCGAATATTTGATCAACGGTGTATTGATACACCTCCCAGAGAAAAAGACCGACGAACAGCAGAAAGAAAGACAAAACTAGCGCGGTAATCCTCTGCTTCTTTCCCCCCGTTTTTTCCCCATAAAAGGAAAGGTACAACAGAACTAGCATAAAAAACAGCAGGAACGCGCCGCCGAAATGTACAAATCTATCATATTGTATTCCCGCATCATGGAGGTAGATGCTTCCCGGAATGTTGATCGCAACAATACCGAACACGATACGATCCATCCATAAAAGCCACCTCTCCGTCGTACGTTCCTGAAGTTCCCGATTTACCGCACGCGCGGCATGAGGAATGAGAATGATGAGTGGCACGACAAAAGCATACGAATAAAACACGACGGTCGCCTCCCCCGCCGTAAAAAGTTCTACAACCGCCGTGGAAATGGAGATGAAAATAGAAATGATGATCATAGCAACTTGAAAAGGTTAAGCGTGCCGAGCATCGCAAGCGTGTTAAATGTGGCATTTCCCAAGGATACGGGTAACAAGAGATGCCTCATGCGGTATCCCAAAAACGCCATTGGAATGATAAGTACCTCGTTAGGAAACGGTATGAACGCCGCAAAAAAGAAAAGTACGATAAGCGGCAAGTAATGTACTCGGTTGCGAAGCTTCTCCATGCGCACTATTGTCTTCTCTGTACTTAGAGGCACCAATCGCCTTCCAAACTTGCCTACGAAATAAGAAGCGGCATCAGCAAGAGTAACGCCGACGGCAATTACAAAAACTGTCAGCCAGGGATTAAGCCCGGACACGGCAAACAGAGGGAAGAACGCTGCCGTGGGTACGGGAACCACTATGTTGAAGCCGCTTATTATTGAAACAAGGAAAACCCCGCCGTACCCGTAACTTGAAACCACGCCCTGGATGAATATATTTTCTCTTGCAAGAAGCCCGAGCCACACCGCCAAAATAACAACTCCGATTAAAAATAGGATTTGCAGTTCTCGTTTCAAAAAATTTTTATGCTTTAGCGACGTCATCCTCTCTTTCTTGTTTTTTTCTTCAGTTCCGCAATCTCTTTTTTGAGCTTAATCATCTTTAACTCGCGGTCAATGGTCAATTCTTGGAAGCGCTCCAGCTCAAACAATTTTCCTTGCAACTGTGCCATACGTTTTATCACTTCTTTTTCCAATCCGAGCTTGGCTTTTTCCAACTCGACGGTACGATTCGTAACCTCACCCTCCAACTCTGTTTTTACCTTCTCTAACTCTTCTGTTCTCTCGCGTATCTTCTTTTCCAAATCCGCATGCGACCGACGCACCTTCTCCACCATCGCACTAAATGACCGCGCAAGCTGTCCGACTTCATTCTTGCTTTCAGTATTAATTTTATATGTGGGATTCTCTTCTCCGACCATCTGAAGTTCCTCCTGAAGTCTCACAATGGGCATCATAACGCTCCTCATTATCAACAATGAGATCGCCGCGATGATAAGCGTGATCACTATGACATAAACAAGAATAAACATATTCGCCTTCTGCTGCTTTTGAATGAATTTAATAGAGGTGCTTTCACTTAACTGAAACGTATCCGAGACCATTGATTGCAACTTCACCAATAGCTGGCTCGTTAATCTATTTTTAAGTTCTTGAGATGTTTTTGTTTCTCTTTGAACAAGCGGCTGCCCTCCAACTTCGGCGACAAGTTGAAGAAAGATATTTCTCAGCTCTTTGTGGCCTTGGCGAAGACTCCCAAGGAGACGCTCAGACCTCTTGTCCACCACCCCCTCCGTCACGATAAGTTTAGCGACGGAGTCGTACTTGAGTTCCCATTGCGTCCGCGCCCTCTCCTCTTCGTACAGCAAGTAATCGCTTGTGAGTATATTCAAGTCAAATACTTCTTTGACGATTTCGTCGGTCAGCTTATTTTGTTTGATCTCTCGGTCAATGTCCTGCATTATCCCAAAAAGAACATAGCTGATCGCCAAAGCTAAACCAACAGAAACTATTGCGCCAATATGTAGTTTTCGTCTGATCTTCATTGATATTCCGCTAGGGTACAGCCCCGAGCCACGCTCCGCTCAAAAATCTAAAGAAGCACTACCGTATTACCGTAACCGCCGCAGGATCCACCGTCTCCATGCCGGCCATATACATAAAATTCAGATAATTTGGAACCTCGGTTGCTTGAGTCAAGCGATTGGTTATTGCCCATCTGGCAACATCCTCCAGAAGCGTTAGGTACGACTGATCAAGGGAGACACCCAGATTCAACCTGTCCAGATTGTCAGAAACCCACGATTCCTCAACATCCAGTCCTTCCGCGATAATCCCTATACTTTGATCACGACTTGCCGTAAGGAACGCTTCCGCGCGCATCAGTGCACGAAGTAATTTCTCAACCGTCCGCGGTTTGCCCTCAATAAAATCGTTAAATGCCAGCAGGCTCCATGTTTTTGCATAAATGCCCGACGGGGTAAAAAAAGTTGCGTTCTCCCCTAGAAGCTCTTTTGCCTCAGTCGTAAAGGGCTCTATCACCGCCACCGCGTCAACCTCGCCGACGATAAGCGCGGGAACTAACTCCGTAATGCGCTTAAATGACCGCTCCACGTCTCCCTCGGACAAACCATTGTGCAAAAGAAACACGCTGGAGAAAAAATGCAGCGCCGAAGCTTCCTGGGTAGCTAGGCGTTTACCGCGCAGATCGAACGGCTCTTCAATGCCCGAATCTTTCCGAGCGATGACGGTCATGTGCTTGTCCGCAGCACCAATCGTGGCAATGATGCTAAAATCATTCCGCTTAAAACTATTGAAAACAATTGGCACTTCGGCTACCGGCGACATGTCCACCTCCCCCCCAAACATAGCTTGCAAGGCGAGTTTTCCGCTCGCGTACTCGCTAATCGTCACCTCCAGCCCCTCTTCAGCAAAGAACCCGCGGCTCTGCGCTATCAAGATCAGACCATCCAATGACTCGTTCGCAAAACCAAGACGCAAGGTTTCCACAGGAGTAAAAGATTGTTTTTGAGCAAGAATACCCACACCCAACAGTGATGCTACTACCAGCGCAATAATAAAAATTGGTTTTTTGAAACGCATGGTTATTTATTATTATAGTTGACAACAATAATATGAAATAACACGCAAAATCCTCCGGCGAGATTCCAAGACCCTAACGAGGGGCGGGTTGTCAAGTCCATATATTCATAATAAAGGATGTTAAATTCCTAAGCAAGCCGTTCTATGGCAAAAGCTCTGGGTACACAAAAACCCCTCTCATTTTTTGATATGAGATACTTCCCGCACAGCTTCGTATTACTAGTTTCCCCATCTCTTTTTCTAGAGCGGTCTCTCAACCTCACCAATACCACAAATCTTGCAGATTTGGCTACGGAGCAGACATTCCGGCGGAGAATTTTCCACTTACATCGGGCCGGGTCATATGGGGCAAAACCCTGCATACCGCAAGAGGCGAATAGCAGGGACACTCTGAAAATTATAGAGCCCGGCCCGGTGTAAGTGGAAAAACGCGTGTGGTCCATTAACGCAAAGCTGGTTCTTTATAAAATTTTTACTCCTCTATCAAAAAAATTTTATCCAGTCCTTATGTCCGCTGGACATAATAGCAAAATTAAGATAAAGTAGTTCTAAAATTATTCTAGGAGAATGGTAAAATTGGAGTTTGTGGCGGGCGAGGTTGGTGAATTAACAATGCTATATGCGTATTTTAGTTGTTGAAGACGAAAAAGAGATCAGTCATTTCTTAAAGGCCGCTTTGAAAGCCGAGTGTTTCGCCGTTGACGTGGCGGAGGACGGCGAAAATGGCTCTTTTTGGGGGCGCACCAATGATTATGACGTGATAATACTGGACAACGTACTGCCTAAAAAAACAGGCCTTGAGGTGTGCAGGGAGATAAGGGAAAGCGGAAAAACGATGCCGATCCTTATACTCTCGGTCAAGTCAGACACAAGCACCAAGGTAGAATTTTTAAACGC
>BTQM01000010.1:0-21639 GCA_036985875.1 Patescibacteria group bacterium
CGCATAGCCTTTCCACGGGAGCACCCACAGTGCGATGGGGAAAATAAGCCAAAGGTTTTGTTCTATGAATGCTCCCATACATTCCATCATAGCAAAATTGCTTTGAGGCGCAACAGCGTTAGGACCTACGCAGTTGGCGCATTTTTTCGTTACGCCCCAAGGGCACTGCTGTTTACAAATCAATCGCTGCGCTCTTGAGTAAACAGGGAGCACTTCACCAAATGTCGCTCACTGTAATTGTTTATACAGCTTACTCCATTTGGTTCGTGTGCCGGCAACTGCACTAAAGCACTGCTGTTTGCAAATCAATCGCTTCGCTCTTGAGCAAACAGGGAGCATCCAACTGCATAGGTCCTAAGTATTTTGGAAATGTGCCTCCTTTGTAGTATTCTTTAGGAATGAGAAACGATATTGTCCACGGTGGCGCTGAAGAGCTTACATACGAGATTCGCGAGATCGTGGAGGTGGGCGAGGCGCTTGAAGGTATGGGGGTTTCTGTGCGCTGGGAAAACATTGGTGATCCGGTGGCGAAGGGGCATGAGGTGCCCGGGTGGATCAAAGAGCGCGTCAACATAGCGGTGGTCGACGACGAGAACTTTGGCTATTCTCCAACGAAGGGGCTCTTGAAAACAAGGGAGTTTCTCGCGCGCTTGCGCGCAGAAGAAGAGGGACCCGCCATTACCGCGGAAGACATTCTCTTTTTCAATGGTCTCGGGGATGCTATCTCAAAAGTTTATACATATCTGCGGGGTACCGCGCGGGTGATCGGTCCCACGCCCGCATATCCCACTCATTCATCCGCCGAGGGGGCGCATGCGGGGGATCGGCACATTGCCTACGACCTGAATCCGCACCGCAACTGGCTGCCAGACCTTGAGGATCTGAGAAATAAAGTAAGGTACAACCCGTCCGTCTCCGGCATCCTCATCATCAATCCCGGCAATCCAACGGGTACGGTGTGTCCAGAGAGAGTCTTAAGGGAGATAGTGAAAATAGCGAAAGAATTTGACCTTTTTCTGATCGCTGATGAGATATACGCCAATATTGTGCATGAGGATAAAAAAATGGTGCCACTACGGCAAGTGTTGGGGAGTGTGCCGGCGATCGTGATGAGAGGGCTTTCAAAAGAGATACCGTGGCCCGGCGCGCGGTGCGGATGGATCGAGGTATATAACAAGGAGAGGGATCCTGTGTTTGCGCGGTATGTGAAAACGCTCCACGACGCGAAGGCGCTTGAGGTGTGTTCCACGACGCTCCCGCAAGCGGTTCTACCCGATATTTTCTCCGACGAAAGATATCGCCTTCATTTGCGCGAAAAAGCGCGGCTCTACGGCAGGAACGCCGAGATCGCATGGAGGGCGTTGCGAAATGTCCACGGTATCCTTGCTCCGAAACCCGAGGGGGCGTTCTATCTGTCTGTGGTGTTTGAGGATGGGGCGATAAAAGAAGATCAAAAACTGGATATTAAAAATAAAAAAGTGAAGGAGTACATAGAAGGCATCGTCCATGGCATTCCCGCAGACAAGCGGTTCGTGTATTATCTTATGGCGGCAACCGGCATTTGCGTGGTGCCGCTCTCCGGCTTCCACTCGCCTCTTTCTGGGTTTCGCATTACTCTTCTTGAGTCCGATAAGGAAACATTTACGGCAATGATTCGAGAAATCGCCGATGCGATCACGGCTTATCTGAATTCTAAATAATTATGAAGTACATAGGCATTGATTATGGTACCAAAAGGGTGGGCATCGCTCTCTCCGACGAAGGGGGGATGCTCGCGTTTCCTCATTCTGTTTTAACGAATGACAAAGATCTTGCGGAGAACGTAAAGAACGTGTGCGAAGAAGAGAGTGTATCCGCGATCGTGATGGGAGAGTCGCTTGACTCGGCAGGAGCGCCAAACTCGATCATGGAGAACATACTTCCGTTCAAAGAGAAATTAGAAAAAGAGCTTGGACTGCCTGTGTATTTGGAGCCGGAATTCATGACTTCCATGCATGCGGCAATTGGTCTGCCTGTGCGTCGCACGCAGACAGGCGAGAAGAAGGGGGAGTTTAAAAAAGAAGCTCTCGACGCATCCGCTGCGGCGCTTATTCTTCAACGCTATTTGGATAAGAGAAATAATTGAGATAAACCAATATGTTTCGTTTTTTAGACAACATGAAGAAGAAAATGCGTGATTGGGCTGTGCGGCATGCAAGCGGACCGCACGCGAAACTATGGCTCTCCATACTCTCCTTTTCCGAGGCCTCGTTTTTCCCCGTGCCCCCGGACATCCTTTTGGTGGGTATTCTTTTGGCAAGGGAGCGCCTGAAATGGGTTTTCTACGCGACACTAACAACGGTATTTTCTGTGTTGGGCGGAGCTTTTGGATATGCGCTGGGGTTCATGTTCTTTGACGTGTTTGGCGAGCAGATCGTTTCATTCTATGGGCTTGAGGAGCAGATGCGTGTTGTATCGGAGGCATTCTCACAAAACGCGTTTTGGACGATCTTTGCGGCGGCGTTCACTCCTATACCTTATAAAGTGTTTACCCTTGCCGCGGGACTTTTCAACATCAATTTTGTCGTGTTCATGCTCGCTTCACTAGCCGGAAGGGGGATACGATTTTTCGCCACAGGGTATGTTCTCAAGCTCTATGGCGAGAGAATCGCGAATGTTCTTTATACATACTTCAACATTTTTTCGCTCGTTGCCTTGCTTGCCCTCTTTGTTCTTGTCTATATTTTTGTGTAATTTCGCGATAGGGCACAGTTTTGTAATTCAGGGTATAATAATATCAAATGAAGAAAAGTATTTTCTATACAGCGTTCCCGCCGCCAAAGTTTTTGGAGATGCAGGCTATGGGGGTGGATATCTCTGATCGGTCTGTACATTTTGTAGAGCTTCGTCTTTCCAAAAAGGGACTTGTTATCAGCAAATTCGGGGAGAAAGCTATTTCGGCGGGAGTTGTTGAATCGGGGAAGATAAAGAAAGCTGAAGAATTAACAAATATCCTTGCATCCCTAAGGAAAGAGATAGATTTTCATTTTGTAAATGTCTCACTACCAGAAGAGCATGCGTATTTGTTTAAATTGCGCATCCCGAACATGAAAAAAAGTGAGATAACGAACAATTTGGAGCTTCAAATTGAAGAGAACGTTCCTATTTCTGCACGCGAAGCCGTTTTTGATTATGATATTATCGGAGAGGAGAATCGCCGGACGGACCACATGGAGGTGGGCGTTTCTGTATTGCCGCGTGGCATTGCGGATAGCTACGTTACGCTTTTTGAGGAAGCGGGGCTTATGCCGATCTCGTTTGAAATTGAGGCACAGGCGATCGCGCGCTGTGTTATTCCAGAAGGGGATAAGGGAACATTTATGATCGTTGATTTTGGAAAGACGAGAACCGGCATTTCAATCGTCAGCGAAGAAGTAGTAAGGTTTACTTCCACGGTTAATATCGGCGGTGCTTCCTTGACGCATGCAATAGGGAAAGCTCTCAAGATAAGCTTTGAAAAGGCGGAAAAAATTAAAAAAGAAAAAGGGATGGCTAGGACCGCGAACAATGGGGACAACAATGACCTTTTCCAAACACTTGCATCTACCGTTGCGACTTTGAGGGATGAGATAAATAAACACTACATCTATTGGAATACTCACGATGATCAATATCACAAGAAAAGGTCTCGTATAGAAAAAATTATTTTATGCGGAGGGGACTCAAACCTATTTGGGCTTCCCGAGTACCTTTCCTCTGGGCTTCGTGTGAACGTGGGGCTTGCCAATACGATGGTCAACGTGAATTCCCCAGAACGCTATATACCAGAAATGACCTTTTCCGACTCACTGCGCTACGCTACTGCTATCGGACTTGCGTTGCGCCACTTAACCTAGAGTATATCTCTAAAAACACCATGTCCAATTTACTTCCACAGTATAAAAAAGGGAAAGTTCGCAAGGAGTATTATATAAGACTCGGCATCGTTTTTTCATTATTGCTGTCTGCCTCAATCTTAATTTCAATGGTGCTTCTTGTGCCTTCTTACATATTGTCTTCGGTTAAGTACAATATTACCTACGGGCAGTTGGAGGACGAAAAGGCGAGAATGGCGGCTACTCCGGCGGGAGAAAATCCGGAAGAGATTATTGCGAACGTTAACTCAAAGCTTGCAGGACTTAAGGGTGAAAAACTGTCCCCCGTTGTTTCGTATGATCTGTTTGGCGTGATAATCGGACACAAACCCCCAAATTTGAAGATCAACGCATTTTTTTATAGCGATGACCGGAGCAGAACCACGATCTCTATTAGCGGCGTATCTGAAAACAGAGAATCACTTCTTCTCTTCATGCAGGCGCTTGAGAGGGAGCCCCTGTTTTTCAGCGTGGATTTGCCCATATCGTATTTTGTAAAAGGGAAAGACATTGGCTTTTCCGTCAAGATAATTGTGAGTGAAAACAATGATGAAGATGACGAAGAACAATAAAAGAACAAAAGCGATGCTTGTGGCGGCTGCTCTACTCAATGTGGCGCTTGTAGGTGCGTATGTACTTGCCTTTTATGCAGTGGTGGGAGTGAGTGAGAAAGCTTCCGCGGCCCAAGGGGAACTTGGTCAGTATCTGGACAAAGGAGGAAGTATGAATACGCTCAAGAGAGCAATAAAAAACACAACGGAAGAAAGGGAGAAACTGGAGACATATTTTGTGGACTCGGATAGTTTGGTGGATTTTATTGAAAAAGTAGAATCTCTCGGAGGGATTTCGGGAACATCTCTTGTTCCAAGCGGGTTAAGAGAGCAGGGCGGAGACATTCTCCTCCTTAACATACGAGTGGAGGGTGGATTTCGGGATACGATTTACCTTATGGAGCTCATCCAGTATCTGCCGTTTGAGATAGCAATTAGAAATGCTTCTTTAGGCAAGGGAACTGGTTCCACTGGTTCATGGGGGAGCAGCTTTACGCTTGAACTTACGGGTTTTGTGAACGAAAAGTGATGCTATTTTGTTAAAAGCGATACAAATACATGGAAAAGCTGAATATTAAAAAAATACTGCAAAAGGTCACCGATTATTGGGACAAGGACAGTTTAAAGTTAACCCTTACTCCGTATAGAGATTGGGGGATATTGATCGTCGCCTTCTTCATTTTTATCGCCATTGCTAGTACGGCACACTCCTATCTTTTTATTAAGATCAAGAACCAACAGATCTTTTTCGAAGAAGCTTCCGGTGAAATTCTTGAGATGGAGGTGTTGGATACAGAACGCCTAAGAAGTACCGTGGAGTTTTTCGATAAAAAAGAAGAGACATTCCAGCGTCTTTTAATAGAAAAGCCCTCCATCATTGACCCTTCTTTGTAATACTGTTATACCTTGAATTACGAAATAGATTCTACTGCGGTTTCCGCTATAGTACGATCTCATCTTTCAGCTCCGATTTTGGTAGCCCTGCTACGAAAAATCGTCGCTTCAAGCGAGCTCATCCCGTAGCGACAACCTCGCTACGAATCTATTTCGTAATTCAAGATATGCTATATTTCAGGGCGCTACCTATTGCCCTCGTAGTTCAATGGATAGAACAGGAGGTTTCTACCCTCCCGATGTGGGTTCGATTCCTACCGAGGGCATATGAACGAAGTGAATACACCCTCGGTAGGAATCGAACCGGAAGGGGGTCGGGGAAACACCTGTTTCCCCGTGGAGGAAGGCAACGAACGGAGCGTAGCGGAGCGAGTGTCGGAAAACCGAGGGTTTCCGAGGAGTGAGATAGCGAAGCGTCCTACCGAGGGCACAGAATTTAAAAATAAAAACTCCTGAATTAACTCTAGAGTTAATTCAGGAGTTTTTATTTTTTGTGGGCTGGGACTCGGTCACAAATATTTTCTTTCAGAAAATTTCGCGACCCCGACTCGGCGACAATTTTGTTGCACAAAATCGTAAACCGCCTCCGGCCTTCGAGTCCCTTATCGTCACCCAATCACAAACAAAACCAGAGTTTTAACTCTGGTTTTGGTGGTTGTGGGCGATAAGGGACTCGAACCCCTGACCTACCCGGTGTAAACGGGTTGCTCTAGCCAACTGAGCTAATCGCCCTCGCATGCCCTACTCTATCCCACTTCCTTTTACATATCAAGTTCTCAGCGGACAGCGCGCTTGTCCCTTCTGCTTGTTGATATACAATATTGTTATGCGAAAACGTCTGGAATATAAAATAGTGGGGAGGGTGCAGATGGTGCTGTTTCGCGGTTTTGTGGAGAAAAATGCACGTGCGCTTGGCATCGTAGGCACCGTCGAGAATCAAGATGACGGCTCCGTTTTTGTGGTTGCGGAAGGGGAGGAAGAGCGACTTATACAAATGCTTTCTCTCTTGCGCAAGGGGCCTCCTTTGGCGATAGTAGAACATACGGAAGAGGTGTGGAGCAAACCATCGGATGAATTTTCTGATTTCCGTATTATCTATTGAGATTTTGAACAGGTTCTAACACAACATGAAAGATACAAAAAAAGATATTTCAGTTATATATGAGGATAAAGATATTTTGGCGATCAACAAACCGTCCGGAACAATCGTGCATTCGGACGGAAAAACAAAGGAGTACACCGTGGCGGACTGGATACTGAAAACATATCCCGCCCTCCGGAATGTAGGCGAGTCATTCGCATTACCCGACGGTTTGGTGGTTCCCAAACCCGGCATAGTGCACCGGCTTGACCGCGATACGTCAGGAGTGCTTCTTATCGCCAAGAACCAGAAAACATTTTTGTTCCTGAAGCAGCAGTTTCAGGAGAGGGAAGTGAAAAAGACGTATCGGGCATTCGTGTACGGTATCATAAAAGAGGATAGAGGGGTTATTGATAAACCGATCGGAAAAAGCAGGAAAGACTTTAGGCAGTGGTCGGCGGAGCGCACAGCGCGCGGAATGCTCCGTGAAGCAGTTACGGAATATAAGGTATTGAGTCGTTTTCCTTCCCAAACTAGTAGACACTCGGCGTCTAATAGTTTGGGAAGCGGCGGAGTTTCGTACGTTGAGATATATCCCAAGACCGGGAGAACGCACCAGATACGCGTACATTTCAAGGCGATCGGCTATCCCGTCGTTTGCGATCGCCTGTATGCCCCCAAAAGAGAGTGTGCTCTCGGGTTTGAAAGAGTGGCGCTTCATGCGTTCGGGGTGGAATTTCTCTCACCTGCGGGAGTGCGGATGAATCTCGAAGTTTCCCTGCCAGATGATTTCAAAAAAGCCCTCCACATCCTTAACCAACAAAGCGGGGATCCTGTTGCTAAATAAGGGTGCTTATGATACTATTTCCGCTATTATGGAGACGACAAGCATCAAACTTTCTCCCGTTAATCTTGAAAAGAGGAGGAGCATAGACGTTCGTTCGGGTGACACCGTTCGCGTGTACTTAAAGATCCAAGAGAAAGGAAAGACTAGGATCCAGGTTTTTGAGGGTCTTGTACTGGCAGTGAAACACGGCAAGGAAATAGGAGCGACATTCACAGTCCGCAAGGTAATGAGCGGTGTCGGAGTGGAAAGAATCTTTCCGCTCTACTCCCCGATAATTGACAAGATAGAGATCATAAAGAGATCAAAAGTACGCCGCGCGAAACTCTACTACATTCGCGAGAAGGTGGCGCGTGAGATTCGCCGGAAGATGAGGCGCATGGCAATGATGTCGTTGACGACCGAGGAAGAGAAACCTACAGAGAAAAGCGTGGTGGAAACGCAAGACGCACCCATGAACGATGCATCCGCAGAGAAAGCAGTTTCTCAAGAGGACGTGAAGGGGGAAGTGAAAGATAACGAAGAGAAAAAGGAAACAGAAGAAGCTCCAAAGGAGGAGGTGGCGGCAACAACAAAGAAAACTTTTGATACGAGAAAAAAGGAAGAAGACAAGTAAATAATTACCCCGCTTGTCCCCCCGGTGTGGTAGAGGAAGAGATCATCACCTGACTAGGTGGTGGGGTTGATACGCGTATCGGTTGAAGGTTGTGACTTCTTAGGTGCGTTGTCAGATGTTCCGTTCAAAAAAGTTCGCGCATAGGTTAGTATTTCAGCACAAAGTGAACGAAGTGGGGTTTGGAGGCAGAGAATGGGCTGGGCGTATGTAGGTGACTGCTTCGCTTGAAGTATTGGCTGGGGATAAAGAACTTTGTTTTGCGGCGGTGTAGATATATAATTCTAGTTATGGAAAATGTAAACAATAATAGGATGAGCGACAGAGCGAAAAGATGGCTTGTCATGACGGCGTTTGTTCTGTTTTCAGCCTCGCTGATCGGTGGTTTCTACTTGTTCATGACACCCGGGGAAACTGTGAACTTAGCATTCGCGTATGTTGTCGGACTTTCCATGATCGTACTGCCGTGTACATTGCCGCTTGCGTTCGTCATCGTGCCGCTCGCGATGGGCAAAGGCGCCAAGAAAGGTTTTCTCATGGCCCTCTTCTTTGGTTTGGGGCTTTCTATCACGCTTTCGCTTTATGGACTTTTTGTGGCAATTGCGGGAAAAGCGATCGGCTTGGATCAGGCGGTGGGTAGCGTTGGCGCGGTGAGCCGTATATTGTTCATCATCGGTGGTTTGGCGGCGTTCACCTTCGGTCTCTCAGAGTTGAACTTGATTAGATTTAGATTGCCAACTTATAAGGGTGCGTACCCCGACTTTATCCAAAAGCAAGGGGATTATCTGAAGGCGTTTTTTCTCGGGCTTTTCTTGGGCAATGCCGGTGTCGGGTGTCCCAACCCGCTTTTCTACGTCCTTTTGGCGGATATTGCTGTCATTGGAGATGTGTTTAATGGTTGGTGGCTTGGATTTATCCACGGTATTGGACGTGCAACGCCACTTATCTTTTTGGCGATCCTCGGCATCTTAGGTGTTAACGCAGTAAGTAATATTGCCAAGAAAACCGCCGTGGTAACAAAATGGACCGGTATTACACTTGTCTTGCTTGGCGCGTTCATATTCATCAGTGGAACATCGCACCAGTGGTATGAGGGCACCATAGTCCACAAGGGCTGGAACCAAGTTGTGGAGTTGGTAACAGGAGGAGATAGTGGAATTGCGGAAATAGCGGAGCATGAGGAAGAGCTGGGCACGCCGGAGAAGCATGGTCACGATGAGGTTGCTGTCGTGGACGATCATGCTGATAGCAAGGATTATATTCCCGCACCATGGTCCTGGGTAACGCTTTTGCTGATGACGATCATCCCGCTGTGGTGGTATAGACAAAAAATAAAACAGCAACAGAAAGTTCAAGAGCACGAGGAAGAGCCGAAGAGTTTATAAGTTACATTTAAATTTAAAAACAACATGATAAAAATCCAATTCTTAACAATGGTCGACTGCCACAACTGTGAGGCAGTTAAAAAAATTTTTGACGAGATAATGCCAGAATTCAAAGACATAGTAGAGGTCACAGAAATTGATATGATGACTCAAGAGGGTCAGGAATTGACGCAAAAATATAGCGTCATGGCTTCTCCGGGAATTATCATCAATGATGAATTGTTTGCAACCGGTGGCGTGGACAGGGATAAATTGGTTGAAAAATTGCGATCAATCGCGGAGTAATCATACAAGGCGTAAGTGATAAGGCAATTATAACCGAAGATGAATTAACATTGCACTAAAAAGCAACATCGGAACATTAATTTATTTAGCATTGGACTGGCCCAGACACAATAGGAAAGATACAGCAGAAGGAAAAACAAAAGAAGAGTCTCAAAAAGAAAAAGCTAAAGAACAGCTAAAAGAGAAAAAGGTTGAGTGTTCGACAGGATACGAAATCCCGCCAAAAGCGGGAAAGAAAAAAGGAAAGGTGAAAAAGAAAATCTGTCCGCCGACTGGCGGACAGATTTTCTTTCTGGTATCCTAATTGATAGTTTTAAGATGCTCAGGTGGAGGAATTGGTAGACTCGTACGCTTGAGGGGCGTATGGCATTGCGCCGTGGGGGTTCGACTCCCCCCCTGAGCACAGAATTGAACAAACAAAGTGGGTCTTGAAGATAATCTTAGAGGTCATTCTCGTACTGTGATACAATAATGGTCTTATGGATGTAAGGCTCTATATCAAAGACCTCGTATATGGCGCGAATGACGGCATTATTACGACATTTGCGATTGTTGCCGGTGTTGTCGGCGCGGGGCTCTCGGTAAGGGCGGTGCTGATAATCGGCTTCGCTTCTCTTTTGGCCGACGGCTTTTCAATGGCGGCGTCAAGTTATCTGGGAGGAAGATCGGAGCGTGCCGCGTTTGCCAATGCCAAGATGGACATGGGTGATTCTTCTTTTAATAAGAATCCTTTGGTAAGTGGGTTGTTTACCTTTGTCGCGTTCATTGGCGCTGGATTGTTCCCGCTGCTCCCGTATCTTTTTGTTATGGAAGAGGCGAAACTTTTTTTGTACGCGGCGATCGCAACTGCCGCCGCACTATTCATTATTGGCGCACTGAGGACACTTGTGACGGGAAGGCATTTTATTGTGGCGGGAATTGAAATGCTCATTATTGGGGGGATCGCGGCAGTAATTGCGTATATGACGGGATATTTTGTGAGCACTCTCTTCTAAGAAACTGCACTACTATCGTTTGACGTAGTTGCTTATGTAAAGAAAATCCCCGTTCTGCTAAAAGCAGAACGGGGTTGTAGGTCATGTCGAGTTAATGTGTATGATCGTCGTGATGGGTGTGATGGCAATGTTCTTCGCCTTTCCAGATCTTCCGACTCAAATATATCATATAGAGCGCAAGGATGGATGATAGGAAAAGATCAATGTCTTGAGGGGTAACTACGGCATGATATCCCCAAACGGTTATATCCACACTCTCAACTGAGGCAAACTCTGCCGCTAAAAACATGAATCCGACAATGGAGACAACGGCGCTGTGAAACGTATCCGATTTCGCGTGCGCTATTAGCGCCGCGCGCGTTTCATTTGGCGCACTGCTCTGCGCGCAGTGCAGTATCCGCCACCTAAGTCCGTTGATGATCCCCGCAAGCATGCCTACGCCAGCAACGGCGAGAGGCGAAACGAAGTGGCTGCCAAGAAGCCAACGTTCCCCCGTTTCCCACAGTATCCATATCGCTCCCAGAAAAAGAAGCGCCGCTATGACGCGACTTCCTCGTTTTCGCAGTAGCGTTTCTTTTGCGGGATTCCTTCTCACCCTTCTTGCTATTACCACTCCCCAAAAATCGGCAAGTCCGTCTGCGATGGCATGAAGCGAGTCGGAAAGGACCGCCATGCTCGCGTTGTAGCCGATGCCGGCCTGTGTAAGTCCGGTAAAGATCGCGAGTATTCCCGTGAGCATGTACTGGCTGCTTTCGCAATTGCACGGTGATGCCGGGATGGGGCACGACCGCACATGTCCTGTCAATATCATTGAAAGCACGGCATACCTCCTTTTGTAAATGTTCCAAACTGTTTATAATTATCTGTTATTTTTCTGATTCTGTCAAGTAGTGACATCTTTTCCTCGGCGTGGTGTAAAAACTCCTTGCTTGCGCTTGACAGAAGCTTATTTATGGACTAACTTTTGTGGTAGACGAAAAGTGCGTTGCGGGATCTCCTGCAATGCGTGGTACAATGTAGTGTGGTTTCGTACCTTGAAATGTTTGTCTTTCTACAGAAGAGGAGATGGAATAATGAACGATTTTGATGATCTCATTAAAAAAGATCGTGCGAAGAAGCGCGAGGAAAAATGGAAGGGCACTTTTGTTGAGTATCTGGAGCGAGTGAAGTCAGATCCTAGTATCTGTATGCTTGCTCACGAGAGGATGCATAACGTTGTGTCTCCTTCGAATTTTTTTGAGGACGAGTTTTTTGGAATTGAAAATGTTATCGCAAAAATCAAGCGTTATTTCCATGCCGCCTCTCTCAAGGGAGAGGAAAGCCGCCAGGTGCTCTACCTTATGGGACCTGTGGGTGCTGGAAAAAGTTCAATCGCGGAAAAAATACAGAGAGGCCTTGAAGAGACGGATGTGTTCTACGCCATAAAGGGATGTCCCATGCACGAAGAGCCACTGCATCTTATTCCTCGCCATCTGCGCGAGAAGTTTGAAGAGATGCTTGATGTTAAGATCGAGGGAGATCTTTGTCCCGTGTGTCGTTATCGTCTCACGGAAGAGTTTAGTGGGAACTACGAAGATATGAGTGTGGTCACTGTTTCTCCATCCAAGCGTGCTCGCCGTGGAATTGCCATCGTGCCTCCTGTTGATCCGAACAATCAAGACACGTCGGTCTTGATCGGTTCTGAGGATATTTCCAAACTGGATAAATACTCGGAGGGAGATCCGCGAGTACTTGATCTCTCCGGAGCATTCAATGTCGGCAATCGTGGATTGGTAGAGTTCGTTGAGGTTTTCAAGAATGAAGCGGAATATCTTCATGTGATGATCACGGCAACGCAGGAAAAATCTATTCCTGCGCCAGGACGCCACGGAATCATTTATGTGGACACTGTGATCATTGCCCATTCCAACGAAGCTGAATGGAACAAGTTCGGGGCGGATCATTGCAACGAGGCGATATTGGATCGCATTGTTATGATCAGAGTGCCGTACAATTTGCGTCTCTCGGAAGAGATAAAGATCTACCGGAAGATGCTAGGCAGATCGGGGTTTGGTGCTCACATCGCTCCTCATTCCATAGAGATCGCCTCTATGTTTGCTGTTCTTTCCCGACTTGAGTCAAGCGATAAATGCGACAGGATGACAAAGCTCCGCATTTATAATGGAGAAGAGGTCATTGATCAAGGTGCGACGGTGAAAATAAGCGAACAGGAATTGCGCGAAGACGTGAAACGGGAAGGAATGGATGGCATATCCACGCGTTTCATCATGAAGGCGCTGGACAACGCGCTTTCTGAAAATCCCGAAGGCATTAACCCGATCAATGTTCGCGAAGCGCTTGTTGCCATGGTGAAAGACAGCGACATCTCCGACGATAAAAAGGCGCTTTTCCTTGAATTGTTGCAGGATACCATCCACAAGGCATATCTGGAGATCCTTGAAAAAGAGATCACCAAAGCGTTTGTGTATGCTTATGAAGAGCAGGCGGATACGCTGTTTGAAAACTATCTTGACCACGCGGAAGCATATGTCAACAAAAAGAAGGTCAAGGACCGCAGTACGAACGAAGAGCTTGAGCCGGATGAGGATCTGCTGAAATCAATAGAAGAGCAGATAGGTATTACGGGGACGGCTGCTGACGGGTTTCGTCAGGAGGTCATTGCATATCTTTGGTCCGTCGGTCGACGCGATGAGAAGGTAACGTTTCGCAGTTATGGTCCTCTCAAAGAGGCTGTTGAGAAGAAGCTTATGATGTCGGTTCGCGACTTGAGCAGGATCGTTACGAAGTCCCGTACGCGCGACAAAGAGCAAAGAGATAAGTACAATAATCTTGTGAAAAGTATGCTTGAGAGGGGCTACGACGAGCATTCCGCCGAAGTCGTGCTGAAATACGCGGCAAACAATTTGTGGAAAGACTAAACGATAAATGAGAATCATGCCGGGGGCTATTTGCACCCCGGTTTTTTTGTTGCCCGCTTGCGGGAATTCCTGTTCGCAAACGGGCGGGATGAACGCGGTAGCACTTGCGGCGTGGCTATTCATCTGCTAATCTGAACCGAGATTAAGGTCTTTGACAGACAAGAGAGGTTTCTATGAAAGCTATTTTCCGTCCTTATTCACCGGCGGGCTCCCGTCATTCCGATCGGAGCGCCGGAGACCGTCTGCGTCATCGGAAGAAAGTGCGCAACTCAATCCGCGAAAATATTGCGGACGTTATTTCCGAGGAAGCAATTATCGGAAGGAGTAAAGACACCATCATTAAGGTTCCGATCCGGGGCATTAAGGAATACCGGTTTATCTACGGAGAAGACGACTCCGGTGTCGGCACGGGAGATGGTAGTTCGTATCCCGGTAAGACAGTTGGCAAGAAACGCGGCAAAGGTGAAGGACCGGGATCCCCAGGTGATAAGCCGGGCGTGGACTATTACGAAACGGACATCACCTTGGAAGAGCTCATTGAGATCATGTTTGAAGATCTGGAGCTTCCCCGCATGGAGCAGAAGCACTTGCGCCTGATTCCCGCAGAGAGGAAGATCAAGCGCAAGGGGTATCGGAGAGCGGGGCCACGCGTGCGTCTGGACAAGAGACGCACCGTACTTTCGCGTATCCGCAGGAAAATCACCAGCAGTAATAGTGAAAAGAAGAACGACGAAGAAAATAACTTTCCATTCCATAATGACGATCTAATATATCGCCATATCAAAGAAGATGTGCGTTTTCAGTCAAACGCGGTGGTGATCTGCATCATGGATACGTCGGGATCAATGGACACGGTAAAAAAATATCTTGCGCGCAGCTTCTTTTTTCTTCTGTACCAGTTTGTGTCTGCGAAGTATCAGAATGTTGAAGTGGTGTTTATTGCTCATCATACCGAGGCGAAAGAAGTCACCGAGGAGCAGTTTTTCCACAAGGGCGAGTCCGGCGGAACGCTTATTTCCTCCGGCTACAAAAAGGCACTATCTGTCATAGAAGAGAGATACCACCCTTCGATGTGGAACATATATAGCTTTCATTGCTCCGACGGGGACAATTTTTCCTACGACAATGATGGTGCTGCGCTTTCGGCACGAAAGCTTTGCGAGGTGTGCAATTTATTCGGTTATGGGGAGATCAAACCGCAGGAAGACTCATACTACGGAGACAGCATGATCAAATTCTTCGGAAAGAGGCTCAAGAATCACGATAACTTCAAGGAAGTACTGATGCGAAGCAAGGAAGACATCTGGCCTGCGTTCAAAAAATTTCTTAAACACGACAGAGGAGAATGAACCGATGAGCACATACACATTGGATGATCTTGCGTATTGGGAAGAGAGAATACGTGAAAAGGTGGAAGAGTTCGGACTCTCGTGTTTCTCTCAGGAGTTTGAGCTGTGTGACCACCGACAGATGATAGGATATATGTCCTATCACGGTATGCCTTCCCACTACCCGCATTGGTCATACGGGAAGTCGTATGAGAAGCAGGAAACGCTCTATCGCTACGGCGTTACGGGACTTCCTTACGAGATGGTGATAAATTCTGATCCTTCTCTGGCGTATCTCATGAAAGATAACTCACTGTGCCTGCAGATCCTTACCATGGCGCACGTGTACGGACATAACGATTTTTTCAAGAACAATTTTACGTTCATGCACACTAATCCTTCTCGGGTGCTGGAGAGAGTCAATGCGGCGGCAGATCGAATCCGCCGTTACAAAGAAGACCCTTCTGTTGGTTCTGAAAGGGTGGAGAGGGTGCTGGACGGAGCGCATGCGCTTGCGTTGCAGTGCAGGAGAAACTTTGCCATCCCCAAGCTCTCGCAGGAAGAGCAGAGACGGAGAATGCTGGAGGAGTTCCACGAAAATAAAGAAGGCACATTGCCTGATCTGGAAAAACTTCCTCTCTCACCGGAAGAAGACATCCTTCTTTTTATCCGGGATCACGGCCACCGTCTTGCCGAGTGGGAAAAGGATGTGCTCACCATCGTCCACGAGGAAATGCAGTATTTCATTCCTCAGATGGAGACGAAAATCATAAACGAAGGGTGGGCGTGTTTCTGGCACAGGAGGATCCTCCAGAGCTTGCGCTTGCCGCAGGAGCTTCATCTTGAGTTTCTGGTTCGCCATAATCAGGTAGTGCGTCCTCATTACGGGGGCGTCAATCCGTACCATGTAGGTCTTGCAATATGGGACGACATCTATCGTCGGTATAAAAGCTCCACAAGGAATGAAATTGAGAAGTACGGAACACCTGAAAAAAGTGCTTCAGAGAAACTTTTTGAAGTGCGTGAGGTTGACCGCGATGTCTCTTTCCTGCGGCGCTTCTTGACGGAAGAGCTAATGCGCAAACTGGATATGTTCCGATATCGGCCATTTGGTAAAGAAGTTATCATAACGGACGTGTCGGACGAGTACGGTTGGAGGGCGGTGAAGGACAGGCTCTTGAAGGACATTGGCGTGGAAACCATCCCCATTATCAAAATAGAGGATGCAAATTATACCGGTCCACGGGTCCTTTTCTTGAAGCACTATCATGACGGGCGGGACCTTGACGTCACATATGCGGAAAAAACGCTTCGGCATGTGCAGAAATTGTGGCGCGCGCGTGTGATGCTTGAAACCGTGCGAGACGAGAAAGTGGTCAACTATCGCCTAACGAACAAAGGAAATCTTAAGATAACCACTAAATAGTGATAGAAACAATGTTATATTCCGGCAGACTCTGCCGGAATATTTTTTTAATTTGCCTTGCCCGTTTCGCCAAAGGCTCGCCGAGGCGGATCGGAATAGAGTCTGGATATATGCTCTGAATATAAAGTCGGCGGTATGCTTCTGCATACCGCCATTTTCGCTACACTCCGGCTGGACTTGTGAACTACAAATCTGGTATAACAGAGGAGCCGTCGTACTGTGAATAGGCGGGGGTAGAACAAAAAATGCATGGTGCCTATGGTGTAATGGTTAGCACTAAAGCTTGTGGAGCTTTCAGTTCCGGTTCAAATCCGGATAGGCACCCAAAAATAAGGAACGCAGTGACTATATTTTTGGAGTGTGCTGGGCAGAGTTTTCAGACCCAAGCAGTGCACCCAAGACAATAAAATAACTCTCCCTCGTGGAGGGTTTTTTATTTTTGTTTCATTCTGAAACTTGTTATAATTTTCAGTATGCATGGTCTTGATACTGAAAAACAAATATTCTTTTATGAGCAGGAATTTTATGTATTTTCAAATTTTTCCTCTTTCAAACTTGAATGGAAGGGGTTTCTCTGGATGACTTCTGAACACGCATATCACTCGGAAAAGTTTGAGGATGAAAATTTAATAGAACAGCTAAAAAATACTCGCTCAGCTCATGACGCCATGAAATTGGCTTATGCTAATAAAAGTAAATACAGGAAGGATTGGGACAACATGAAGCTTGAAGTAATGAAAGAGATCTTAAGGGCAAAGGTACAGCAACATCTGTATGTTAAGAAAAAATTGCTGGAATCTGGGCATAAAGAGCTCATAGAAAATTCTTGGCGTGATCCGTATTGGGGATGGGGACCGAACAAAGATGGTGAAAACCATCTAGGAAAGCTCTGGATGGAAATTCGCGATGAGATGCGTTCTCGTACGGATGAATAAAGGATTCACTTTGTATTTTATACATATTCGTCTTGTGAGAACCATATATGAAGGTTCTTTGACCTCGTGGCGCAAAAGGAGTAGGATGGGTTTATATGGTTATTATCGCAACAGGTATTTCAGGGGCGGGCAAAAAGGAGTATCTGAAGAGATTCGAGAAGTACGCCTCATCGCTAGGGAAAAGGGTGAAGATATATCATGTGGGCGAGCTTTTGCTTGCCCGTGCGGCGGAAGATGGTCTCAATATCACCCACAAGAACATTTTGAATACGAACAAGCACACGATCGTCGCGCTCCGAAGCGCTGTGTACGAAAGTATTCTGAATGATTATGAAAAAAACAAAAAGAAGTATGACGTGGTTATTGTAAGTATCCACGGGTTTTTCTATTGGAAAAAGACATTCCATCACTCCTATGATCATTCATATATCAACAAATTCAACCCCGATCTATTCATGACGATCATGGGCGACGCTGTTGACATCAAGAAAGAGTTGGATGTGCGTGAACAGCGAAAGGAAGAGAAGCTTTCGCTTGAAGAGATACTGCTGTGGCAGAACGTGGAAACAGAGGTGATGATGACGTGGGCGGGGCTTAACGGAAAGCCGTTCTACGCGTTTTTTAACACGCAATCGCTGGCAACATTCTACAAGCTCGCGTTTCTTCCTGAGATGGAGACGGTGTATTTGAGTATGCCGATGACCCACTTGAAAGACGAGAAAGACAAAAAGCGCATTGTGGAATTTGCTAAAAAGCTTGAGGAGTACTTCACTGTATTTGTTCCTCTTGAAGGGAAGGGGGGTCTGCCGGATGTCAACGCGGGGCTTTCGGCTGATACGCTTGCGGAGTACACCACTTCGCACCAGGCGGTGAAAGTTGACCTCGACCTGCTCCTGAATCAAAGCAAGCGTATTATAGTGTTTTTCCCCAAGGCGGTCTCAAGTCCGGGCGCCATCAACGAGCTTCGCGAGGCGCATGAGACGAATAAGGGGGCGTGGGTTATTTATCCGTCGGAGACCGTGAGTCCCTTCCTGACGTTTTATTTGGACAAGTCATTTAAGGACGAGAAAGACTTCTTTGTGTTTCTGAAACGCGAGCAAAAAGGCAAGAAGCGTTTTACGGAAAAACTCAACTGAGCAAGTTATGTGCATTTTGAAAAGCTAGCGCAGTTTCCTCCGACCAAGCGAGGGTTTTTCTTTTGTAAAATCTGCCTTCGCCAAAACTTCGCGCGGACAGGCTATTTTGCAGGCAGAGCGAGTATGGTTTTTCATAATAAAAAACGAGGTGGAACCTCGTTTCCCCCGACAGAGCGAGGACTATCCTTTTTACAAACATTGCCTGTCTGCGTGCGTACATGCACAGGCAGGCGGTAGGTGAAAGAGAAATTAAGGAGGTGAATAGACCTGTGCCCTGTGGGTGAAAATTTATCTGTTTGAGGGCGCTGAAAGCGGACGAGTTATGGATTTTTCGTGACGAACCGACTGTAATTTCCTTTCACCGCGAGCACGTTTGTAAAAAGAATAGTCCGAGCGGCCTAATATACGTCCCCATTTTCCTTAATCTTTGCATCCTCGTAGGGCGCGGCTTTTCGCCTATAGAACTCCAGTTTTGCGGCCTCAAGCGCCCCGATAAGTTCATTAATGTCCTTGTAGCGGGCTTCTCCCGCGAGCGCTAGCATCAGTTTCGTTATCGTATAATTGAGCTCTCCCGCACGCTGCTCCATATCGATGAGCTCGGCGATTTTTTTAATGTGCGCGTCTAGCATATCTCGGCGCTTTTGTGCTATGTAGGGCATGATGTGGCTTGTGAGTAAATGAATAAATAATGGTTACCACCACTATAGCATGTCGGTGTACATGCGCCAAATGACGTGGTGCAGACGCGTTTTTTGCTTCGCTTGCGCCCCCTTGTGTTATCGGAAGAATGTGGTAGCGTGGAGTATAGATATCATTATTCTTTGAAAACCACGAAGGAGGCGAAGAGCCATGAAAAGTATTGTAAGGATCCTTATTGCTTTGGTTTTTTCTTTTTTTATGTTTGCGACGGTGGGCGCCCCGCAAGAATCAGTGGCGGTATCCGGCTTATTCTC
This sequence comes from Patescibacteria group bacterium, assembly GCA_036985875.1. Taxonomy (GTDB): domain Bacteria; phylum Patescibacteriota; class Minisyncoccia; order Phycocordibacterales; family UBA1539; genus BTQM01. The sequence continues at coordinate 19,238 of BTQM01000010.1, forward strand.
CAAGGGGGAGCTTAGGAAGCTGCATTTCTACAAGCAACTTATTCAGAAGAGGGGTGTAATAAAAGGTGTTACCAATGAAAAGCTGCTTGATCGCGCCATCCGAGGGATGCTCCGCGGACAGGACCCGCATTCGGGGTATGTCAGCAAGGATGAATATGAAGACAGGATAGCCGATGCGATAGGCAAGTTTGGCGGCGTGGGGATCAGTGTCATCATTGAGAATGGCGTCTTAAAAGTTATTGCGCCGATTGATGGCGCTCCTGCCGATCGCGCCGGAGTAAAAACAGGTGATCTAATCGTGCGTGTGAACAGGGTGCCGGTTAGGGGCATGAGTACGATGGAAGTCGCCAAGATCATACGCGGTAAGCCAGGTACGAATGTTACTCTGACCATCATCCGCAAGGGAGAGCCGAAATTGATCGTTATCACCCTCACGCGGGAGATCATCAAGATCGTAAGCGTGAAATCGCGTATGCTTGAGAAGGGCTTCGGCTACGTACGTATTTCTTCGTTTGGAGCAAACACCGCCGATGATCTTTTAAGCGCGCTTAAAGCGCTTGAAAAAGAGAACGGTGGACCACTTGCCGGACTCGTGCTTGACCTTCGCAACAATCCCGGGGGGCTTGTCAGCTCCGCACAGGATGTCGCCAGCACCTTCTTGGGTGATCCGCACATGAAGATCGTGACCTTTAAGGAGCGAACGGTAGAATATTCCCTTTTCGCGACAGCTGATGATGCGCTCGGCGGCGCGCCGCTTGTGGTGCTCGTCAACGGCGGATCTGCTTCTGCTTCGGAGCTTGTGGCGGCGGCGCTTCAGGACAATGGCCGCGCCTTGATCGTGGGCTTACCCACGTTCGGCAAGGGTTCTGCGCAAGCAACCATACGGTATCGTGATGGAAGCGCGGCACATCTTACCATTGGGCTGTTTTATCGCCCGTCGGGCGAAGCGGTGCAGGTGAAAGGTATCACGCCGGATGTCGTACTTGAGAACATAACGGTCGCAAAGTCTGATCTAAAGAAGACACGGTTGCGCGAGAAGGACCTGATGAGACATCTGGGAAACCCCGATGCAGATGCGAATGCAGCTGCAAAAAAAGAGAAGCGTCGTACCGTCCTTGCAAAAGAGGATTTTCAGCTCTATCGGACACTCGACCTCCTCAAAGGGATCGCACTCTATCACAAGAAGTAAGCGCGTTCTGTTTTTATGCAGAGCGTTCTACTGCCCCACGCACTAATGCGGGGGCAGTTTTTATTAGCGATGTAGGGTTCCATCTGTATCGAGAGTGTTGATACGTTCGGGCGGGTGCTCCCAGAAGATTATATATGCCACCATTGTGTTAATAAGGAAATGTGCTACCGTGGAAGGTAGATACAAGGGGGGGCAAAATCATGAAATATGCACGCATAATTGCGTTTTTTCTCGTCACTGTGTTTCTGGGATTTTCTTCAGTTGCGCACGCAATCACGAAGGAAGAATTGGTTTCAGTAATACAAAAACAAGGGTTTAAGATAACGCATCAGTCAACCGTTGATATAATTGATATCAAAAAAGAAGGTAAGAACTTCGTTATTATATCCCGCGTGGATTGGCTGAAGGCTGAAGAATTACTTCCTGATCTTTCTAAAAGTATAAAAGGCATTATCTTCGTAGAAAAGGATAATAAAATTGTCTATTTGCTGACTGTGAGATTTTATTTCTTCGTTCCGGATAAAGAAGAAACGGGAAGCATTGCATACGGAGACGTGCTAAAAGTATATTTTCACGATCGGGTTATCCAACCCGACGAGCTTATCGGGACGCGCGCAAACGTGATGTTTTTTAAAAACAAATAATCTTTGACGTTTTACGCTGTCTTTGATTCGCAATGAAAACCGCGAGTATGTTGTCCGCGGTTTTTTCTTTTTGGGAATTAGGTTTTTCAGTATATCCTATTCTATTCCGTGTGGTTTTGATTCATTCACGCCGGCACCACTGATGCGGATGAACTCCGCGCACTTTGCGAATGTCTTTAGGTCAGCTGCGCCGAGATAGCTCATTGAGGAGCGCAGTCCCGCTAAAAGATCGGTAATGACAATACTTGCTTCCCCGCGGTATTGCACTCTTCCCGCTGCTCCTTCCGGCGATCGGAAAAATTCATCCGATACTTCATCAATACGCGCCTTTTCTGAACTTGCCTCGTAGGACGCCATGCCGCGATAATATTTGTACGCAATGCCGCGGTCAATGACGTACTCCCCGGGTGACTCTTTGCAGCTGGCAAGTAGATTCCCGATCATCACGGTGGAAGCTCCGGCCGCAAGCGCTTTTGCAAAGTTTCCAGAGTTTCGCACTCCGCCGTCGGCAATGACGGGTATGTGGTGTTTCCTTGCGACCTCCACGACATCCATGATCGCAGTAAGCT
>BTQM01000011.1:0-20577 GCA_036985875.1 Patescibacteria group bacterium
ATTAGCTTCACGAAAAATTAACAAATGCAAAAAATATACTGAAAACTTACAATCTTTAGGACTTACGCAGTTGGATGCAGTCCGAGGCGCAAGCGGAAAACATTGTGAGACGTACTTACTGGTACGGTGAATAATGTTTTCCGTGAAGCAACGACGGGATGCGCCAAGTGCGTAAGTCCTAAGCTTGTGAAGCTATTATTAATATCTCACTAAAAGCGGGCGCATCTAGGCTCGCTCTGCCCACCAAGAGTCCATCTATCCCACCACCACCCAAAAACCCCTCTGCGTTGTGAGGATTTACGGATCCGCCGTAGAGGATGGGGACGTTCATCGCACCTTCCGTGTGGAACATGTCCGAGAGAACTTTTTTTATGAGGATGGAAACCTCTATCGCATCCTCCACCGAAGCGGCCCTCTGTGCACTCTTCCCTATCGCCCAGATCGGCTCATACGCGATAATGATATTCTCCAGTGAACTTTTGCGCATACTGGACAGGGACTCTTGTATCTGTGTTTTTATGAACGCCGTGTAGTTCCCGTGCTCGTCTCTCTCACTCTCCCCAACGCACAACACAGCAGTAAGGCCGGCCTTGAGCACTGCGGCGACTTTTTTTGCCACCTCTTCGTTGGTCTCCCCGAGCGCCCTTCTTTCCGAATGTCCCACAATGACGTAGCGTACGCCCATATTGGCAAGCATAGAGGCGGATATTTCTCCCGTATGCGCTTGCTCCTCGCTCCAAAAACAGTCCTGCGCGCCCATCACACACCGGTGCCCGGACACCTGTCGAATAAGTTCGCTTATGTAGATATACGGAGGACAAACAACCGTCTGCACGCCCCGCAGACCTCCAGCAGTTTTTTTGATCGCGCCAAACACGCGCCTCGCTTCCCTCGCCTCCTTCGGCGCCATCTTCCAGTTGCCAATGATTATTTTTTTCTTTGCCATTAAATGTATTGTAACATCTCTGAAAAAATTTTTCTGCCCCTCCGACAGAGCAAGGACTTTTGTTTTTTAAGCATTGCGAGAGGTGAAAGTAGAAATTAGGTTGTTGAATAGAAAACTCCATCTGTTTGACGACTTTGGAGGAGTTTTGGTGTTTTCGTTATGAAACAACCATAATTTCCTTTCACCGAAGCATATTGCTTTAAAAAACAAAAGTCCGAGCGCCCTACTTTTCCTCCCGCCATTCAATAAACTCATACTCATCATCAACAAAAGGTGTCAGGGGCGGCGGGTCTGTTGCGAGTTTTCTGTCATACGAGTTCTGCCTGCTCGCGTATCCCGAACAGTAGTTTCCCCCGCAGCTCCATTTTGTTCCCACTCTCCCGTTGGAGACGATAGAGCCGATCATATTGAGAGAATTTCGCCTCACATAAGGATCGAGGGAGGACGGCAAATAATCTTCATCGTAATGATTCCTCCCAAAATGGCCTTTCTGCGCAACCAAAATGCCGCGTATTTCCATGTCGTCGGGAGAGTTAAGGGGGATTAATACCGAATTTTCCGCAACCGCCGTGAGTCCATCCGAGCCGTCGGCAGTCGTATACATTATGTCGCCGCTTAAAATAATATCCGCATCAAAGTTCGGCTGCGACACCTTTGCGGCGGCTATCGTTACTTTCCCTTTTACTACACCTTCTATCCACAGCTTATCTTCAACAAAGATCAAGCTACAGCTCGCGGGAATATCGTAGTTCCCTATGGGTGTTTCACTGGCTATGATATTGTATTCTCTTTTCCATCCAACACTGCTGTCGTATCCCCAAACACGCGTTGTATTGGTTACTTTATACATATCAAATGTTCCATCGCTTTTGAATATGGCATGGTACCCTCTTCTGTTTGACTGTCCGCCGGCAGGCTGAAAATAAACGCCGCCGCCTGTCTGCGCTTGAGTTTTCATATCAAGCAGATCTTGCGTAATTCCGACAAAATCAACGGGCTCCACGGGAAAACTCCATAAAACAGATCCGGAGCCTCCTCCAAAAACGCCATCCTGTGTTTGCGACGGACTACATCCGAAAGAACTTGTGCACCACCAATTTGACACGGCAGAAGTAACTAGAGACTGGTTCTCTCCATCCATCCGTATCCCGCCATTTGAATGATACCTGCCCTTTATCACCCTGTCGCTTCCAGCCCACACATTACTGTTTAAGATATAGGCGTAATTGGCAACTGACGGCCGCGCGTATCTTCCGTATGTTTCCTTCGTATATTCCGGCTTGGCATACGTCCAACCGGTGGAATTAATGTCAATGGAGGTCAGTATATTGCACTTTTGGTTGCCGCTTATCTCCAGAGAGAACTTCCCTATCGCCCCGCCTTCCGGATCGGAATACTCATGCTCATAAGGGCCGGGTCCTCCAGTGCGGTCCTGCAGTTCGTCAGAAAAATGAGCGAGGAGCCATCGGTAATATTCAAGCCCCGCTTCGGAAATTTGCAGCGCTTTGCTTTTGTTCTCCTTGGCGATGATGACCTTGTTTTGCGTGAACATAACGCCAAGCAGCCCAAAAATGAGCATGATGAAAATTGCGGCGAACACGAGAATGTATAACGTCGCGTATCCTCTCGATGAGACCGGACATACTTTGTGTGGTGCATTGCTCATATCTGTTTATAGGTTTGACTTTAAATTTCTTAATGCCGCGCTGGCGCGGAGGGTAAATTCATTCGGATCCCTGTTGGGATTTACATTTACGATAACATCCATCGTCAAAAATGTGATGCTGGACACATCGGAAAGATCGGTTACCTCCGCGCCGCTACTGTCATAATAAGTGAATATCTTAACACCTTGTTCAACATTGCGCACATTGTCTGACATCAAAAGGAATGTTTCCGGCTGACCGTCGTAGCTAAGCGGATCGCCCGCGGACTTAGTAATGCCTTTCTTGAATGTGCCGGAATCAAGGAAAAGACGGACTTTCTCTATGCCGTTGTCACTGTCAATATCGCTGTAGAAAGAGAAGCTGTTTTGCGCCGCGCTTATAACGGGATACGCGCCCTCGTCGGAATACGTCGCCTCTCTGATGTTGTTTATCGTCGGATCAATGCCGCGCCGCGCGCTGCCTATCGCGGACGACTGTTCTATGCCATACGCGTTATATCGGTAAAACGATACAATAAAGGAAGTGACTACGAGGATTATCACCACAAACATGCTCAATGCGACAAGCATCTCCGTAAATGTCATACCCGCGCTGTTGGATGGTTCTCTATTCATATATTAATCGTCAATGGCAACGTCTATGTTTGAAGCTCCTGAAACCTCAATATCAATGATCGTGGTATTAGTATATCCCGCGAGAGACAGGTCAATGAAATAAGCATTACCGTTTGATATGGAGCCCTGGGAGATCCCCGCGAAGAATGTCTGCCCGCAAGAAGAGGTTGTTTGGGTAATATCCACTCCGATTCGGTAAAGACGGGCGGACACGCCGGAAAGGAGGGCACCTGATGAATCCCGCACCGCGACCAAAAGAGAGTTTGACGTTTGCGGCACAAAATACAAGCTTGTTGCGACGCTCACGCCCGGCAAGAGAGAGAGTGGCTGCGGTTCACACGACTCCCCTATGTCATATCCGAGAGCGGCATTGTCTATAGTGATGGTGTAAGTGTCCCATTCAAGAGACCCTATGGAAAGCGATCCCGCTGCGTCTGTTTGCAGATTTTGCGAATATTTATAAATTGAGGCCCCTCCACCATCAATTCCTATTGTTTTATCGCCCCTCATGTTAAACGCGAGATTTAGAAGCGGGATCGGACCGACTGAATATTTTATTTCCCACTCCGACAAAGACGGGGTTGTTGAGGGGTCCGACGTGGACAAGAACGCGGCGACCTGCAAAGCGGGATACGTGGTGGTGGCGAGACCGGAAATATCAATAGGGGAAGTGGTAAGCCCTGACGAATTCCCGGGAATATATGTATTCGGAATAAGCACCGCTTGCGACCCGCTTGCATCATATACCTTATATCTGATATTGGTGCTCGGCGGCTTATTGTCTGTCCACGATATCTCGTCCCACGCGTAAAGATACACCGGAGTAACGGTGGCGGAATACGCGTAACCGTCCGGTTCGTAGCTACCGGCTCCCCCGGAAAGGATCAGATCGCCGCCACTGACCGTTGTGCTCGCGAAAGAAGAGATATTGCTCGTGTCGTCAAATTTATCCTCCCATTTAAGCGATTTGATCTGTTCATACGTCTTGACCGTCTTTGAGCCCAATATGTCGATCTGAAAAGTTGAAACGGTCGTTTGCCCTTCCACGACAGAAAGATGTCCCGGATTGGGATTGGGGTTGCTTGCATCGGAATCATACGTCTTAGCCGTGCTGTACCCCGTTTTCGTTACGGTAATCTCATAATCACTGCCCACCGGAGTGCCACCGGGAAATATCACTTTGCCGTCAATATCTGTAGATACATCCGTGGACACAGTGGGATTGATGGTGTTATTTTCTATATGAACATTCGCACCCATGATCGGCGCGCCAAGTGCGTCAAGCACATTAATGATAAGCGTTCCTCCGTTCAGGTTCGTTTCAATGCTTTTGGGGGCAAAATTTGAAACGAGAAAAACGGTTTTTGCACTCCCCCTTATCGTCCAAGTCGCTTCAACTTTCACCCTTTTGTAATCATTCGTGAGCCCATTCACATCACTCCCGGCAGACCCGTCCTCCGGCGCGTCAACGTACTGCACCAATACGCGCCTGTTGTAATTGATCCCGTTAAGCGACACGGATTCATTTTGCGGAATACTGCCTGCCGGAATACCGCCCAAGGTACCGATACTGTTATAAGAGAGGTTGCGGATAAACTCCATTCGTTCATCCACGATCGCAAGCGCTCCGATCTTCGCCTTGTTGTGGGACGCAAGTACGAGTATTGTCTTGAAGGAGCCGGCGATCCCAACAAACACAATAAGTAAAAGCGCCGACGCGATGATCACGTCCACAAAAGAAAGTCCCGCGTGTTTTTTAAATGAAGAAGAGGAAATATTCATTGCGTTTTTAGACATGCTCCATAATGCTTATTGAAACTTACACATAACCAGTTACCGCTAAAACTTTCAGATTTTGAGCCAGAGGCTCATCTCAGCCAAAGGACTGATGAGCCTCTGGCTCAAGCTTCTCTGGCTGAGAGCGTAGTTTGAGTGATAATTGTGTTAAATCTTCCATTTTTGAGTGCAGGGCGAGGAGATGAGAAAAATTTTTGTGAGCTTATCAATTATATTAAATCTTCCATTAAAACAAGCGTGGCTGAGTGCAGTTCAAGGAAGCGAGGAAAAAATCTTTGAGGTGTACGTACTGGTACAGTGAAAAGATTTTTATCCGAAGCTGACGAAGAAATGTGCCAGCCACGCTTGTTTTAACTAAATGTTGTTCATTACTTCGTACATGGGGCTAATCATGGAAATCGCGAAAAACCCGACGCCCGCGCCGATCACCACCATCAAGATCGGCTCTATGATGGTGGAGAGATCCTTTGTGGCCGCATCCACCTCGCTTTCATAAAATTCCGCTATATTCATAAGCATGTCGGAGAGCTTACCCGTTTCCTCTCCCACCTCCACCATCTCTCCCATGAGAATGGGGTAGATGTCCTCACTCCCCTTAAATGTCTCGGAGAGAGGGGATCCCTTTTGCACTCTAGCCCCTGCAATCTCCAGCACATCCTTGTAGTATGAATTTTGCAAAACATTATGCGTGATAGACAGAGACTCCACCATGTCAACGTCAGAAGAAAGCAGTGAAGAAAGAGTTCTCGCAGTCTGCGCCGTATTGTATTCCTTCACAATCTTTGAAATAACGGGGGTGTGGAGGACGAGAAAATCAAGAAATCGTCTTGCTTTCTCCGTCTCGCGTACATATGCAACAAAACCGGCCAAAAACACAAAAAGGGCTATAAAGAGAAGGAAGTTCTCCACCAGGGCACCACTCGCAAAGATAAGAAACCGAGTACTTGCGGGAAGCTCTGCGCCTAGATCTGCAAACGTTTCTGCAAGCGTAGGAACCACATAAACAAGCATGAGAGCTGCGATGATGACCATTGCTGAGATAACGATCGCGGGATAGATCATTGCTCCTTTTACTTTCTTTCTTAAAGCATAGTTTTTTTCAAGTTGTCTGCCTATTATGGTGAGCGATTGCGTCAAGCTCCCCGATTCTTCCCCGGCATGCACCATCGCAACGAACAAGGACGAAAATACGTGGGGAAAATTCGCCATCGCCTGACTTAGGCTGTTCCCCTTGGTTATCTCGCCGGAGAGCGCCCTGATCACCTTTTTGAATTTTATATTTCCCGTCTGCCTCTCCAATATCCCCAGCGCGCGGGATAGAGGAAGACCCGCGCCGACCATTGCGGATAGATTTTTCACGAAACTGATCTTATCCTGAAGCTTTATCCTTGCGAGAAACTCATTCAAAAACTCCATCGTAAGGCGGCGTTTTTCCTCCGCTTCTTTTATGGAAATAACGGTCTTCCCTTCCCTTTTCATTTGTAGCGCCAAGGCATATTTATCCGTTGCTTCCGCAACACCCTCTATCATTTCGCCAACTTTATTTTTAATTTTGTATACAAACTTCATGTGAAATTCAATATTTTCATTATTCCGATATCACCCTAAGGACTTCTTCGATCGTCGTAACACCCTGTGCGGCTTTGAATATCCCGTCCTCTATCATGCTCATCATCCCTTCTTTCTTCGCTTGCTGCTCTATCTCGTCGGATGTTGCCCCCTTCATGATAAGCTCGCGGATCGTGGGCGAGAGCTTGAGCACTTCATGGATGCCGATCCTGCCCTTGTAGCCATCCTCGCATTGCTCCGATTTTCCCGCCCTGTAAAATGAAATGGTTTTCCAACTATCCCGTGGTCCCACTACATTTTCCTCCCGAAGCGCTGAGAGCACCGCATCCATGTTCACGTTCTTGGAGAGCGACGTGAGTTCCGCGTCGGACAAAAAGTACTTTTCCCTGCCAGATTTACACAATTTCCGCACAAGCCGCTGCCCAATGATGACTTTTATTGTTGAGACGATGAGAAACGGCTCCGTCCCCATATCAATGAGCCGCGGCATAGCGCCTGCAGAGGAATTTGTGTGAAGGGTGGAGAGCACGAGGTGTCCCGTGAGCGCGGCGTTTATCGCAAGCGACGCAGTCTCGTGGTCCCGCACTTCCCCAACCATAATGATATCGGGGTCCTGTCTAACAAGAGAGCGAAGACCGGCCGAAAAAGTAAGACCTATTTCGGGCTTTACCTGTGTTTGATTGATCCTTGGCATTTGATATTCTATCGGGTCTTCCACAGTAGAGATGTTCACCTCCGGCGTATTTAAAATATCAAGCACCGTGTAAAGCGTGGTCGTCTTGCCCGAACCCGTGGGTCCAGTGGTCAAAATCATCCCCGTCTTCTGCCTTGTCGCATCGTGAATCCTTTCAAGTCCACCACCGTGAAACCCCAGTATCTCCAGAGTAAATCCAGATACGGCATCGCGAAGCAATCTCATGACCGTCTTCTCCCCGTAATAGGTGGGGAGTGTGGATACTCTGAACGAGACTCTCTGGTCATCCATCTCTATTTTGAATCTTCCGTCCTGAGGAAGCCTTTTTTCATCCAACTTAAGTCCTGACAGAACCTTGATGCGCGCAGTAATGCCGGGCGCCACGTTCTTCGGAAGCGTCATTGCGTCATGCAGTATGCCGTCTATACGGTAGCGAATCAACACTTGCGATTCTGCGGGCTCTATGTGAATATCCGATGCGTCCTGAATGATCGCATGGTGAAGCAGTGTATCCACGATCTTGACGACCGGCAAATCTTCGGCGAGTTTCTTCAGTTCTTTCTCGCTGGCATCATCCTCTTCTTCCGGAAGAGCTTTCAGGGAAATTGCCTCCCTTTGGATGATGTCGCCAAATTCCGCCTTGAGGCTCTTTTGATACTGCAAGACTGCCATTTTGATGGACTCATTGTCGGTAAGGCGAGGAAGGATCTTGAGCCCCACTTTTTTCTTCACAAACTCGATCGCCTCTAGATCGTCCGTATCAAGCATCGCCACTTCAAGCGTAGTGGGGGTCTTTTTGAATGCAACAATATTGTGCTTCCGCGCAATTGGCTCAGGGATCATGGAGAGCACATCATACGCAACCTTCTGCCCCTTGAGGTCTACAAAAGGAATTCCCAGAATATACGCGTTGGTCCTTCTCAGGTCCCCCTCTGAGAGCTTCCCCTCGGAAACCAGCACTTCCCCCAGAGACTTCTTTGTGATGATGCTTTTTTCCAGAGCACTCTTCACTTCCGCGCGGGAGATAAGTCCCGCGTCAATGAGAAACTCTTTGAGCTGTTCTTCTTTGACAAGCATGCCATTGTTGCCCAAGAGGGCAAGGTTAATGCAGGCCGACTGGCTGCAATAATGAACATCCCGTTAAATCTTTCGCTAAGGGCGAAACAAAAATCGCAGATTTTTATTTAACAGGATTAATCAAACATAGTCGTTCCGCTTTCAGCGAAAGTCCTTGTTTGATTTAAGTATACCAATCCCGTTAGAAATTTAACAGCCATAATATATTTCCTTGCCATAGATCCTTTCTAACTAAAGTTAAGTTGAGGAATAAGCAATTCGGTTTACAAATCTCGCCATGATGAAAAACATAAACCAATGTAGGAACGTGGAGCGATATGTCCAAAAACAAAATAGGAGTGAATTTCCAGCGGGACCCAAAGGGGAAATGGGTTGGCGTATAAAACGCCACAACAGCAAGGTCGGGATCCGTTATCGTATCAATATCTCTTCACTCCACAACCTAAGCCGCTCTTTGAGGAAAAGTGAAATATCTTTTTCGGTACCATAAACATCCTCCGACTCGCCAGGATCATTTTTTATGTCATACAGCTCATAATATTCTTTCGTTTCGCCCTTTAGCGCAATCGTCTCTTTGATAAGCTTCCATTTCTTGCCGCGAATTGACTCAACCGTTGACGTACCTTTGAAGAACACGTTGTCGCTCACATAGCGAGAACCGGCATACACATATTCGTTTGTTTCCTTGTCTCCAAACACGGAGAGCCCCAGTTTCTTTCCCTGCCGCACGCCTTTATCCACATCATCCATGCCGAGTATGGAGAGCAGCGTCGGTGCAAGATCCACCATCTGCACAAGATCGTCCACCACAATAGGCTCTTTTACATTTGGATGTCTGATCATAAGAGGGAAATTGATCACCGGATCATAAAATGTTCCCCGAAGTGGACCACCGCGCATAAAACGTCCGTTCTCACCGAACAGATCCCCGTGCTCGGACATAAATATGATAATGGTGTTTTTCTCCAAGCCAAACGCTTCGATATCCGCGAAAAACTCCGCGAGTGCATCATCAGCTTGCGCTATTTCACCATCGTACAGACTTATCATCTTCTCAACATCGCGCTCGCTTAAAAGCACATCCAGAGGTCCTTTTCCGGGTTCAAACCATGTGCGCACCGGCCAAAACTTCTCGCCGCCTTTAATCTTGGGCTCAACCCTTTCAAATGTCCACAGACATCTTGAAAAATCAACATCTCCTTCATATCCAGAGTCAAACATCTCTTCAAATTGCCCGCTCGGAGTAAAGGGGCAATGCGTTTCAAATCCCTGGACGAAAAGAAAGAATTTTTTCTTGCGGTTTTGCATGAGCCACTTCCCGGCGGCAGGCAAAAGCGATGCAGCCGATACATAACTTTTAATTGACACGATGTCCGTTTCGTCTATCTGAATATCCAGATCGCCGTAGCTCTCTCTGTCTGCATACACGTCAAACCCCCTGTCAGTTCCAAACATTCTGCTATAATCCCCGTCTCCCGTGAATGCGGCCGTGGCATAACCGCCCTCTTTCAGAAGCTCGGTAAAGGTCGTTACATTCTCCGGAATATATTGAACCTTGTCACGCTGCATGACACCGTGCGCAAACGGATACAGCGACGTGAAGAACGAAACGGCAGAGGGCAGGGTCCACGAGGCGTGCGTGAACGCATTGTTGAAAATCAGAGAATTTTTAAAAAACGCATCTATGTTGGGAGTGGTGTTACGCTCGTAACCATATGTACCAATATGATCCTTGCGCGTGTTGGTAAGCGACACGATGATTACATTACAGTCCTCGCACGCGAGCGCCCTGTCGGTATTGTCCATCCCTGCGTTCGTGCGCATTTCCACATAGATAGCAGCACTTCCCACCGCAAAAATAATGAGGACGGCGACAAAAAGAAAAATGGTTGTGTTTTTATTTTTCATATTTTTTACGCTTTTGAAAGCGTGCGAATTTCATTTACTTGCTAGGGCTTTCTTTCTTCAGTTCCCTGTATATCCTCTCGACAAAACGATTGTCTATATAATTTTTTATATCCACATCATTTTCGATCTTGCCGTATGCAAACAAAAGCCGTTTTATTTCATTTAAAATTCCAATACTCACGCGGGGAAAGGTGTCATATGCAGGAATTTGCATCCCCATAAATTCTCCAACCATGCCGCCTGCTCGACCCCACGAGGAATCTTTCTCGCTATCCAGTAAATCTTTTTCATACCGCACTCTCTTCATATAAGCGTTTACCACTTTCTGAACATTCTCGGGATTATCTTCCGCATACTCTTTCCTGAATACCAACACGGAGTGGGAAACCCAAGAGTTCATCCAATCCATGGGTCTGTATATGTACGCATAACCGCCTTTCACAAGCCTTCTTGCCGTCCTAAGATGATAGAGTCCACCGTCGATCTCTCCGCTTTTGATCCAATTAGTGGCGTCTATTTCATCTACCTGGTCAATAATGTCTATGTCCTCCGCGTCAAGGCCAATGTCTCTAATAAATTCACGCAAGAATATGCTATCCCCCGGTCCCGCGCGCCGAGAGATAAGAGTTTTTCCCTTGAAGTCCTCCAGTGAGGTAATTACTACATCTGTTCGCATGACGATTGCTTTCCCGGGCGCTTCTTCGTACCCAAGCTGCGCAACAGCGACAAGCGGGAGGCCCTTACTTATAGATGATACGAAAGAGCTTTCCCCGATGGTGCCCGCGTCAAAATCTCCTCTCATTATCCCCTCAACGATCTCAATCCCCGACATCTTCCCGAAACTCTTGCCGTCAACTACATCTGCCGTTCGAACATCTTTTGATATTTCAAACACTTCGGGATCCCTCAGATACTTCGTATAGAGACGAACATCTACTCCTTCCTTGTCAAAATATCCGTTGATATACGCGCGATAGATAAGATTTGTTCTTCCTCCCAAGAAATATCCTATCCTCACTTCCTCGTTTGGAGTAACATCCTTTCCTGAAAAGAGCCCGAATGCAATCGTGCCCAGCACAAGCACAGTGACAAAAAAGAGTTTCCATTTTCTCATTCCTAAGTATACCATTGTTGATTATCGCGTTAATGAGGTTCCGTCAAAGGACGGTGTCAATTTTTCTACATCAATGCCGTATCGACCAAGAATGGTGGGCACGATGTCTTTACGATCGCCGTTTTCCCTCAAATTCTCTTTGTCAATTGAGCAAAAGAATGTTTCCGGCGCATTGGTATGCTCGTTTGCCCCTTCATTCATACCATGATCAGTTGTTATGTAGAGAAGCGTATTATCCCATACCCCCATTTCTCTTAGTCCTTCCGCAAGCCCTTCCAAACGCTTGTCAATTTCTATCATTGCGCTGTCGTATTCCAGAGAGTTCTCTCCGTAATCATGCCCCTGTCGATCCGGCTCTTCATAATGGAGGAACATGAAGAAACGCTTCTCTTTGTTGAGCGCGCGTATGTGTGAAAGCGCGCTCCGTAGAACATTGCCTGATTCACCAATTTCGTTGTGGTAAACATCAATATAATTTTTTGTGATGAAGTACGGCTCGCCCTTACGATCCTCAAATATGAGTTGGTCTGGTCGTTTCTGGAGGAACGATTCATACGAATCCACGTCCCGCCGCCTAAAGGAAGCGTTTGTGAGGGGATCTCTTTTTAAGCAGTTCGTGCATACTTTATGAGGGCCCGTTGCCGCCATGTTGTTCTTTTTTCCGGAAATAAATATGGTAAAGATATTGTCGTTTCCAAAGTATTCCTCCAGCCGTTCAAAGAGAGTATATCCCTGTGGAATGGGCGCGTATTCAAGATTTGAGAATACGCCTGTTTTTGCGGGACCATACCCGGTAAGAATCTCCGACCAGCCGGGCTTTGTTTGCGTTGTGCCCGTGGTAATGAAAGTATCAACGCAAGTTCCTCCATCAAGAAAATATTTTTGGAAGTAGGGGAGTTTCTTTTCAGCAAGCATTTCATCAAAATGGTTTTTCTGCACCCCGTCCCAGCCGATCAAGATGACGTTTTTGAAGGGCAGGTCGCTCTTCTCCCGCGCAAAAGGGAGGAGGGCGAGAAAAATCAGCAGTGCGGCAACAAAGATAAGCGTATATGTTGTTCTTTGGGTCATATTTCTACCAATAACCCCTTTTGCGTGCTTCTTCTATAAATTCCTCGGGGAGTTCTTCCGTACCGGGAGTTTCATTAAGAAATGTGCGCGATGACACGGCCCACTCCTCCAGGCGAGCTTTGAGGCGCTCAAATACTTCCGGATTCTCCTCAGCCACGTTATTGAATTCTTCGGGGTCATTTACTAAGTCATAAAGCTCAAATGTCTGTTCAACAATTTCTGCTTCTTCCTCCAAAAGCGCTCCTGTGTTTATGTCTAAAATGCCTTCTCGTATCAATTTCCACTTCTCATCCCGTATTGACTCGTTGACACTCACTTTATCATAAAATAAGTTTCGCTTACTGCCATAGAGCGAACCGCTATAGGCATATTCATTGATCTTCTCTCCACGCGTGATGAGGGGTAACGCGCTTTTCCCCTGCATGCGCATATCTTTGGGTTTTATCTCAAGCATTTCCATAAGAGTGGGAACTACGTCAATAAATTGCGTTATTCCGAATACTCTCTTGCCGGGAGCTCCCGGCACTTTAATGATAAGGGGAACATGCATAACATCGTCGTAGAGCGTCCCACGCACACTGCCGGCCCTTCCGAACCTCCCGTGTTTCGCAAACATTTCTCCGTGGTCGGAAAAGATTATGATCACCGTATTGTTTAACGTACGCTTATCCAGCCCCCCTATAAAGCTTTCCAAGAGTTTATCAAGGGAAAACACTTCCTCGTCATACAGATCGCGCAAGTAAGCAATGTCTCTCTCCGTGAACTCAATTTCTTTGACCAATTCTTCTTTGACTCCTTTTTCCTGAGAAAATCTTCCGCTTCTGGGCAGATAATAGGACGCTTTATATGTTCCCGTTTCCTCGTTGCGGAATCCTCGATAGCAAATGGAGTTGTCAACCGTTATGCTGGTATTGTTTTTGTCACTCCATACCCCTTCGGTCTCAGGAGGAGGCACAAATGGGCAATGCGCGTCATATCCGTGGAGAAAGAGGAAAAATTTCTCGCCATCGGCTTTTTTGATCCATGAAAGGGCGGTCTTGAACGTATCGGCAAATGTTCTGTCAAACACCGCCCTAACTCCATCCCTCTCCGTAAGATCTATTTCCCTTTGTTCTACGACATCATCAAATCCACGCATGTGTCCGAATCGGGCGCTGTAATCAAGTCCTCCCACTATAGCAAATGTTTTATATCCATTTTCCCCCAGAACCTCCGGGAATGTCTTGATGTTCTCACTCAAGACATTATAAGGATAGCGGTTCAAGACATTGTGCGTATAAGGATAAAGTGAAGTGAACAAAGATGTGGCATTGGGAAGCGTCCAAGAGGTGGGAGCAAAGAAATCGTCAAAAACAAGAGCGTCCTTTGCAAATTCCTCCAGAAACGGAGTGGTGTTTCTATTGTATCCATAAAGACCCATATTCTCCGCGGACACATTGGACAGGTCTATCATGATTATGTTGCACCCGGAACATCCGTAGCCTGCATTCTGGTTGGGCGCATACTGAAAGAGCATTGTCCCACCAAGGAGAATGATCACAAGAATGACGATAAAAGAAAATATGCGTGTTCTCATGGATATTTACTAGAGTATGCCTCTCCCACAACTAAGCGAGCGCCTCTCTCTTTTGCAAACTTGAAAGAGAGCTGTGGAGGTCCCTTATTTTCTTAACACATCTTCTATCACTTCTCCCTCCACATACTCGGGAATCTCTATGTTCATGAGTTTCAGGATCGTCGGCATCTGGTCGGCATGAGTGATCGGTTCTTTCAGCTGGATGCCACGCTCTACCCCTGGACCCATCATCAAAAACGGTGTCCACATCCCCTTGGTTTCTCTGGCATTGATCGCTTGCTTATAGCCGGAGGAGAGCGGCACGGTGAATATCTGCAAGTCCTCGGTCACCTCTTCCCACCATTGATAGCCGGGGGTGGTTTCAAGCACCACGTCCCCCACCCTGTCAGTCGGGAGCTCAAAGAATTTCGGAGCGTCTTCCCACTTGACCGCGTTCACCAGAGGCTTCACGCCGTTGTCGTCTTCTATCTCGGCGATTGCGGCCATTACCTCGTCGCGCAACTTTTCATATTCCGGGCCGCTTGCCCTCTCCCAGTTACCGCCGAGTCCATCCGGATCAATATAGACATGAGCCATCTTCATATAGATCACGCGGGTACCGTCCCAATCAATCGCAGGTTCTCCGGTTGCCTCGTCTATGTTGAACTTCAGCCACCCCTTTTTGGCAAAAAGGTTATTCAAGCGGACCTGCTTGTAAAGAGGTATCACTCCATGGTCCGAGGAAAGCACAATGAGAGTCTTGTCGTCGGCGTTTTTGATCGCCTCTCCCAGGATCGCGTCAAGTCCCTGATACATTACCAGCAGGTCTTTCCACGCTTCATTTGCTTTTTCTTCCGTATATTCGGGGCGGTTTTTGTCAACGTTGCGGGTCCACCAGCGCGACTCCATCATCTGGTTCGGCGTGTAAATATCTTGAATGAACACGTCCGGATCATACTGCCTCATGATAAACTCCGTCGCCTTCTTGTGCCACGCGAGTGAATCTTTAACCTCTTCAAAGAACGTGTCTTTGTCCTCCTCTTCATAGACGAGCTGTGCCGGCCAGTTGTCAACGAAGTCAACCATGGGGCCGACGCCCTCCGTCATCTCCGCCGCGATCTCGGACGGCTCCGTGATGAACTTGTTCATGTTGTTGAAGAAGAGCCTGATGCGGAAGTTGCCGTCGCCGCCCCAGAGTTTGATGACCTTGATCCTCAATTGAGAATCAAATGGTTCCCCTTTCCATTTCAACTCTACGTCTTCAAAATCGCTCCAAGCGCCCTGCGCCAATGTCAGGAAATCCGTTTTCTTATCCGGAGAAAATCTAACAGTGTCGTAATTTACATTTTCGTCATCGGTTGAGTCAAAAATGTAAGCGTAAAGCGTCAAACCGTAGGCTTCAAGTTTCGCTTCCCTTGCCGGAGAAAAGGATTCCGGAGCGGACTCCCAGCCGCTGGCTTCTTTTTTATCAATGAATTGGGTCAACTTCTGCCCGAGGTAGAATAATCTGAACGCTTTTCCCGCTTCTTTCCGTTCGGAAAGTTTCTCCATGGGCTCAAAGATGATCGCCGGCGTATCTGCTCCCCAGCCGCCCCAGCGCCCGCGTATTGTTATGCCGCGCTCAAGTTCCGGAGGGGTAGAACCGGGTATAGAAAGGAGGGTTACGAACTTGCCCGCTCTCTCCAGCACTTTCCAAATGGGATCCACCTTTTTGGCCGTTGAAGCAAATCCTCCCACGGACGGCTTGGCGAGAGGGTATCCTTCAATATGCATAGGCCCGTCGGCAACGCCATGGGTTACCGGGTGGGATCCGGTCAAAAGCGAAGCGAAATTCGTCGGCGTGTGCGATGGGAAATCGGGTATTGAGTATCCATACGCGCCCTCGTCCATCATTTTTTTGATGTTGGGAAGCTTACCTTCCTGCGCCCACTTGTACACGGTGAAAAGCTCGTCCTCGGCTCTGACGCCATCGGGGATGAACCAATAAAGCTTTTCCGCTTTTGCCGCTTCTCGCTCCGGAAGATAGTTGATGCCTATAAAGATCAGAGTGGCAACTGCAATTAAAATTGAAAGTTTTTTTAACATGTAATATTAATTTAATTTCTTTTAGCTGATGATAATGTCATATCATTCTCCTTATTCTAGACACAAGAAAGAATCATTCAATGTTGATAATCTGGCGGGATCTTTGTCCTTTGGAATAAAATACTCCACCTTGAAAAGCGTGTTTCGCGCGGGGCAGTAGAAAAATCCCAAACTGGCCCGGTACTCTATCAGATCATCCGCGCAGATCCCGTAGCCGAAACGCGCTCCGGCATACGTAACATGATAAGTACCGTATCTGGTTTCAATTTCAACGGGTTTATACTTTTGGTCACAGCCGGTCTGTCTTGTCAGAAACTCCGGATAGGGCGGGAGTTGCTGCTCAAAAAGGCCATTGAAAAGAAGCATCTTCCCTCTTATGTATTCATCCGCCTCTTCTTTGGTATAATTCTTTAGAATTTTAATTTTCAATATCTCTTCTCCACGCTCCGCGCGTATAATGTCTTCGCTGTTTCTTTCTTTCAATTGAAAGTCCCCTGCCTCCGCCATTGCGATGCCGAGCTTTCCAAATTCTTTGTCTAGGCCGCCACCGGGACCATAACTCCAAAAAGCATAAAGGATGGCAAGGACCACGCTTGCGCTTATAAGGACAACTTTCGTTTTTTTCATATCTGTGTGTGGGAAAACAGTTCATCGCTCCCAACAGTTTTCGCTTCTCTTATAGGAGAAAAAGGTATATTCCCTGCCTATATCTCTCCATCATTGCTCACTATCTCGCCTATATATCTATCTTACAATCAATCCACTCAAGATATTGATTGCTATTGTTGCACCAATTCTCGCCGTAACCGTTACAACTCGGAGACCCCCCATACGGGCCACCTCCACTAAAAGTATTAATGGTGCGCCAGACGCTGTTGCGCTTCCAATCAAGTATAGGAGGAGAGCATGATTGCATACCAGGATCCAAAGTAATGGTGCCGCAAGCATAGGCGCCCGTTGACCCCAGAGAATAACCCAATCTTTGGCAAGCAGGACCAGGTCCGGCCCTGAAATCTTGGTTTGTGGTTAACGGGTTACCCTGTGGCGTTTTCGTGTTGGTATAGACGCGCTCAACACCGGCCGCATTGAACATCTGGACCCAGTAGAAGGTGCCGCCTACATTTAAAGAGAACCATCCGGCGGAGGAGCCAACATTTAGCGAGTCGGTGGTAGCGGTAGCGTCAATTCTTATATCTCCCGCCACATGCAGCTTCGCCCCCGGATTTGCCGTCCCAATCCCCACATTACCGAAAGGCACCAGGAGGCCGTTTACAAAGTTGCCCAAAGAGTTCAAAGTCAGATTTCCTTCTTTTATCTGGGATGTGTCGGCGATATTGACCGGTGCTAGAACATTGCCGTTCGGCGGCGTTTGTGTAGGACCGACCCACGCATAAACGTAACTTATGCCAAATGAGAGTATAAGCGCTCCGATGAGAAGCTTGAGAGTATTGATAAGAGAGTGTTTGGGTGTGGTCATGGTGATGTTGTATTATTTTTTAACTTGTAATGTATTGGCTTATAATGAATTTTTAATTCCTAATTTTAAGTGAGTGCTATGCTTAATAAATCTTATCCCTTAAATCATAAATCTCCTTTATTAAAACTCTTCAAATCCGAAATCGCAGTCGGCGGGACAGCTCGTTGGCGTTTCACCCGTCTCGCAAATATCGTTGCCGCACACAAACGCCTCGCACGCGCCTGTGTCAAATGTACAACTTGAGGTGCATCCGAGCGCCCCGCCCAAGAACCCCTCGCTCACACACGTCGCGCCGCCCAAGTCCGTACCATCGCACTGCTCGCCGCTTTCAATAATGTTGTTGCCGCACAAGTATACAGTAACGCTCACGGTGGCGCTGTCTTGGCCGCCGTTGCCGTCATCCGCCGTGTAATTGAATGTGTCCACACCGGAGAATCCGACATTGGGCGTATATTTTACGATATTGCTGATGATCTGCGTGGTACCATTCGCGGGTGACGTAACGCTCGCGATGGAGAGCGTGTCGTTGTTCGGGTCGGTATCGTTCCCCAGCACGTTTATATTCACGGGCGTATCGTTGCTCGTGAACGCCGTGTCGTCGTTGGCAATCGGCGACTGACTGGAAATACCGAACGTCACACCGCCGGCAAACGCGGGACTAAAATCGATCCAGCCCATCACATCAGATCCCCACGCATATCCTTCAAACTGACTGCCGCTCAACCTTACGCCGTTTGCCCACGAACCAGAAAGCTTGATCCACCCGTCCCAACCGCCTCCATAGGAGAGCGCTCTGGCCCATCCCGTGACGGTATTGTCAGATTCAAGCCTCGCGCCCTGATTAGGCGCCTCCGGGTAACCGCTCGTTGGAGCGAAATCAATCCAGCCGATATTTTCGCTCCACGCGTATCCTGAAAAATCGCCCGTGCTCCCGTTAATATTCACTCCATATGGAGTGGCAGAGCCGTCGCTTAGATTATTGAACGAGATCCACCCTATGGTATCGCTCCACGCAAAACCAGAAACATTGTCGCCCGCCCCCGCTCTAACGGTAAACGTGCCGGAAAGGAGAGAGACCGCAAAAATACCGACTCCGAAAGAAAGAAGTAATGCTGCAAAAATAAAGAGAGAGTTTTTCACGTTATTTCTTACGTACCGATACATATTATGCCCGATTATACCACAGAAACACCAAATACAAGCAACTTATCCACAGACGACCACGCATCTTGTAGCCCGTAACGTGTAACTTGTAACACAAGCCCGCAACAGCGAAACTGTTGCGGGAAGTTATGGGTTATAGGTTGTGGGCTACGAGTTACAAGTCAGGAATTTGACTTTTCTGGAAAATCAACTATACTCATCAATGTATCCCGTTATGAAAAACGGGAAATTTTTTTAGCAAAAATAATGAATGGAGTGAGCATATTTTCCTTACCCACCCATCACTCCTTTAAAATCTATTATGATCGACCTAAAGGTACTCGGTTCCGCCCTGCATCAGCTTGAAGAGGAGCGCGGCATACCGAAAGAAAAGATAATTGAGGCGATAGAGCAAGCGCTTGCCGCCGCGTATAAAAAAGATTACGGTAAAAAAGCCCAGATCATAAGGGCGGAGTTTGATATTGACTCCGGAAAAACGGAGTTCTTCCAAGTGAAAATAGTGGTGGATGAATCAATGATACGGCCGGAGGAGGAAGAAGCAAAAGAAGAATCTACTCCAGCCGACGGAGGCAAAAAACCCGTCAAAGAAAAAATCCCATCAACTGAAGCGCCTGCGGGCACCGAAGTTCCGTCTGCCAAAAGTCCCTCTGAAAGCAGGGGAAATCCACCGGCTGACGAAGAAGAACTGATCAGATTTAACCCTGAACACTATATTCTTCTTGAGGATGCCCGAAAAATTAAAAAGGACGCCGAACCGGAAGACGAAATAGTGTTCCCGCTTGAAACGCAAGAAGATTATGGAAGAATTGCGGCACAGACGGCAAAACAGGTTATTATTCAAAAAATACGAGAGGCGGAAAAAGTATCTGTCATCAAGGAGTTCGGCGACAAGCAGGGGGAGATCATAAACGGAGAGGTGCAACGAATAGAGAGGGGGAACATCTTTGTTGATCTGGGAAAAGCAACGGGTGTGCTCCCCTACGAAGAACAAATACCGGGAGAGCGGTACAAGCAGGGGGAAAGAGTAAGGGCATACCTCTATTCCGTAGAGGATACGCCTCGGGGAATAAGTCTTCGCCTTTCCCGATCGCACCCAAAATTCATTGAGGAGCTCTTTGCGATGGAGGCGCCGGAAGTGGCAAGCGGGGTAGTTGAAATAAAAGCGATCGCGCGGGAAGCCGGGTCGCGCTCCAAAATAGCCGTCACCTCAAATGATGAGCATATTGACCCCGTCGGTTCTTGTGTCGGACAGAGAGGGGTTAGGGTATCTACCGTCATGAGTGAGTTGGGAGGGGAAAGAATAGACATCATAGAGTGGTCGCCCGAACTTGCAAAGTTCGTGGAGGACGCACTCTCTCCCGCCAAAGTGATGAGCGTAGAGCTGGATGAAGAGAACAAAAAAGCATTGATAGAGGTCGATCCAGACCAGCTGTCCCTTGCGATAGGGAAAGGTGGACAAAATGTGCGCCTTGCGGCAAAGCTTACGGGATGGAAAATAGATATTAAGGGAGCGGAGAGGGAAGATCTTGATGAAGAAGAGGAATCTGGGGAAGAGGATTCTGAAAAGGAGAAGCCCGCGGAAGAAAGCGCTGAAGAGGAGAAGAGTAAGAAAGTGGAAGAAGAAAGTGGTGAAAAAGAAACGGCGCCCGATAAAGCATCGGGGAAAGATGAGAAAGTCGAGAAATAATATTGACACCGCTCTCCACCAGTTGGCGAATCACTTTATTGCTACATTGTTGCCCTGCTCAGTGGGATGCCCAAGTTAGCAATGTAATATAATTTATTAATGTAACAATGTAACACTATGAATCTATGGCATGACATTTCCGCCGGGAAGAATAC
>BTQM01000012.1:0-19725 GCA_036985875.1 Patescibacteria group bacterium
GCACTCACGGGCAACCCGATCAGGAAAGAGATCATCGCTCCATTGAGAGACGGCGCTCATGAATTATTGAAGCTTGAAGAAGGTATTCCAGTACTCTTGGTTTTGGGCGGATCACAAGGCGCGCAAATCATCAATGAAGCGATATTGGAGATAGCGCCCGTGCTTATTCAAAAATACCAGATCATACACCAAGTTGGACAGAATAATTTGGAGGAGATGAGAAACACAGCCCGCGTCTTGATGGAAGGAATTGAGCATAAAGACAGGTATAAAATTTTTGGATATCTGGACGACAGGTTGCTTAAGGCAGCGGCCGGCGTTGCAGATCTCGTGATATCGCGTGCGGGATCAACGATCTTCGAGATAGCAATATGGGGAATACCTTCTATTATCATTCCCATTACCGATTCCAATAAAAACCACCAGAGAAAGAATGCGTTCTCTTATGCGCGCACTGGTGCCTGCGAGGTTATTGAGGAATCCAACCTTACTCCGAACCTACTCGCATCGGAAATCGAAAGACTCATGGGAAACAAGGAAAAGAGGGAGAAGATGAGCAAGGCGGCGTTGGCATTCGGAACAACCGACGCGGCGGAGAAGATCGCGCGGGAAGTTATCAATATCTTGATCGAGCACCAAACCTGACACGCAAACAAATATACCCCGTACTTATACAGTGCGGAGTATATCAATGTTTGAACGAAGTGCTGGCATCATCTGAGCATCTTACATAATCTAGAGGAAATATGACCAAAATCCGGAGCAGGATTACATAACCCCCAGAAACATCATTTCAACCTCACTGTATCCGTTATAAAATGTTCATAATTGATAAAAGGATAGTTCTCTCATGCAAAAAAAACAAGAAAGTGTCGTTACCCGCTTCGCACCGTCTCCAACCGGCGTGTTACATGTGGGATCTGCACGCACGGCGCTTTTTAATTTTCTCTTCGCCCGCAAACATGGCGGGAAATTCATTCTGCGGATGGAAGACACGGACAAGAAGCGGTCAAAAAGGGAATACGACGACGATATTCTTGAAGGGCTTTCATGGCTTGGCATAGCGTATGATACGCTGTACCGCCAGTCGGAAAGGGGAAATATTTATAAAAAACACCTAGAGAAACTGGTCGCGAACGGCTACGCTTACATATCAAAAGAGGAGTCAAAGGAAGAAGGGAAAAGAAGCGAGGTGGTGCGTTTCAAAAACCCGAACAGGAAAGTTGCCTTTAAAGACATCGTACGCGGCGACATTGAATTTGATACCACCGAGCTTGGCAACTTTGTTATCGCGAAAGATATGGAAACGCCGCTGTATCATCTGGCTGTCGTTGTTGACGACCTTGATATGGGCGTCACGCATGTTATACGTGGCGAGGATGGCATATCAAACACACCGCGACAAATCCTTATTCAGGAGGCCCTCGGTGCGCCACGCCCCCTCTACGCCCACATCCCGCTCATTCTGGCGCCAGACCGGTCGAAACTCTCGAAGCGGCACGGGGCGGTCTCTGTGGTTGAGTTTAGGGAAAAAGGGTACCTGCCTGAAGCGTTGGTGAATTTCTTAGCGCTCATCGGGTGGAATCCGGGTGATGAAAGAGAGATTTTCACCATAGATGAACTGATAAAAGAATTTAGCCTGGAGAATGTGCAAAAAGGCGGGGGTGTATTTAATGTCGGAAAATTGGATTGGGTGAACAAAGAACATATCAAGAAGTTAAGCGCGGATAAGCTGAAGAAGAATATCATAAAACATCTTCCCGATAACATAAAAAAATTAGATGGCTACAATGAAAGAACAATGGAAAAAATTATTCCCATTATCGTGGAGCATATCAATAGGTTCGGCGAGGTGGAAGAAATGGCCGAGAGGGGAGAGCTGGGTTACTTTTTTGAACGACCGGAGTATGAAAAAGAAAAGATCGCATGGAAAGAAGATAGTCTCTCCGACGCGAAACGACACATTAATAAGATAGTGGGTTTGTTGCAAAATATTGAGCCGTTCACTATAGAGACGGTAAAGGATGCGATCTGGGATTATGCAACGGAACAGGGGAGAGGATCGGTGCTTTGGCCGATGCGCTACGCGCTCTCGGGTCGGAGCAAGTCGCCCGACCCTTTTACGCTGTCCGCCGCGTTGGGGAAGAAAGAAAGCATAGAACGGCTTGAGGCAGCATCACGTGCGCTTAACTAATATGGTGTCCAGGAAACCAAAATACTTTTTTGCGTTTTTGTTTGCAGCGTTTTTTATCCTTGCCACTTTTTTCCCGCCGTCGGGAAACATCCAAGCCGGTCTAATGGAAGACTTGCGTGAGCGCATAGAGGAAAGAAATACGAAAATAGATGAGATCGAGAAAGAGATCGCATCCTACCAGCGAGAGATCAGCGAGCTGTCTGGACAGGCAGTAACTCTCAAGAATTCTATAAGAACCCTTGATGTTACGAGAAAAAAACTGGGAGCAGACATACGAATCACTCAAAATCAGATCAACGCCACGGTGCTTAAAATACAAAAATTAGGACTTGAAGTTGAACAGAAGGAAGAGGAAATAACACGATCGGACAACGCGATCGCCGACATCATTCGGGAAGTTGACGAGGCCGAAACGCGCTCTCTGGTGGAGGTGATCTTGTCAAACGACACCTTCTCGGCATTTCTGGACGAAGTCGAAACCCTGCGGAGACTCCAGGGGAGTGTGAGCCGACGCCTTGGGGAACTTGAGTCATTGAAGGCGCAGCTGGAAGACGCAAAAGAGCAGAACGAGGCGGAAAAAGTTTCGTTGGTTGATTTCAGAACAGAGCTTGGCGACCGCAAGAAGATAGCTGATAACAACAAGGCCACGAAGCGCAGATTGCTTACCACGACAAAAAACAAAGAGTCCAATTATAAAAAGTTACTGGCGGAAAAAAAAGTGTTGAGGGAGACGTTTGAGAGAGAGCTTTTAGAGATCGAGTCGCAGTTGCGGGCTGTTATAGATCCCAACAGCATCCCCTCGGCGGGATCTGGCATATTCGCGCCACCGTTGTCGGATGTCGCATATAAATCTTGCTACGATGGAAGCACTAAGGCAAAAAATTGTATAACACAATATTTTGGCGATACGCCATTTGCAAAATCCGGCGCGTACAACGGTAAGACGCATAATGGAATGGATCTCCGCGCCAGAACGCCGCAGAAAGTGAGAGCGGTGCTTGGCGGCACGGTGGTAAGGGTTAACAGTGGCGTAGCGCCTAATTGCCAATATGGGAAGTGGGTGGTCATAAAACACAATAACGGACTTACTACTTTGTACGCACATATGTCTCTTATAAAAGCAAGGGCGGGGCAGAAAGTGAATACAGGAGATGTGATAGGATATAGCGGTAACTCGGGATACTCTATTGGTCCACACTTACATCTTACTGTATATGCAAGTCAGGCTGTCACCTTCAAGGACTATAAGTGCAGGAGTGGTCTGACGGTCAGTATTCCCGTTGCAGCCCTTAACGCGTACCTCAATCCGTTAGACTATCTTTGATAGGTCATATATAATGATTTCATGTATAAGAAGTTGAGAACAAGGGGGGGGTTCATTAAACTGATCATCATCTTTATACTGGTGGTGGCTACAATCTCATATTTCGGCATTGATGTCGCAAGTATAGTTGAATCAAGGCCCGTACAAGCAGTATGGAGCTTCACAAGGACGCTTTTCACGCAATATGTGTTCCCAACATTTTCGTATATTTGGGATAGCGTCCTACGTGATTTCATCTGGGAAGATGTCACGAACTTTTTTGAAAAAGCCGAGGAAGAGCTGAAAAACACGGACATTGAATCGTTTATAGACACCACGGCGATACCGGGCGGTAATTAAAGGTCGCTCGGATTCTGCTGTGAGGAAACGTGCTCACGGTGAAAGGAAATTACAGTCGTCTTACGACAAAAAATGTATAACTCGTCCAGAGTCCTCAAACAGATACATTTTTCTGTTCGCCTCCTTAATTTCTCTTTCACCTTACCGCAATGTTTCCTCACAGCAAAATCCTCGCTTTGTCGGAAAAAACGAGGTGTAACCTCGTTTTTTATAAAGAAAAACCATGCCTGCTAGGCCTGCCTGCCGGCAGGCACGGGTTTGAAAAGAAATACTATGTCGCAAAATAAACATTGTGCGACATAGTATGCTTTAAAAGCTAGGGGCATAACAATAATCCCCTCTGGCACGAAAGTACTACAATTCCACACTCCTTTCCCGTGGCCCATTAAAAAAACCCGCATCAGTTGAACGATGCGGGTAAATACTATCTATCCTTGAAAATCATCCCTTTCCCTTTGAGAACCAACAAGAGTTTACAATTAAAATAATTCTCGTAGGAATCCAAGCATTGCTTTACAAACATTTTCGCAACATGCGCATTTAGGGTAATCCCGAACTTTCGTTCAAGTTTGCGTGCCGCACGAAGAGCAAAGGCCCACGCATTCCGTTCAGACAACATGGTTGTTTCTCGCTCTTCCTTGAGTGCCCGCAAACGTTTTTCGGGATACGTATTGTTTGGATCTTTCAATTCTTCCAAAAGAACACGTTCCTTGGCGGCAATTACCAGTTCCCCTTGCACCATGCCGTGGAGATGACCCGCCTCATGAAGAAAAGAAAGCAAGTCCCCAGTCCCCCTGCAAAGTTTACTAACGAAGATAAGCATCTTGGGAAAATGAGGAAAGTCGAAAAACACTCTGTATTCTAGGGGAACGGTCCCGGCATGCCATCTTCCGTCCTGAGAAAACACTAACGCGGTTTTCTCAGGAGCAAGCGTCAACAGATCAAGAACCACCGTTCTTCCCTTTTTCAGTACCACCCTCGGCTTCCATCCTAACACCACAATCTCCACTCCGCCTCCAAGTGGGGCCACACTGCGGGTACGGAGGCGTTCAAGCGCGTTTTTCAGCTTCGCGAAAAGCTTTCGGATACACATAAAGCACCTCCTTATATTCAAAGTTCATCATATTGCGCACTTACACGCAAAATCTATAAGAATAGTACGTCTTATATGTTATTTTGTCAATGATACGCGGCGGCGCTCTCTATAGGATGAAATTCACTAAAAGAGGGGCTGTAATGAAGCTCTCAATAAATGCCGCCAGCACAAGAAGAGGAAAAACGACCCTCCAATAGGCCGAAAGCGCCGCACGTACGTGCGGCTTAACGGTGCCTTTATGCTTTAATTTTTTATAAAACACCTCTCCCAGCCATACTCCGTAACCTGCCGCAAAGATCATCGCGGGAATCTCAAAAATTCCGTGCGGAAGCGTTCCCGCAATAATTGACAGAGCGCTTGTTTGAGCCGCTACCACGGAGGCAACAACGCCAATCGCATAGCCATTCAGTAAGATAAATAACACCGGGAACACACCGAACAATATACCCAAAAACATCATGGCAAGCGTTTTAATTGCATTATTAAACAGAATAATTAAAAAAATGCCTACCGGACCAAATTCTTCAAGAAAACCCAGCTCCGACACCGCCTGTGTCACACCTTCCCTCGCCGCTTGTGGGTAAAGCTCCGCTGCAACAAATCCAAAGGTTGCGGAAATGATGAGAAGCAATGTAAGCACTTCAAGATAGAGCCGTATATTATCGTTTATGGTTATGGTGAAAAAATTTTTCATGTCCATATTGTATGTCAAATGAGTCCGCATATACCCTCATTCGCCAAAAGTATCTTCTTCCTGCCCGCTCCCCTATTATACCCGCCTGCTACCCCGTCAGAACGAACAACGCGATGACAGGGAATGTCCGAATAATAATTCTTACTAAGAATATTACCCACCGCGCGATACGCCCCGGAACTTCCCGCTTTTTGCGCAACTTCTTTATAAGTTAACACTTCTCCCCGCGGAATAGTTTTAATAATGCGTAGAACTTTTTGTGTAAATGTATGAGACATATGTTCTTGCTACTATCATATCTTACTTAGAGGACAGGGCACATGGTCATGCAATGGCCGCGCCGGACAATATTTACGCCCGTACTCGATCATAAGGCATGTAAAATCGAACCACTCTTTCTTCGGCAAGATCGCCATCAGATCCTGCTCTATCTTGTCGGGATCGTCCTGCATCGTGAGCCCCAGAAGGCGCGAGAGGCGTCTCACATGCGTGTCCACCGCAACCCCCTCCACGATGCCGTATGCGTTGCCCAGCACGACGTTCGCCGTCTTGCGCGCCACTCCAGGAAGCGCGAGCATCGCTTCCATCGTTTTGGGGATCCCCCCTCCGTATTTCTCTCTGACCATCTTCGCCGACGCAAGGATATTTCTTGCTTTGTTGCGATAAAAGCCGGTAGGGCGGATGTCTTGTTCAAAGTCTTTCGGATCAGCTCTCACATAATCGTCCAGCGTCTTGTATTTCTTGAAAAGCCGTGCGGTCACCTCGTTCACCTTTTTGTCGGTGCATTGCGCGGAAAGTATCACCGCGACGAGCAGTTCCCAATTGTTGGAATACTTGAGCGAGATTCTCGCACGAGGAAAAAGCTTCTTCAGCTCCCGCACTATTTTTGCCGCCCTCTTTTTGCGTGTCTCAAGTTGTTTTTGCGTAAATCTTTGCCGCACGCGTATTACTATACCACGTTTTTGGGGGGGCAGTTGCAGAAAAATAGCATTTCGTTCATACTTTGCAGTAGAATAAAACATTCCGCATGAAGGAGGAAGTGTCTGATGTCCAACCCACATCATCCATTTAAAAAATGTATGGTCTTTGTTTGTGACGATATACCAAAAAATAAAGGGTTAGTGGTTTACCAAGATTCCGTCGGTTTTTTCTATCTCAAGAAACTGGTGCAAAAAGAAGGTCTGGCAACTCCATTTTCGTCCATTGAAGAAATTGAGTTATACCTGGGAATAAAAAAGCTTACATTGCTCAAGGGGGTAGATCTTACAGGCAGGAAGGGTTCCCGGTAACATTTGAATGAGTACAGAGCGCGCCATCTATGTGGCGCGTTTTTTAATATTGCCTTACAAAGGGCGCCTCTTTGCGATCTAAAGCGACCGAAGATACTTGAAAATCTCAACCATCGCCAATGTATCAAGTCTGCAGTACTGAATAAGGTCATTCATGATCTTATCTTTTGTGCCACTATTTTCGCCATTAAGTACTGTTTCCATCCAGAGCCTCTGCGCCGTACTACCCTCGTGAATATCCAGTTCGTCGTACGACAAGCTTGGCACGATCACCGGGAGCACTTTTTTGATCGATGCGCTCCCCAGAAAATCTTTATCAACAAACCAACCCTCGGAGAAAGGAATCATGAGATCCACGATCCTGTCGTTTATATCCTTAAAAAACTCTTTGTATTCCGGAAACATCTCACCCAACTCTTCATTGCGCCCTTTTTCAAAACCTTCATACCATACAAGGACCGACCCTTCAGGACCAATATCATTTCTGAGTTCATGTGACAGCGGATCGCCGGGATGCGAGTTTTCGGTATGTAAATACTCTTTATGTTCTAGTTCTCCGTCAGGGCTTTTTAAAATATGGAGTGAGTACTGAAATGGCACTTGTTGGTATGGTCGAATGCCATCAAAGGCCGGTATCACCCCCGCAAGTGTTTCGTAATCAAGGAAGTAAAGCGGGTATTTAAGTGCCTCAAGAAAAGACGAGATGCTTTCCTTTTCAATATGGCGCAAGCCGCTCTTGGTTGCCTCCGCCTGCCTGCGCTGTTTGGGGATAAGGTTAAAATCATCCGGTATGTCAGATATCAGCGTTACGCCCAGATCCTCAAGCTCGCCAATGCGCCTAGCGCCCGGTGAAAATAGATCATAGATGCTGTATTTCTCTCCTTCTCCCCTTATGATCTTGTATATTTCCATCCACTCTTTAAATGCTCCAAGATTTACATAACGCGGAGATATATCCGGCATCTCCTCTAGGGCAACGACTTCATGCGCTTTTTTAATACTCTCTTTTGTTGAGTCTATCTTCTCCCTCACTTTGTCGGTAATGTCTTCCGTTGTCGTGATCCCCTCCACGTCGATATCTCCCTCCCGCACGTATTGGTTGTTCACATGAATGACCGCGATATTCCTTATCGTTAGTCCCGCACTCTCAAGAACGATCACTTGGAACGCGAGATCGTGTATGTGGTCTACCTTCACACTGGTGCTTGATTTTATTTCATACAGGTCAAACGTATTGCCCTCAACCCTATCAAGCACATCTATGATGCAGGTGATGTCGTCAGCTTCAAATCTTCCCTGAAATATTGTTTTCGTACCCTGCGCCAACGACTCCTGCGTCCTTCTAGGGAGATCGAGGTATTCCTTGTAACTATCAAAACCCAACTGCACGGCATCGGGAAACAGCTTCTCCGCATAGTCTTCAAAAAGCTTACCCTGATCAAACAAGGCCTGTAGACTATCGCTGGGTGCGGGAAGCTTTTTTTTGTCATGTTTCTTCAGCCACAGCCAAGCCGGGTGCTTCAGAAACATCATGAACTCTGATTTTGAAATTACCATTGTTTGATTATTCTATAAAACGAATTATTCACGACTTAGACCTGCATGGGGTCTTAACATTTCACACACATCTATATCTGGATATTCTTCAATGAGCCCCCTAACTACTTCGCTTTGTTTTTTGCTTGTATGAGCATATTCATGCAAAAATTTTTCAATAATTTCATTTTTAACACTTTGTTCAATTTCAATGTTTTTATCCTTGGTGGTTTCAGCTAACTTGTCAAAATTTGATCAAGATTTAAAATCTGTTGGTTTTTCCATATGAATAATTTTGTTGATTAAAAAATTAGAACTGATTAGATTATATCGCATAACTCATATTTATACGAAGTATTTTTGTAATATCAACTTTTTTTACATATTATGCAAACTCCGTCCTCTACTCCACCGTCACGGACTTGGCGAGGTTGCGGGGTTTGTCCACGTCGCGGCCTAGGGCGCGGGCGAAGTGGTACGCGAATAGCTGAAGAGGGATGATCTCTACCAGCGGATAGAAAAGTGGATCTTCCAAGGTGGGTATGGTGATGACATCACCAACTTTTTGAATGAGCGGATCGGACGCTCCGCTCTCGTCTGTGATGACGAGCACTCTCCCGCCTTTTGACTTTATTTGTTCAATTGAGTTTTTGGAAAGGTCAAACAGCGGATCCTTGGGCATGATGATGACGGAAAGGCATTCCTTGTCAACGATCGCGATCGGGCCATGTTTTAACTCTCCTAAGGGGTAGCTCCCCGCTTCCATGTAAGTGAGTTCCTTGAATTTGAGTGCGGCTTCGTTCGCGATGGGAATATGTATCCCACGCGCGAGAAAATTGATGTTTCGTATGTCGGTGTGTCTAGATACTATTTCTTTGATCGTTTCTCCCGCGGCAAGCATTTTTTTCATCTTGTCGGGAATTTCTTCAAGGTGTTCAATGAATTTTTTTCCGTCCCCTACTTGCATACTCCTGCCGCGAGCAAGGGAAAGCGCCAAGAGGTAGAATATCGCGGCCTGCGAAGTGAACGCCTTTGTGGAGGCAACGCCTATTTCTGCTCCGGCACGCGTGTACACGCCGGCTTTTGTTTCGTTCGCGATCGCGCTCCCTACGACATTTACGATCCCAAACGTGAAATATCCTTTGTCTCTCGCGGATTGTACTGCGCCCAGTGTGTCGGCGGTCTCCCCTGATTGGCTCACCATAAACACCGCTGTAATATTCGGATCCAATACCTGCTTACGGTAACGGAACTCTGAAGCAATTTCATTTTGCACATCTACACGAGCAAAATGTTCTATCAGACCACGTCCCAAACAGCCGGCATTATGCGCGGTTCCGCATGCAACGGTATACATATGCTTGATGTTCTTCAAAAATTCTTTGTCATCAATAAGTCCACCCAACACGGCATTTCCTGTCTTTTTGTCATATCTTCCCAATATAGTGCTTTTTGTTGTGGCAGGCTGTTCAAATATCTCTTTCAGCATGAATGTTTCGTATTCTCCTTTTGAAAGATCATCTATAGATACACCCGATATGGTGTTCTCTGTTTTTGATATGTGTTTTTTGTGTTTGTCGGCATAGTGAAAAATTTTATACTCCTTCTCGCTTCCTGCAACATCAAGCACGGCAAACTCGCCATCGCGCATCGTAATAAATTTATCGGTATAGCGCAATATCGCGTTTACGCTTGAAGCGACAATAAAAGAATCGGGTGCGAGCCCTATGTTTACGGGGCTTCCGTTTTTCACCAGATATAGTTTTTTTGGTTCGTCGATGAAAAAGACCACAAGTCCGAAACTTCCCTCCAAAAGCTCCACGGCGTGCAGTATTGCCTCCTCGAGAGATATGTTGTTTTTTTGAAACTCCTCTATCTGATGGGCAATAACTTCACTATCGGTATCGGATCTGAATGTGTGCCCCTTTCCAACAAGGTCTTTCTTTAGCGGCGCATAGTTAAGTATCGTGCCGTTATGCACGATCGCGATATGCTTGCCACAGTCGGTATGCGGATGGGCGTTTTTGATGGACGGTTTACCTACGGTCGACCACCTATTATGAGCAATAATGGCATGTACGTTTTTACATGACTCGCCCATTGCAGTATATATGTCCTCCTCCCGCAGATGTTCGCTTGGCGCGCCGAGGCACTTGTACGTACTAATGTCCGCATCACCCATTACAGCGATACCCGCACTGTCGTACCCGCGGTATTCCAGATCGCGCAACATGGAAATGGCCTTAGGGATGAGGTTGCCTTTTTCTTTTGAAAGTATTGCCGCGATGCCGCACATAATGTTTATTTATTTATTTGTTTACTTTGAATGACGAAATATCTTCTACTGCGAGCTTACAACATAAGCGACTTCATCTTTCATCCTCGTTTTCCGTAGCTCTGCTACGAAAAACTCGTCTTCAAGCGAACTTGCTTGTGTTGTGAACTCTCGCTACGAACCTATTTAGTCATTCAAAGTGTTTATTAAGTACTCCGGAAGCAGGAATTTTTTGAACTCCGGCAGGAGAGGCGCACCGCGAATAATGCGCGAAAATGCTTCCGCTTCCACCTTGGCGCCGACAAGTGCGTTGTGGGGTTTGGGCTCTTCGGGGATACCAACGTACACTAAGGCGGCATCTAAATTGATATCCGAACGGCGATTCTTTATCGGCAGTGAAATGCCACGACGCAGGTGGTCGGAAAATACGAGCGAGTGCATGTCAACCGTCCGCGACGGAAACCGCATGTCAACGCCTGCACGCCTGAACGAATCGTTCACAAAATCCCTGTCAAACGAGGGATTCTGTCCCGCAAGAGTAATGTCGCGTATGGGCGTGAGCCACTCCTTAAAAGCCGCCATCACTTCCTCCAGCGACTTTTTATTTTTGTCCCAAGCATCTTCTTCTGTAAACCCGTTTACCGCAAGCGCCTCTTCTGAAATAAGCGCGCCATCCCACGCGCGGCACTCCTCGTAGAACTGCCGCTCTGGATCGTCAAAATCCACCGCGCCGATGGAAAGGAGTGCATATGTGCGAGGGACAAGTCCCGACGTTTCCACATCTACTACGACCATACGTTTGTGTTGTTATCTAAATACCGCTTCGCCTGCCGCAAGATACTCTTTGACCCGTCAAAAGTGATAGCTCCAAGCGCATCTTCGAACAAAGCCCATCGGTAATCCTGCAGCTCTCCCTTCTGAAGTGTTACCCGCTCATTTTCTACGATACCGAGGAAGTAGCGCACCGTTTTCTCCACCGGAGTCCCGTTTTTAGCAAAGTGGTAATTCTCGGTGAATGATACACTTTTCAGTATATCACAGTTCGAAATACCCGTTTCTTCCGTAAACTCCCTCCGCGCCGCCGCATGCTCGCTCTCTCCTGCCCGTGCATGCCCCTTGGGAAATCCCCAGTGCCCACTGTTGTGGCGCACGATAAGAAAGAGGATTTCGTCCCCCTCCTTGCGTACGGGTATAATGCCGAATGATCGTTCTTTCATGTGTATTTAGATTAAGCTCGCTAAGCTCACTTCAGCCCTTTGCAATTTTTCGCAGGCGTATATCCCGCACGCTGCGCTTCTTCTCCGTTTTGAAACGTGACTTTATTTTCCTCCTTTATTCTTTTCGCGCCTGAGCACCACGGAAAATGGTACTTGGTCCCGTTCTTTGAGCCAACAAGAAACCCTTCCTGCGTGAGCGCGGCGTTGTTTGTATCAGGAATATCAGGTCCGTTGCCGCCCGGGGCTTCCAGAACAGCGTTTTTGGCTTGGATTGCGCCCGCAATGGACGCACCTTGCATCTCGATCCTGATGGGCTCTTTCAATTCCCCCATTTTGGACAGCCGCCCCAGACCGAAACTTCCGAATGCCACCAAAACAATAAGTAGGGCGACGAAAAGATCTTCTTTTGGCACATTCAAGGCCTCCCATTTTTCATGAATAAAAACCTTGATTTTTAGGGTAATATTCTTTATACTCATGGGGTTATTATAGATAATAATTTGAGTGAGGGCTAGTCGGTACAAGTATAACACCGCTCGCTACACTCATAAATAATCATGGCACATAGAAAAGCGGGAGGGTCGGCGAAAAACCTTCGGGATTCAAATCCAAAATATCTTGGAACAAAACTCTACGACGGAGAACATGCGAAAGTGGGCAGCGTTTTGGTGCGTCAGAGGGGAACAAAAATAATGCCCGGGGAGAACGTGGGGCTTGGCAAAGACCACACGCTGTTTGCCTTGAAAGAAGGCGTTGTGAAATTCACCTCAAAAAGAAAAGTGGGGTTTAACGGAAAAGAGGTAAGAAAAAAAGTAGTCAACATCGCATAAACATCCAAACGGCAAATAAAAAAACAAAAAAACGTCCCGCTAGAAGCGGGACGTTTTTTTGTTTTTTTATTTAGTTGCCTCCACGCTAAGCTTAAGAGAGATCGTTTTGTCGCCCACCTTGATTTTTACCTCATACTCCCCTATTTCTTTTATGGGTTGGGGGGAAACGACATGCTCCGCATTTACCTCAAGCCCCGTTTCTTCTTTGATACGAGCGGCTATTTCTTCTTTGTGGATCCCAGCAAAGAGATTCCCTTTTTCATTCGCTCTTCCCTCTATGGACACTGTGGCTCCATCCAATTTTGCGATATCTTTCAAGAGCACCTCTTCTTGCGCCTTCCGCTGTGTTTCGTATTGCAGGCGCATACTATCGGCTTTTTTTATTGCGTTTTCCGTTGCAAACTCTGCAAGTCCTCTGGGAATAAGAAAATTCCGCGCGTAGCCGGCAGGCACGTCTTTCGCGTCGTATTTTCTCCCCACTTTTAAAATGTCCTGCAATAATATTACTTTCATGGTTTTTTATAATATTCGGGCTTTCACAAATAATATTCCTGTCAGTATACAAAAAGGGGCGCCATTTTGCAACCTCTTTCATGCTTACAATACCCCCAAAAGCACTTCTATCGCCCTTTCAAGTTGGGGATCTTTTCCCTCTTCAATGTCTTCTTTCGTGATCTCCACTTCAATGTCGGGGGTGAGTCCGTTTCCCGAAATGGAGATGCCACTAGGAGTAAGCCACCTTGCGATCGTTATTTTAAGGGAGGATCCTTCTGTTACAGGTATCAGCTCTTGCACCGACCCTTTGCCGAAAGTCTTCTCCCCGATGAGCGTTGCCTTGCCGTATTCCGACAAGGCGCCGGCCAAGATCTCCGAGGCGGACGCAGATCCCCTATTGATCAGTATGGCGAATTTGAGATCGTCGCTGAAGATATTGTACCCCTTGCTCCTGTACAGCTTTTCATCATTGGCACCGCGGGAAGTTTCTCTCACTACCACCTTTCCCGCGGGCAAGAACCAGCTTGCCATGTCGATGGACGCTTCAAGATATCCTCCGGGGTTATTTCTAAGGTCCAGAACGAGTTTGTCATATTTGGACTCTACGAATTCCCGCAATGCACTCCTGAACAAGCTCGGGGAACTCGCGGAGAAATTATAGAGCTGTATGACAAACACCCCGTCATCGCGTTTCTCGGTGCTGATCGTAGGAATGTTGATCACATCCCTTATGATCTCAACTTCAAACGGTTCATCTTCCCCCTCTCTTACGATAGTAAGCACCACGGGCGTCCCCCTTTCTCCCCTAATAAGGTCAACGGATTCATCTATCGTAAGACTAAATGTGGACGTATCGTCGATCTTGATCACCTTGTCTCCCGCGCGTACGCCGGCCCTCTCCGCGGGTGTACCCTTAAGAGGCGCGACCACGGTAAGCACCTTGTCGCGTATTCCTATTTCCATTCCCACGCCCTCAAAATTGCCCCGCACCTCGCTTTCAAAGTATTCTGCTTCCCTCGGGGGGAAAAAGACGGTGTAAGGATCATCCAGGGAACCGACAAGTCCGGAAACCGCGCCCCACACCTTTTCTTGGTCCGTAGGACCGTTCGAAGAGACATGTTTTTCATTTACGAGATCCCACACTTCCCAAAAGGCAGAAAAGTCAATTTCTGCGAATCTTGTTTCTTCCGCACCCTGCGGCAAAGTTTCCACGGCTCCCCATATTCCCAATTCACGGGCATAGAACCCGGCAGAAAAAGAGCTGCCGACAACAAAAACGGCGATAATAAGAAGGGTCAGTCTCTTAAGAGGAGAAAGCATGTTCGCTCATTATCGCAAAATATCCACTTGTGGTCAAACAAAGAGGTCGCTATAATAAAAGCAGCTTATAGCTTATCTAGCTTCTAGCTATTTATATGATCTCAAAATATACATACAAACATCTAGCGTGGATTGATCTTGAGTCACCCACTAAGCAGGAGATCCGCTCCATCATGAAAGAGTATAATGTTCACCCCCTTGTGGCTGATGAACTGCTCAATCCAACGCTACGACCAAAGGTAGATCTCTATGATAATCTCATTTACCTTATCCTCCATTTCCCCACAGTCTCCCACAAGCATGACGGATATGCGGGACAGGAAGTAGACTTTATTATCGGAAAAAATTTCCTTATCACCACCCACTATGATCTGATTGATCCGCTACATGAATTTTCAAAAGTTTTTGAAGTGAATTCTATCTTAGATAAGAGCAACATGGCGGATCATGCCGGCTTTCTCTTTTTCTATCTCATGCGAGAGCTGTACGGAAACCTGACAGATGAACTTGACAACACGCGCTATACTCTAGAAAAAATAAAATTGAAGATCTTCAGCGGTCGGGAGGTAAAAATGGTTAAGGTCATATCTAACACCAGTCGCAATCTCCTAAATTTCAAGCAGGCGATGCAACCGCACAAAGAAGTGCTGGAATCTTTTGAGCGTGCGGGAGAAAAATTCTTTCCCAAAGAATTCTCTTATTATCTTAGCGCGATGTCGGGAGAATATTATAAAATATATAATCGCATGGAGAGTCTTAAGGAAGCGCTAACAGAGCTTAGGGAAACGAATGATTCACTTTTGACTACAAAAACGAACGAGATCATGAAAGTGCTTACCATCGCGGCATCACTAATGCTCCCATCAGCACTTGTCGCTTCCATTTTTGGTATGAATACCCAGGCAATGCCCTTTATCGGATCTGGTAGCGACTTCTGGATCATTGTGGGAATTATGGCGAGTGGCACACTCCTCATGTTCCTCTACTTTAAGTACAAAAAGTGGATATAGAGTTGCCATCCTTAGCTATGGAGTTATCTCTCTACAACACCGCCTCGCGCAAGAAAGAGACGTTCATCCCCCTAAAGAAGGGGGTGGTTTCCATGTATAACTGCGGACCAACGGTGTACAAATCCGCCCACATCGGCAACTTGCGGGCTTATGTTTTTGCGAACACATTGAGAAGAGCGCTGGAGTGGAACGGGTACACGGTAAAACAAGTCATCAACATTACCGACGTTGGGCACTTGATCTCCGACCAAGATGCCGGTGAGGACAAGATGGAGAAAAGCGCTCGACTGGAGGGGAAAACGGCGCAAGAGATCGCCGGCTTCTACACCGCGGAGTTTCTAGAGAACCTCAGGGTACTCAATATAGATACGAAAAGAATCATATTCCCTAAGGCAACCGAGAATATTGCCGAGCAAATAGAGCTCATCAAAACGCTTGAAAAAAAGGGATTCACCTACCGAACACGCGATGGCATCTATTTTGACACGTCGCGCTTTAAAGAATACGGGGTACTTGCGCGACTGGATACCCAAGGTCTGAGGGAAGGGGCGAGGGTGGAGAAAAATCCCGAAAAGAAAAATGTAACAGATTTTGCACTGTGGAAATTCTCGCGAGAAGGAGAGAGGCGTCAGCAGGAGTGGGATTCGCCGTGGAGCGTGGGATTTCCCGGTTGGCATATTGAATGTTCAGCAATGTCGCAGAAATACCTCGGCAACCACTTTGACATACATACGGGCGGCATTGATCATATTCCCATACACCACACCAACGAGATCGCGCAATCCGAAACCGCCACTGGAGAGAAGTTCGTGAATTATTGGATGCACTCAGGTTTTGTGAATATCGCCGAGAGAAAGATGGCAAAGTCGGAGGAAAACTTCGTTACCCTTGCCGCACTCACCGAGAAAGGATTCTCCCCTCTCGCCTACCGCTACTGGCTTTTAACGGCACACTATCGAACCACCGTCCACTTCACGTGGGAAGCGTTGGAAGGATCACAAACAGCTTTAGAGAAACTTTATGAACACTTTTTAGAATACAAAAAAAAGCGCACGTTTCGTCGGCGCGTATTTTCATTTTTAAAACCGCGCATCAGTCAAATTTATCGGGAACAATTCCAAACTGCCATAAACAACGATCTTGATACGCCAAAAGTAATTGCGGTTATGTGGGATCTTGTGAAAGACACCTCTATTTCTACCGAAGAAAAATACGGCACCATGCTTGATTTTGACAGGGTGCTGGGACTCGGTCTTGCGGATACAAAAACGAAAGAAATCCCCGAAGAGATACTGGTCCTTGTGAAAGAGCGCGAGCTGTTCCGGCAAGAGAAAGATTGGCAAAAGTCCGACGAACTCCGTAACAGGATTCACCAAAAAGGCTTTGAGGTGCTTGATGCCGAAGAGGGACCCAATGTGAGAAAGATGAGGCAATGAAGGGCGTAGACTTAAACTGACAATCTGTGCTATCAAAAAGAGAGACCGTCATAATCTGGCGGTCGCGCGCGGTCACCTTTTCTTTTGCACATGTTAGACACAGGTTGTCCTAATATTTATCATCATTTATCTATGGAACTTTCCATTTTTTGTGCTAGAATAGCCATCAATGGCGAAAGAATTCAAAACAGGGTCTCTACGCATCCCTCCACAAAATATTGACTCAGAGAAAGCGCTCCTCGGCTCCATAATGCTCAAGCCCGAATCGATGTACGATATCATGGATGTCGTTGATGGTAAATCTTTCTACTCAGGAAAACACAAGGCTATATTTGGGGCAATGACGGAGCTGTTCTCAAAACGAGAGCCGATTGATCTTCTTTCGCTTTCCGTGCGTCTCAAAGAAAAAAAACTTCTTGAACAGGTAGGAGGAAATACGTTTCTCACGGGGCTAGTCAATGCTGTTCCTTCCGCAGCAAATATTAAACACTACGCACAGATCGTTCAAAAAAAGCATGTGCTGCGTAATCTCATAGAAGCGGCCGACCACATATCGGAGCTTGGTTACGATGAAAATGAGGATTTGGAAGTAATTCTTGACGGTGCGGAAAAGAAAGTGTTTTCCGTTACAAATCTCGGGATAGCACAAAAATTTGTCGGGATAGGAACACTGGTAAAAGAAACGAAAGATCAAATCGGCGTACGGCAAGCGTCAGGGAGCAAACTCAGGGGCGTGCCAACGGGGTTTACCAACCTTGACAATAAACTCTCGGGACTTCAGAAATCAGACCTCATTATACTCGCCGCTCGTCCATCTATGGGGAAAACTTCCTTGGCGCTGGATATCGCGCGGCAAGCGGCCGTAAACCGCAATATTCCCGTTGGCATTTTCTCCCTTGAGATGAGTGCGCAACAGTTGGTTGAAAGAATGCTTGCCGCACAGGCACAAGTTGATTCCTGGAAACTGCGAACGGGTAAACTTACCAGCGACAAAGAAATGGATGATATTCATAATGCCCTGCGCACACTTGAGAAAGCACCGTTGTTTATTGACGATCAACCATCAAACAGCATCGTAAATATGCGCTCTGCCGCACGAAAGCTCAAAAGCGAACATGGGTTGGGTCTCATCATCGTTGACTACCTTCAGCTCATGGGTACAAGCAGGAATTATGACTCAATGGTACACCAAGTAACCGAGATATCCCGTTCTCTCAAAGGTCTTGCCCGCGAGATTGATGTTCCCGTTCTGGCACTCTCTCAACTTTCTCGCGCGGTGGAGCAGCGAAGAGGTAAACCGAAGCTCTCTGACCTAAGGGACTCGGGTTCAATTGAGCAAGACGCCGATGTGGTGATGTTCATTCATCGTGATGATAAATACAACGAAAACTCCGATAAGCCAAACATAGCCGAAATACTCATAGAAAAGCACCGTAACGGACCAACGGGGAAAGCGGAATTGCGTTTTGATGACAAGAAAACTACATTTTTGGAAATTGACAAGAATGAGTATGCTGAGGAGTTGGATGATTTCTAGAACCCATCTCAAAATAAACCGCTCAGGAAAAAAATGAAAACAAGCACCGGTCATCATTTAAAACATTATCAATACAAACTGCATATACATATGCAGTTTGAAGAGCTTGGCTACCAAAAAACTCTAATTTCTACTGCGAGGTCCTTATCGCAACGAAATCAGAACTTTTTGCTTAGCCATTTATGTTGAGATGGGTTCTTAACTATGAATAGCATAGAAAAATTAGCGGAATATTTCGCGAAATTTCCAGGCATTGGCGGGAGACAGGCAAAAAGGTTTGTGTATTTTCTCCTTGCACAGGATAGACATTTCTCCAAAGAATTAGCGGCGTTACTTTTAGATGTCAGAAGGAATGTTAGACAATGTTCTCGGTGCCGCAGATTCTATCTGTCCCCAAGCAATGAGGTAGAAGAAACAATATGCGATGTATGCCGGAACCTCAATACCGAGAAAACACTCTTGATGGTAGTGGAAAAGGATATTGATTTTGAGAACATAAGAAAAATGGGGCTATACGATGGGAGATTCTTTATTTTGGGCGGCTCTCTCCCACTCTTGGAAAAAAATCCAGACACGCGAATAAGAGTAAAAGAATTGTTCGGCGAAGTACAGCGTGCCGTCCAGGATGACGGTTTGAAAGAAATAATACTCGCACTCTCTGTAAATCCCGAAGGCGAGAACGCAGCTCTCTATATAAAGAAAGTCTTGGGGCCGCTCGCGGAAAAATTCTCATTAAAGATCTCAACACTCGGGCGTGGCCTCTCCACCGGCACCGAGCTTGAGTACTCAGACAGCGATACGTTGGGGAATGCTTTAAAGAACAGAGGTTAAGTGACGATTTGCCGTCTTTTTTCGCGCATTATGGAAAATACCGCTTGTTCCTTTAGGGTGGGCCTGTCACTTATCCTTCCAATTCCACCATTTCAACAGTTGAGGATCGTGCGTGCTGTACGACGCAAAATAGACGGCACAACGAAACACATAGAGCACACAGCGGTCAATGTGTCGCCCTGCACGCTTGGAAAGTTTGAGATAGAGATCTTCTGGATCGTTGTGCTTGAGGTCTTTGACACCACGAATACCCAAGCCGTACAAATCCAAAGCAATGCTTTTGCCAACCCCTGGTATGCGCT
>BTQM01000013.1:0-19686 GCA_036985875.1 Patescibacteria group bacterium
ATTATGATAACCGATTTCAAAAGCCTCACATATGTTATTATCTCGAGCGTTCTTGACCCCCTTGTTTTGCTTATTATGGCGCTTGCCCTCGTGTATTTTCTCTGGGGTGTGTCAAAGTTCATACTTCATGGAGGCGATGCCGCCAAGAGGGAAGAAGGACGCCAAGTTATGATCTACGGTATCATTGCGCTTGCCGTCATGGTATCCGTGTGGGGATTGGTGAACTTGCTTACGGAAACATTTGGAGTGCAGTCTATAATCCCGCTTCTCCCTATTTAATGTTAATGCGGTTCATCTGCGCGTCGCGTCGCGCGCTTAATAATTCTATGAAATATCTTAAACAATATATCTCAGGATGGGTTCTGGGTGGCATGGCGCTCTTTACGTTGCCGATCCATGTGTCTGCCAACCACGGTTTTTCAGGTGGGGGGCTCGGAGGTGTCATACAAACCATAGGCAATATCATCGGAGCGCTTATACCGCTTTTGATCGGGCTCGGAGCGTTGTATTTCATCTGGGGTGTGTCAAAATATGTCTTACACGGGGAAGATGCCACCAAGCGCGAAGAAGGGCGCAGTATGATGATCTACGGCATCATCGCACTGTTTGTCATGGTATCCGTATGGGGATTGGTGAACGTGCTTGTCAGTACGTTCGGGCTTGAATCAGTGCTTGCGCCCCCGGCCCCGGGACTGCC
This sequence comes from Patescibacteria group bacterium, assembly GCA_036985875.1. Taxonomy (GTDB): domain Bacteria; phylum Patescibacteriota; class Minisyncoccia; order Phycocordibacterales; family UBA1539; genus BTQM01. The sequence continues at coordinate 698 of BTQM01000013.1, forward strand.
CGGCATTTGAGAGAGTGTGCTTTTCTTGATGGCGTGGGTAAGCAGTAAAAACATTAATCCACACCCACCTCTTGCGGGGATGCCCTGCGTTTATTATCATTAACAGAGAGTCGTTTAAAGGCATGGGTCGTTAATTTTCAAAGTTGCAAATTCTTTGTCTGGAACCTCATATTTCATCAAAATGGAACTGTGGCAACGGGAACAAAAAATTTGTGAATTTTTATCAACTTAATATAGATTTATAAAATGAAAAAAACTATTTCTCTTTTAGCTTTCCTCGCCGTCACTCCACTTGTGGCATCTGCGCAAACGCTGTCAGACATATTGACACTGTTTTCAAACATGATCAATGCACTCGTTCCGTTTCTGATCGGGCTCGGAGCGTTGTATTTCATCTGGGGCGTACTCAAGTTTGTGATGGCAGGTGATGACCAAGAAGCGCGTGCGAACGGTCGCAGTATGATGATCTACGGTATCATCGCGCTGTTTGCCATGGTATCCGTGTGGGGATTGGTGAACGTACTCGTCAATACGTTCGGGCTGAGCGCTGTTGCTCCGACTGCTCCCACTACCCCCTTTGTTCCCGGATTTTAATCGTTTATAACCGCGATATATGGACGAAGTAGATACATTTCTTGCAAAGGTCAATGAGCAGATACTCAATCCGCTCATTATGCTTTTGTTTGCGCTTGCCATCGTGTATTTTCTTTGGGGAACTTTTGAGTTCATAAGAGACTATGACAGCGTGGACGCGCGAGACAAGGGGAAAAAGCACATGGTCTGGGGAATCATAGGCATATTTATCATGGTTGCGGTGTTTGGCATCATGCGTCTCATTGCATCCACATTCGGTATTGATACGTCCGTTATTCCCCGATAATACTCTTTGTATCTGATGACAAAGAAAAACCGCCTCCCCAAGGCGGTTTTTGCATAGTTCCTTTTCCGAAAAGGTAAAAAAATATCCCCCTACGTTTCCGTAGGGGGATATGACCTAATCATACTTTATTCGTATGATGACGGTCATAAAACGTTTTTCCGCTGAGCGGAAATACAGGTACGGGTCGTTGCCGCCCATCCAGCTGTCCTTCGTGGCGCTGCTGCAAGAATATATCCTTCCTGTTTTTGGTGTCTTTATCTTTCCTTTCGTCAAACACTCAAATTGGATGATATACTCCCTGCGGCTTCTAGGCAGCGTGTAGCGTTTCCACTTGCCCTGCGGGACAACGATAGAGAACTCCCTGTCCCACTTTATGGCCTTCTCCGCCGAAGCAGGTGTTTCCGCCTTCTCTCCGTAAGGAGGAGTGAGACCCAGCCCTACTGCGACAAGGAATGCAATGGCGGCAGGGATCACAACGCGCCCTCTCTTTGGCTTGGTGACCGATCCTTGATGTATCATCATTCACTCTCCTTTGTTGGCTGATTGATGAGTCCATCGTTGACCGCTGCTCCCGCTTTCACGATAGGGTTTCCCTTATCTCCCTCAATGATGAGCTTGCGGACTGGACTTTGCTTGCCTCTTTCCGTCTGGAAAAATGCTGCCGCGATCTCATATGGCATCTTGTTTCCGCCATCGCTCATTCGCTCAACGCGTTCAATGAAATGCTCGTTCTCTATCGCTTCACTCTTGGCTTGCCGCTCTTCAATACTCTCCCTCTCCCACGCCTCAATTACATTATCGGCGGCAGGGACAACTTTGGGAACGAGCACTTGTACCGTCTTGATGCCCCATCTGTCGGAGTTTGCATCCGCGGCTTTGTTTATTTTGGCACCGAGGTTGATCTCTTTGGTCATGAGATCCTTGTCGGTGTGCTTCCTTGCCTCTTCACGAAGCGTATTGACGACCAAGTCTCTTAGACCGTCTTTTACCACATCTTCCCCAATGTCAAGGGTCTGGTACGGATCTATGATTTGCCACATCAGCCTCGTATCGATTTGCATACGGACGTTGTTTTTTGAGATAACGATTGCTTCCTTAATGTCCGCTGTACGTTCGCGCATATCAACACTCACGACGCTCATAAGAGATGGCACCCACACCCACCCTTCGGGGAAAGTAAACCATCGCACCCTGTTTCTCAAAAATTCGGGGATGCCGTTGAATCCGGTTTCAAGTTTCCGGAATCTACGATACCCAACATAGTAGAGCACTCCGAGCACTACTGACGCTGTGAGCCACAAGTTGAGTCCAAGCAAGTACGCAGAGGTGTACGCGATAGTTATCGCAAGCGCGTTAGCCGTCATTGCACACGCGTAGTTTTTAAGCTGCCCGATTGGCTTCTTTGGCGCCAGTTGAACCGCTTCTTTCGTTTTGTCGTTCATCGTATTTCTCCTCTTCAATTTGTCAAAAAACAAGAAATTACCCAAACATATCTGTGTATAATTATGCACTAAACAGCAAAAAAGTCAAGCATTTTCGAATAAGCAATAAGTCCCGTCAACCTACCACGTTGACGGCTTTCGGGTGATATTATAGGTAGAGTATTTTAAATTTGTGGGGATAGGGAGAGTTGAACTCCCACTCTCTTGCGAGAACTAGCTCCTGAAGCTAGCGCGTCTACCAATTCCGCCATATCCCCGCCTGTCCGTCTCTGGCGGAACCGCCTTCCCGTTCGAGTCCTCTCCCCGCCAGTTCTCTCACTTCGTTCGTAGTGCAGAAATACTAATCCCTTCGTTCGAACCTTTTTTGAACGGAATATCTGACGCACGCGCGGAGCGCGTGGTAGTTTTGAACCAAATCGTACACTCGGATTCTGTGGTTTTGCTTCCACCGCTTCACTCCTACGAAAAGGGCTTATAAATAGAGTATAGCATAAGCGATTATATTGTGTTCGCCCTTTTCTCCGTCATTCGCGGCGGCCCGAGGCGCTTCCTCTCCGAGTTTTGTGGTAATTCCATACTCCGCTCACACACGCAATCATCTCGCATTGGTCGCTCGCAAAGCTCGCAGAGCCTCTACGGTGTTGCGCGTATTCGCTCTGTGGCTTCGATGAAATATAACTGATTTATGCAGATTCTTTTATTTTCTCAATCAATTTATCTTTATCAAGACCACCAATCGAAAATAATTCTCCATTTAAGATTATCCCTGGAGAGGACATAATCCCATAATTCTGTACCATTTTCTGACCCTGTTCGGAGATCATGTCAATGTATTCAATTTCAACTTCAGGAAAATTAGGCTTAATTTCGTTTTCTAAAATTTCTTTTGTTTTTGCACATTTACTGCAACCCTCTGCTGTAACTTCTTGTATTTTTATCTTGTTCATAAATTTTGTAATGAATTAATAACAACATCAAGCAGTGAGTTAGCGTTAGCAAAATTTCCCTGCTCTATATTACTGTTAACTTGATTGAATAAACTTTGGGCGGTACTAACGTCTTTTCCTTCAGCCACTCTTTGCCCCAGAAGGGTAACTGCTTCTTGTGATTTATTTTGAATATCTTGGGGTATGGCGACACCATCCTCACTTCCAGTAGGCAACACGGATCCAGTGAATTGATCATCTGAAATAATGTCTACGCCATACACATCGAAAATACTGTTTTTCACGATGGATTCTTTGCTAATAATATCAGGATCATAAACAACGGTGGCAGACTTTTCAGGAGAAAGACGTGCTTGTACTCGCCTTACCCCTGGAACTGATGATATATAACCTTCAACACTTGCGGTGCACCCAGCGCAAAACATGCCAGGCACTGAAAGTTCAAGTTTTCGTAAATTATTAGATGCTGCCACCAACTGTTCATTTGACGCTGAATTGCCTCCAGAGAATAAAACCGTCCCTCCAATAAGTGCGGCGGCTACTATAATTGATAATGGAATGATTATTTTATTCATAATGTTTTAATTATTTATCTGATAATTACATGGCAAATATTATATAAAAACTAACGAGATAAACGCCTGTTAAAATAAATATAAAACCAAAGACCTTTTTAACTCTATAGCCGTATAGTCCTAAATTATTGATGAGAAACTTCTTTTTTCTACTGGCAAGAACAGTAAAGGCGACAAGAAGAAACGATGCGCCAAGCGCATACGCCACAAAAGTGGCGAACCCTACCAAAACGTTGCCTGCAAGAATAGGTACGAGAGCAAGTACCAAAAGAATAGGGAGATGACAAGCGGCGGCGGCAATACCATACACAACACCAAACAAATACATATTAAGAAAATGCTTGCCTCCTTTCGCTCGCTTTGCAACGATACCTGTTAGTTTGTCGAGTTTTTCCGTACCGAATGATTTGCCGAGAACAAGCATAATACCAAAGATAAAGAAAAGTGGAATTATGGCTAACTTCAACCAATTGGTGTATGAGGCAAGGGCGGTTCCAAATATAGCCAAGATAACGCCGACAACAAGATAGAAAGAAAAAATACCCAAAGACACTATAGAACCAATTTTTATTGCATGTCGCAGTTTTATTCTCTTGTCTGTGGCTTCATTGGCATGTGATGTTTCTGAGTTAAGGTAGTAAGCAATATAGGCGGGAAAAACCGCAAAAGGACAAGGAGAAAAGAATGCAGCAATGCCCGCGACAAAGGCAAACCCGAGGATAATGAAAATACCAAGCTGACTGATTGCCTGCGCTTGCGGCACCACAAACCCATAAAATATCTTAAAACCGAAAATCGTAATGAGTGCAAAGATTGCAATACCAGCGACGGCCCATAATATATATGTAGTTTTTGTTGATTTAGGGAGCGTCATATGATTTCTTGATTATTATTTTTTAGGTGTCCACCCGAGCTCTTTTTCAATCGCTCTTCTATAGATCGTGTCAATTTGGGGCGGAGCATTTCTGATATATTCTTCCGCGTGATTACGTTCTCCTCCTTTCAAGGACTTCAGGTAATCTACCACTTCCTCTTTATTTGATCTTTTCCCATCAAAATGTTTCTTGTTCCAAGTAAGCCCTGTCCAGATCGCGGCATCTATGTCCTTGGATACTAACCAATCTTGGATTTTTGACTTTGTTTTATCACCGCTAATACTTTCATCTTTTTTAAGAATTGGAATTTTTTTATCAAAATCAAAATTATCAATGTTAGATTTTGAAAATTCTCTTTTTCTTAAAGATTCTCGAGCTTCGTTGTCGTCTCTCGTACTCACTAACGCCCAAAGAACTCTCACTGCTTGAGTATCTTCGTTTTCATTATCATCAATAACCAAGGTGATTCTATCATCGTTAGATCGCCTCGTGAACTCAATTGGTAAGATGGGACCGTCATGGAACCACTCTCGTTGTATTTTTAAATCTCTGGGGTCCCAAATTAATGATCCCCAACCTAGACAAGCTATTTTCATATATTTGATAAGCCTTTTATATTTTACTAGGGGCAAGAGGTTGAATCTCTCTCAATGCTTCCTCGTGCTGACCGTCTTTTTTGTATCTCATACAAGCTTTTACTGCTTCTTCGCGTGACTCAAAAGTTTGATGAAACGGCTTACTCAGAGAAAAGTTACTAGGGCGAGTAGAGTAAGAATTGTACCGAACCTGTTTCTGGCATTCCGTTTTTGATGTTGAGTAATTATAAAACCAAATTAAAGATATACTCACTATTACTAGCAGTGTGTAATAAATAATCCTCCTACTTTTATTCTTTTTTTTGTTTATTCATAGTTCTTTATATTATAAATTTAATTTATAATTTGTGCCGGGGAGAGGACTCGAACCTCCATGGATTGCTCCACCAGTTCCTAAGACTGGCGCGTCTACCAATTTCGCCACCCCGGCGTCACAACACATTAAGGGAGGATTACCCCCCCTTGCGTGTTTCTCGCCATTCGTATCCGCCCAGTAGGACTTGAACCTACGACCGTTCGCTTAAGAGGCGACTGCTCTACCAACTGAGCTATGGGCGGATGATGCCCGGGGTGGGAATCGAACCCACATCCCGTAAGGGACAACATTTTAAGTGTTGCGCGTATACCAATTCCGCCACCCGGGCACTGTCTTACTTTAAAAAATGTAAAAAGGTCTGCGTCGTACCATCATGAGGCCCGGGGGGGAATCGAACCCCCGCATAGCGGTTTTGCAAACCGTTGCGTTACCACTTCGCCACCGAGCCGATACCACCGGAGAATCCAATATATATTTTACTGATTTTTTGAGAGCTCGTCAATTTTTTGTCTATTTTTCTCGCCAAGGTCTATTTGGATATCAATGAATGGGAGAACCTTTAATCTCGTATGTGACTTCAGGTAATCCCTAAGGTCAGTTCGTTTCCTTTTCACAAATTTCAACACCACCTCTTCTTTGTCTTCAGGTAGAACGCTTATGAAGACCGTCGCTTTCCTTAGGTCGGGCGAGATCCTACAATTCGTAACCGTTATTAGGGATTGCCTCCCGGATTCTATTTGTAAAAATTGCGCGGTAATCCTTTTTAAAACCTCAGCTACCTTTTCTTGCCTCAACGTCATAAATTTTATGGGATATTTTTAGACTTACGTGGAAGATTTTATGTAAAAGCACCTGCTATCTTACAACGGTAATAATGGCCTCTATCATGTCCCCCGGCGATATTTCAACACGAGACTCGATCATGGCGCCAAATTCGTTTCCCTCTTCAACCTTATCCGTCTTTATCTTTTGTTGCTGCAGCTCCAAGATCCCCCCCATACCTATTTCGTTCCCCCTTCTTGTAATTTTTACGTTCGCTTTTCTCTGAAGAGTTCCTTCGGCAACCTTACCGCCCACCACTTGTTTGTTTTTCGTGCGACTGAACACTTTTATAATCTTCGCTTTCCCCGTGACTTCTTCCACGGTGACTTTCGGGATTCTCTTTTTCCACTCTTCCGTGAGCCACTCTGTGAGCTTATATATGACATCAAAGGTCTTTATCGTAATCCCGAATTTTCCAGCGATATCTAGTGCGCTCTTGTCTATCTTTACATTAAATCCGAGTACAATGGGGTTTAACGTGCCAGATGCAAGTTTTATATCATTTTCACTGATGTTTCCCACGCCTTTGTGTATGATTTTTAACTGTATGCTGTCGTGGCGAAGCTTTTCCGTTTCTTTTTCTATTGCCTCGAGGGTACCCAAGACATCGGTTTTTATAACGAGAGGAATTACCACTGCCTCTTCTTTGATTTCCATCGCTATTGGCGCGACCTTCTTCGACGTTCGTCCTTCCAAATATTTTTTCGTGTGCCGTTCCGCCTCTTTTTTCGTTGCGCATGAAGTGAACGTTGATCCTACTTTAGGTGTGTTGTTCCAACCGAACACTCGCACTGGGGAGGAGAACGATGCCTCTCCTATTGCTTTCCCCAAGAAATTTTCAAAAATACGCACGGGAGAAAAACTCTCTTCCGCTACCACACATACGCCCCTTTTTAAGACACCGTTTTTTATGATAAGCGTTGCTGCGATCCCCCTTTTTGCATCCATGTGTGATTCAATAACGATTCCCTCCACCTCGGCGCGAGGGTCGCCCGTGAGTCCCTCCATTTCCGCGACAAGAAGCATCATATCAAGAAGCTCACTTACTCCTTCACCCGTTTTTGCGGATATGGGAATATAAGGGATATCACCCCCGTATCCTTCAAGATATATCTTGTTTTCCGAGAGATCTTGCTTCGTCCTCTCCACATCCGCTGCGGGTTTGTCTATCTTGTTGATTGCCACGATGAAAGGGATACCGGCCTTTTTAATGGAAGCAAACGCTTCTTTTGTCTGTTGTTTAACTCCGTCTTCCGCGGACACGACGAGTATAGCTATGTCCGCAACCGTTGCTCCGCGGGATCTCATGCGCGAAAATGCTTCGTGTCCAGGTGTGTCAAGGAACGTGATTTGTTGAGATGTGCCACTCTCCGTTATGTGTTCTACCTCATAGGCGGAGAGATGCTGTGTGATACCGCCGGATTCTCCCCCCACTATGTTGCTCTTTCTTATGTAGTCCAAAAGCGCGGATTTGCCATGGTCAATATGCCCCATTATAACAATAATGGGGGAGCGGGGGACGACACTACTATTTTTTTGTTTATCGTCTTTTTCCGGCATGTTGTTTGGGATACAATAAAAAATGCGTGGACGAACGCGCCTGATCTTCGATTTCTAATCCCCACACTCCTTTTAAGAAATCTTCGCTTTTTTGAGTACGTCTTTTTCCTCTTTTGACAGCTCGTACTCGGAAGAGTGATTTTTTATGGGCTTCGCAAAAATGCCCACCCGTTCTCGTGCGTATAAACTCGAAATTACCACACCGTCCCCCTCCTCGTTTAGAAAGGCAGTGGCGAAGCTTTGATTGCCTCCCTCATCAAAAGCGCTAAACCTTAGCGTGTCAATTCCCTGGACGCTTTTTCGCAGCCGCCTCTCAATATCCTCAAGGCGACCCTTGGTTTCTTTGTGGATATTTTCTGACGTTTGGACGTCGGCTCGGACACGCAAAATCGTATCTTCCAGACTTTTGCCGCCCTTCCCCGCCAATAGGCGCTTTATTCGGACCTCAAGCCGTATGATCCATGCGATCAGGAGTGCCAATATTCCCAAAAGAATGTACAGTATTGTAATAGCGTCTATTGTCATACGAACAGACAGTATACAACAAGGACATGCTTTTTGCAAAAGCATACAAACGGCGTACAATATAGGGAATGAAGCGTATTTATTTAGACCACGCGGCGGCAACGCCTCTTGATAGCAGGGTAAGGCGAGCGATGACGCCATTTTTTGATATACATTTCGGTAATCCGAGTGCGCTGTATGAAGAAGGCCTCGTGGTAAAAGAGGCGGTGGAGGGCGCGCGTGGCAAGATCGCGAAGTTCCTCCACGCGCACTCTGACGAGATCGTGTTCACGGGAAGCGGGACAGAATCCGACAATTTAGCGATTCTTGGCGTGGTCAAATCTTGGCAAGGCCTGACCTTGCCCAAGGGAGGTGCGAAGAAATCACACATTGTTACGAGCGTTATTGAACATCCGGCTGTTTTGAATGTTTGCAAATCGCTTGAAAAAGAAGGGGTGGATGTTACTTATGTTGGTGTGAACGAGGAAGGGATCGTTGACCCAAAAGAAGTGAAAGAAGCGCTTCGGAAAGAGACGATCCTCGTGTCCATCATGTATGCCAACAATGAGATCGGCACGATCCAGCCGGTACGTGAGATTGCGAAGATCATACGCGGGTGGAAAAAACAGCATGGCGGGGAATATCCATTTTTTCATACTGATGCGTGCCAAGCGGCAAATTATCTTGACATGAACGTTCTGCGTCTCGGAGTTGACCTGCTGACCATCAATGGCTCAAAAATTTATGGACCGAAAGGCGTTGGCGCACTGTATGTAAAAAGGGAAACGCGCATTGCTCCTGTCACACGCGGTGGCGGACAGGAATTCGGACTGCGTAGCGGCACTGAGAATGTACCGGGTATCGTCGGGCTTGCGGAGGCGCTTTGCGTGGCGGAAAAGATGAAAAAGAAAGAAATCGTTCGGTTAACCGAATTACGCGATTATTTTATAAAGGATCTTCTTTATAAAATTCCGGAGAGCATTTTGAATGGTGATGAGAAAGAGCGCTTACCCAATAACATCAATGTCTCCATTCCAAATATAGACAGCGAGCAGTTGGTGATTGAACTTGATGCGAAGGGGGTATCAGCAAGCGCGGCAAGTGCGTGCAAGAGCAGGAGCCAGGAGTCCTCGTATGTTATTATGGCGCTAGAGAGAAAACCGCTTCAGAGCGAGGGCAGCGTACGATTTAGTCTGGGCAGAGAAACGAAGAAGAAAGACATTGGCCATGTTTTGAAAGTACTGCCCGGCATTATAAAAAAAATACAAGTTTAAATATTTAATAATTTCAGCCATAGGCTGATCAGCCTATGGCTGAAAAAATAAAAACATTTATGTATAAAGCGAAAAATTATGAGCACTTACTCGGAATGCAAGGATTTTCCGACGAACTCCTCAAGAATCATTTCAAGCTCTACGAGGGGTATGTTACCAACATGAACAAGCTGAATGATATCCTGATTGCGATGGAAAAGGACGACAAGTGGAGTGTGCCGGAATTTGCGGAGCTCAACCGGAGACTTGGCTGGGAGTGGGACGGTATGCGGTTGCACGAGCTTTACTTCGGCAACATGGGCAAAGATGTGAGGAAGTTGGAGGAAGGTTCGAAGTTATATGAAAAAATTGTTGCTGAGTGGGGCTCGTACGAAATGTGGGAAAAGGATTTCCGCGCAATGGGCGCGATGCGCGGCATAGGATGGGTTATCCTTTATTATGACAAGCCTGCGGAGCGGCTCTTTAACATATGGATAAACGAGCATGACTCGGGGCACCTTGTCGGTGCGGTGCCACTTTTGGTAATGGATGTGTTTGAGCACGCGTTTATACTGGATTATGGATTGAATCGCGGTGGCTACATTGAGAGTTTCATGAACGCGATTGATTGGAGTGAGGGCGCGGAAAGGTTGAAAGGATAAAGCAAGTATAGTAGTGTTTGTGGGTATTGTTTTGCAAGGAGGATATCTTATGCCCTTGGTAATACTTAAAGGCGTTGACCATATCTACGAATTTGACATAGACAAAAGGGATGATGAAGAGCTTTCGCAAGACTTGAGTAAGTCCGTATCGCATATCGCTTTTCCGATCCTTATTGTTCCATGGCAGACAGATAGTTCGGGCTCGTCACTCTTCGTTGCTGGCAATAAAGAAGAGCTTGATATGTGTGTAAAAGAGGCACTATACGTTGCCGAGTACTCAAATCCCCCTCGTGTCCATCTATTTAGTCGAAACGGGTGGGGGGATTGGTGGTTAGGTGTTTCGGGAGAACTCTCAAGGAAGTAATATGCGCAGGGGAGGTACCACACGAAAATTTGACAATCGTTGCATAATGTGCAATCATTTCATTTGGAGACGTACTTATTCGTGTTTACGAAAGGAGGCTTTTGAATGATCACAACACCATCAAACATCCTGACGGATTATCTTGTGGACAAACCCGCCAAGGATGAACGAATGCAAAATCAAAGAGTGGAGAAAGCATTGCAACTCCTCTTGCTGATTGATGAAATCGACTCGTCGGAATTTACCTTGAAGGATGTGCACGCACACATAAGTGGCGAGGAGTCTTTCCCTCCAAGCAATGGCACCCGATATAAAAAGTGCCATCTTGACTATCTGGAGTCGAAGGGATTTGTTGAAAAGAATGCGGATGGCGCGTCGTATTACATCACGCTTCAAGGGGAAGCGAGTATGAGAATGCTTCAGGATGTTTTTCCCGAAGATTGCGACGACGAAGACACGCAGTATTAACTTGCCCTCTTGTAGGTTAATACCAGCTAACGCGCTCCCGGTCTTAAAAGACCGGGAGTTTTTTGCGTTAAAAGTTGGAATAGCGTTCTGTAACACCGCTTTTTCATTCTTGCTTCGCGACTTGTTATTTTGTATCATAGAGTCAATGGAGCATCTTAACAAAACGCAGATAGTACTTCTGACGCTTTTGGTGAGCTTTGTCACATCTATCGCCACGGGTATCGTGACTGTAACGCTTATGGATCAGGCGCCACCGGGTGTGACGCAGACGATCAACAGAGTTGTGGAAAAAACGATACAAGTTGTTGTTCCCGGTGAGGGCCAAAAAACAACCATCATAACCAAAACTATTATTACGAAGGAAGAAGATCTCATTGTAAGCGCCATAGAGCAAAATACAAAAAGTATTGTCCGATTAGTCAGAGCGGTAAGTGGCGGTAAGGAGGAGTCACTTGGTATGGGAGTAGTTATCTCCGACGATGGTCTTGTTGTAACCGATAAGGCAAAGATGGCGGGAGCGGACGGCAACCTCTTTGCGCTCTATGGCAGCCGCTTAATTCCGATAGAAATAGTATATAAGGACAGCGAAGACTTTGTGATCGTAAAGATGGACTTGGCATATTCCGCCACAGAAAAGCCGTCAAACGAGAGTGACGGAGAGTCTGGTGAAATATCAAAGGAAGAAGAAAAACTTACTCTTGCGTCTGCTGCCTTGGCCGACTCGGATAGCATAAAACTTGGACAAACCATTATCGTGCTGGGTGGAGAGAATGGTGCCACGGTCTTTATAGGCATTGTATCTCGTTTGGATACTGAAACGGTTGCCGAAGGAGAGGGCGATGCAACAGAGGAGCGTCTGGCGCATATAAGAACTACTGTTCCTATAGACAAAGCGAGTGTCGGCGGACCGCTGATAAATACCGACGGAGATGTTATGGGCATTAATATATTTTTGAGTGATGGGACGTTTGTCGCAGTTCCCATCAATGAGGTGAAGAGAGCGTTGGAGAGCCTCATTGATGTTGTGGTGGCCGATGATGAAAACGGCGGTGTGCAGGAAATGACAGTGGTGTCGGAGCCCGACAGTCGATCTCTCTGAAGACCTGACGGTATGAAATTGAATGGACGCTTGACTAAAACAAATTAAAATTGTATTATAAGAGCAATGAACATTTTTAATATTTGATTTTTTATTTTACTACCATGCCTCCATTTAACAATTTCACATCCAAGGCGCGTGAAGCAGTACGAAGGTCACATGAGCTTGCTATCGAGCACGGCAAGAACAACGTGGATCCCGTCCATCTCCTCGCGGCGCTTATTCTTCAGGAAGAGAGTATCGTCCTCTCTATTTTGGATGCGCTCAAGATAGATACTATTCTTCTCACGGACACTTTGTTAGAGACAATTGAATCAAGTACTACAGAAAACGTACTGTCTCCTTCTTATCAGCTTTATCTTACTCCGGAGCTTGGTCGCGTGCTTGAAGGGAGCGGGAAGGTCGCGACAGATCTCAAAGACGAATTCATCTCGACAGAGCATCTCTTTATTGCGATCCTTGATGTGCCTGGTCAGGCGAGGGAGATTCTTGCTCGTTTTCGCATAGACAAAAAGGGCGTCCTAAGAGTCCTAGAGGAGCTTCGTAACAGCAATATCAGCGAAGCGGAGTCTCCTCGTCCCCTTCGCGCGATTGCAAAATATACGCGAAATTTGACCATGCTTGCTTCCAAAGACAAATTGGACCCAGTCATCGGGCGGGACGCCGAGATAGGAAGGATCATGCAGATTCTCTCAAGGCGAACGAAAAACAACCCCATCTTGATAGGGGAGGCCGGCGTGGGGAAAACGGCGGTTGTGGAGGGATTGGCGCAACGTATGGCGAAAGGTGATGTTCCCGAATCTCTCAAGAACAAAGAGCTCGTTTCCCTTGATCTCGGAATGCTTATCGCGGGCACGAAATACCGTGGTGAGTTTGAGGATCGTTTGAAAAAGATCATGAAAGAGATAGAGAGGTCGGAAGGCAAGATCATTCTTTTCATAGACGAGATCCATACGATCGTGGGGGCAGGATCGGCGGAAGGCGCCATGGATGCGTCTAATATGCTGAAGCCCGCCCTAGCGCGCGGCGAGCTCCGTGCCATTGGCGCGACCACAACCAAAGAGTATCAGAGGCACATAGAGAAAGACATGGCGTTGACGAGGAGGTTCCAGCCAGTGTACGTCAATGAACCGTCTCTTGAAGATGCCGTTGCTATTCTGCGTGGGCTCAAGGAAAAATACGAACTTTTTCACGGCGTGCGGATCACCGATGATGCTATCTTGTCCGCGGTGAGCCTAAGCAGCCGCTACATCACCGACAGGTTTTTGCCGGACAAGGCGGTTGATCTGATCGATGAGGCAGCGTCATCACTTCGCATATCCCTTGAGACCAAGCCTCCCGTTCTTGAAGAAGCGCACAGAAAAACGATGCGTCTTGAAATAGAAAAAGAGGCGCTTAAAAAAGACGTGAGCGGCAGCGGAGATGGCAAAAGGACCGTTACGGCACGCATTAAAAAAATTGATAAAGAGATCGCCGATTTGAAAGAAAAAACGCGCGAGCTGGAGCTCAAGTGGCAAAATGAGAAGGAGATCCTGACGGACATAAAGGCGATCAAAAAAGAATTGGAAACGCTCCGCCTTGAGGCGGAGGCAGCGGAAGCTAAGCCAGATTTGACGCGCGCGGCGGAGATCCGCTACGGTATGGTTCCCACACTTGAGAGTGACCTTGCAGCGAAAACTGGCAGGTTAAAGAAACTTCAAAAATCAAGGCGCATTCTCAAGGAAGAAGTAACGGAGAATGATATTGCCGATGTCGTGGCGCGTTGGACGGGAGTACCTGTCACGAAGATGCTTGAAGAAGAAAGCGAGAAGCTGGGGAGGATGGAGGAAGAGCTTTCCAAACGCGTCGTTGGACAGAGCAATGCGATCAAGAAAGTTTCCGACGCGGTCAGAAGATCACGCGCGGGAATTGCCGACCCCAATCGCCCGATTGGATCATTTATTTTTCTTGGTCCGACCGGGGTAGGGAAAACGGAGCTTACTAAGGCACTTGCGGAGTTCATGTTCAACGACGAGAAAGCGCTCATTAGGATCGATATGTCGGAGTTCATGGAACGGCACTCAGTTTCCAAGCTTGTCGGTTCTCCTCCTGGTTATGTGGGGCACGAAGAAGGAGGCAATTTGACCGAGCTGGTTCGCCACAGGCCGTACTCCGTTATTTTATTTGATGAGATAGAAAAAGCGCATCCGGAGGTGTTCAATATTCTTCTGCAGGTGCTTGATAATGGTCGTTTGACCGACGCAAAAGGCCGCACGGTGAACTTCAAAAACGCTATCATCATTCTTACGTCGAACATTGGTTCCGAATATATAGATAAAATGGAAGCGATTGGGTTTGACAATGCGAACACGAGGAATGATTACGCAGGGGCGAAAGAAAAAGTGATGGGTATCCTTAAGGAGCACTTCAGACCGGAATTTCTCAATAGACTGGATGAGATAATCATGTTTGATATTCTGACGCCCGAGGTAATACGTGATATCGTAAAGATCCAAATTGACATCGTGAAGAAGCGACTTCTGGATAAAGAGATCACGCTTAGCGTTTCTACCGATGTCATCTCTTATCTGACAAAGGAGGGATATGATCCCCACTACGGTGCCCGTCCGCTTAAGCGTTTGATCCAGAATAAGATATTGACGCCCGTCGCCCTGCTCATGATCTCCAACAAAGTACTCTCTGGAGGTTCCGTATCGGTGGGAATGAAGAACAGCAAGATCGTTATTGCCGTGGAGAAGGGTGGCCGTCGAGCAGCTTCAAAAAAGAAGAAACCCCCAAAGAGACAAAAAGTATTGTCGTAACAGTTAAAATATATATTTGGAATTGAAAATTACCGCCCTAGGTGCTATAGTAGGGCGGTAATTGCGTCGGTGGCGGAGTGGTCAATCGCATCAGACTGTAAATCTGACGGGCTTAGCCCTACGCAGGTTCAAATCCTGCCCGGCGCACAGAACAAAGGGATGCAAAAGGTATGTTGCCTTTTCTCTCGTTTTATATTACCCTAAGGGGCATTATGGTCATGAAGTAGGGATGGTTATTCTATATTTTAAACTTATGCCACAAAAACAACTTATAAAACTTGCATGCCAGACTTGTAAGCGCATCAACTACTGGAGCAGGAAAAACAAAAAACTGGTGGAGCGCAAAATAGAACTCAAGAAGTTTTGCAGGTGGTGTAGAAAACATACACCACATAAAGAAGTCAAGAAGTAGTTTTCTACACCACCTGCGGGAAGGGGGTTCCGCCAAAGGCGGACAGACGGGGAAACACCTGTTTCCCCGTGGAGGAAGGCAGGGCAAAGCCTGTTGGAAAACCGCCCTAGAGCGTCCGTGCCTAAAGACTGACGGCTTGACCGTTTAAAGTGAACGCACGGAGTAGCTGGGTTTCCGAGGGGCAGTAGGTGTAGAAAACACACTGCACACAAAAAGCCAAGAAATAGAATCTGGTGAAAGTTTTTGCTATACTAAACAGCGGAAAGGCAATGTCTTTCCGCTGTTTAAACAAAGGGGCGTGGCTCAATTGGTAGAGCGTCGGTCTCCAAAACCGAAGGTTGCAGGTTCAAGTCCTGTCGCCCCTGCTATAAACAAAAACTACATCTTTGGTGATGTGGTTTTTGTTTATGTTGGAACGATGACAGGACTTGAACAGGAAAGGGGTCGGGGAAACATTTGTTTCCCCGTGGAGGAAGGCAGTCTCGCTTTCAGCGGGACGTCGGAAAACCGTGGGTTTCCGAGGAGTTCTATTCCTGTCGCCCCTGCCATAAATAAAAGATAGTCACGCACTGCTATTCCCAGTTTATTGTGGCATACTATCAGTAGTTTTTTGAAATTTGAAATGAGGGAGCGAGCAGCATGAAGCAGGTTTCGTATTTTCTGATGGAACGTTTGCACCGTGAAGCGATACAAGAGGCGGCAAAGGTCATAGAGAATGCCCATAGCCCCTATTCGCATTTTTATGTGGGAGCGTGTCTTTTTACCGCTGACGGTAAGTTGGTTGCAGGGACAAATTTTGAAAATGCCGCGCATGGTTCAATGATCTGCGCCGAGCGCGCCGCTGTTTTGCGGGCGAATGCGATGGGCATACGGCAATTTCGCGGGATCGCGATCATTGCACGCGGAGAAGATTTTGACACTACGGAAGTTATTGGGCCATGCGGGAGTTGCCGGCAGGTCCTTTACGAGGTATCGCAGATTTCCGATTATGATCTGGAAGTCATACTTGCGACATCAAAAAAAGATAAGATCATCCTTACTACCATCAGCGAACTCCTTCCTTTGGCATCCGGACCGCTGGATCTGGGGATGGACACCTCCCGATATCAGAAGTGAGAGTGACAAGCTCTAAGACCGCCCCATAAAGGCGGTCTTTTATTGCTTATAACAAGAATTGCTCAACTTCTTTCTCTATTTTCTTCACCTCGCTTAAAGAAAACCACTTTATTCTCTTATCGCGTCGCCACCATGTTTTCTGCCGCCTTGCATATTGCCAGATGGCGGTATTTAATTTCTCCATCATCTCGCCTCTGAGCATTTTTCCTGTTAGTAATTTTGCCAAATAACGGTATTCAAGACCCAGCGCGTCCATTCGTTTCCACGAAAGCCCTTCGCCGACTGGCGGATTGTGCAAACGTCTTGCTTCCGCCACCATTCCCACCCTCATTCTTGCCAGAAGACGCACGTGGATTCTTTCTTTAAGCACTTTGTCGGCCGTCTTGACCCCGATCTGCAGAACCTTATATTTATTCGTACGCCCGCTTTGCTGCGAGGCAGGTTTGGTCACTAAGTGAGGGACATGGTCGAGATGAGTGGCGATCTCTATGGCGCGGACAAGTCGGCGGGGATTTTTAGGATCAATGCTTTTTGCTCGTCGGGGATCAAGCTTTTTAAGCATTCCAAAGAGCTCTTTTGGGGTTTTGTGCCCCAATTTCTTTCGCAGTGCTTTGTCGGGCTTCACTCGCGGGACTTCCATATCGTCAACGATCGCTTGAATATAAAATCCCGTGCCGCCGCATATGATCGGCAATTTCCCCCGCTTTAGGATTTCCCTGATCGCTTTTTCCGCATATCGTTTATAGGATGCGACCGTGAACACAGTGCGTGGATTTACCACATCAAGGAGGTGGTGGGGGACACCCCCCATTTCTTTTTTCGTGACCTTTCCCGTCCCGATGTCCATTCCTTTGTACACTTGTCGTGAATCCGCCGATACTACTTCGCCGCCGAAAGCTTTGGCGAGAATGACCGCCAGGTCGCTTTTTCCGGACGAAGTGGGGCCCAGCACTACGACCATTTTGTTTTTCATAATTGCCTGTTTTTTCATATACAGATATGGTAATATATTAACTTCAGATTACAAACAAAACTTTGAAACATTAAAAATTTAAGATGGAAAAATTATGTGTGATAAAAAATCTTACAAAAACTGTTCAGGCGATTGTGGACACCCCAAAGTGTCTTGCCACGAATCTGTTCATGTTGCAGAGATAGGAAATGAAATCCCAGATTTTGAAGTGGATGCATTTCATGAAGACGACATCAAAAAGATAAAACTTTCCGATTACCGAGGCAAGTGGCTTATCTTGTTTTTTTATCCTGCAGACTTCACGTTTGTGTGCCCGACAGAGCTTGAAGAAATGGCGGACAATTATAGCGAACTACAAAAGCTTGATGCCGAGGTGTTGTCGGTGAGCGCCGATACTGTATTTGCACACAAGGTGTGGAAGGACGTTTCTCCCGCTATTAAAAAAATTGAATTCCCTATGGTATCTGATCCTCGCAGAGTGCTCTGCGAGGCGTTCGGTACGTACATTGAAAGTGAGGGCATGTCGCTTCGCGGGACGTTCATTATCGACCCCGACGGTATTCTTCGCGCGGTGGAGATAAACGATAACAGTATTGGGCGAAGCGCAAAAGAGCTCGTGAGAAAATTGCAGGCCGCAAAGTTTGTGCGTGAACATGATGGCAAGGTGTGTCCCGCAAGCTGGCAGCCTGGAGGCGACACACTTGAACCCGGGTTGGATTTGGCAGGGAAGATCTGAACGCGCGTCACAGAGGAAAAAAGAAAAAGCGGCATGAGGAATGCCGCTTTTGTGGGTAGATGGTCCCTTGTTACTGCCGAAATGCGATCAATCCCACACCGATTATTGTCAGCGCAATGCCCGCGAGATGGTATGCGTCAAACGATACTCCCACAAAGTACTTTGGCAGCACTATGGCCAGCACTGGCACAAGCAATAATACCATGATACTGCTTGTATTGACGATTGCCGCCGGCAAGGCGGGGTTCGGCGCAATAGTTGTAGCTTGGAAAAATAACACGTTCATAAGCGCTCCAAAAAACGTGCCTGCTATCGCCATGGCGATAAGGGAGCCACTCAAGGAAAGCTCCGAAATGCGTCCCGTGTACACCATCCACGCACTTGCACCAACAACCGTTCCGGAGAACCACGCGATGACGAGCGGTTCAGGCCTTGCGCTGAAGTTTCTTGCAAAAAACCCGATAAGGATAATTTGCACAGTGAGGGCCATTGCTGCAAGCAATGATTTTACTATCCATTCCATCTCGTCCTCCTTTCAGGGCGTATACCCCGTTTCCTTTCCCAAGAAAAATGATAGCAATATTTTCC